>VMTF01000097.1 GCA_013791705.1 Sphingomonadales bacterium | reverse complement strand
GCCGGAGCCGGGGCGGGCGCTGCGGCCGCGCCGCTGCCCGCTTCGATCGTCGCGAGCAGCGCGCCGACCGAAACGTTGTCACCGGCCTGGAACAGTTGCGCGCCCATTACCCCGGCAGCCGGGGCATTGACCGCGATCGCGACCTTGTCGGTCTCGAGGCTGGCGATCGGCTCATCGAGCTTCACCGCTTCGCCCGGTTGCTTGAGCCACTGGCCGATGGTGGCTTCGGTCACGGATTCGCCCAGCGTGGGGACTTTCACTTCGATCGACATTTGTTACATCCTCAGGCTTGCTGGCCCAGAAAACTGCCAAAAAACTCGGATTGCGGGGCGAATGCGGGATCAGGCCTGCAGTCGCCGCCGGATTTCGGAACGAACGGACAGCCCGAGCGCGTCGGCGACCAGGGCCGCCTGTTCGGACTGGTGGCGCTTGGCCAGGCCCGTCGCGGGCGAGGCGCTGGCGGCGCGGCCGGCATAGCGGGGACGGGCCACCTTGCAACCGGCCGCGGCGAGCGCTTCCTCGATTTCGGGTTCGACGAAGAACCACGCACCGTTGTTCTTCGGTTCTTCCTGGCACCAGACCACGTCTTCGAGGTTCGTCATCCGCGCCAGGCGCACCGCCAGCGGTTCACCGGGGAACGGATAGAGCTGCTCCAGCCGGATCACCTGCGTATCGGTGATCTCGGCCGCGTCGCGCGCTTCGAACAGGTCATAGGCGACCTTGCCCGAACACAGCACCACCCGGCGGATGTCCTTGTCGGCCACCGGCGTCATGTCGGACAGGATCCGCATGAAGTGCCCGTCGCCGATGAATTCGTTCGCGCTCGATTTGGCGAGCGGATGGCGCAGCAGCGACTTGGGCGTCATGATGATCAGCGGCTTGCGGAACGGGCGGTGCATCTGGCGGCGCAACACGTGGAAGTAGTTGGCCGGGGTGGTGATGTTGCAGACCTGCATGTTGTCCTGCGCGCAGAGCTGCAGATAGCGTTCCAGCCGGGCGGAGGAATGCTCGGGTCCCTGGCCTTCGTAGCCGTGCGGCAGCAGCATCACGAGGCCGTTCGCGCGCAGCCACTTGGACTCCGACGAGGCGATGTACTGGTCGATCACGATCTGCGCGCCGTTGGCGAAATCGCCGAACTGCGCTTCCCACAGCACCAGCGTCTTGGGGTCGGCGCTGGCATAGCCATATTCGAAGCCGAGCACGCCATATTCCGACAGCGTGCTGTCGTGCACCTCGAACCGGCCGTGTGGCACGGTCATCAGCGGCACGTACTTGTGCTCGTCGGTCTGGTCGACCCACACCGCGTGGCGCTGGCTGAAAGTGCCGCGGCCCGAATCCTGGCCCGAAAGCCGCACGGCGTAGCCTTCCGAGAGCAGCGCGCCGAACGCGAGCGCCTCGCCGGTCGCCCAGTCAAATCCGTCACCGCTCGCGAACATCGCCCGCTTGGCGTCGAGCACGCGGCCCAGCGTCTTGTGGATTTGCAGGTCGTCGGGAACCGTGGTGAGGCTGCGGCCGAGGCTGTCGAACAGCTTTTGCTCGATCCCGGTCGGCACGTTGCGCCGCGCGGTTTCGGGGTCCATCGGCTTGTTGAACCCGCTCCAGCGCCCGCCGAACCAGTCGGCCTCGTTGGCCTTGTAGTCCTTGGCCGCGTCGAATTGTTCTTCAAGCTGGCTGACGAACGCGCTTTCGGTTTCCGGCAGGAAGGCGTCGTCGATCACGCCTTCGGCTTTCAGCCGCGCGGCATAGACCTGGCTGACCGGCGGATGCTGGCGGATTCGCGCATACATCAGCGGCTGGGTAAAGCTCGGCTCGTCACCCTCGTTGTGGCCGAAGCGGCGATAGCACCACATGTCGACCACGATGTCGCGCCCGAACTGCTGGCGGTAGTCGATCGCCAGCTTGCAGGCGAACGTCACCGCTTCGGGATCGTCGCCGTTGATGTGCAGGATCGGCGCCTGCACGCCTTTCGCCACGTCCGAGGGATAGGGCGAGCCGCGCGAGAACTGCGGGCTGGTGGTGAAGCCGATCTGGTTGTTGATGATGAAGTGGATGCAGCCGCCGGTATTGTAGCCGCGCACGCCGGAAAAGCCGAAGCATTCCCACACGATGCCCTGGCCGGCGAACGCGGCATCGCCGTGGATCAGCACCGGGAGCACCTGCTTGTGCTTGCCGACGCCGATATCATCGTGAAACTGCTGGTAGGCGCGCACTTTGCCGAGCACCACCGGGTCCACCGTCTCGAGGTGGCTGGGGTTGGGCATCAGGCTCATGTGCACCTTGATCCCGTCGAAATCGCGGTCGGTCGAGGTGCCGAGGTGATACTTCACGTCGCCCGATCCGCCCACGTCGTCGGGGCTGGCGCTGCCGCCGGAGAATTCGTGGAAGATCACCTTGTAAGGCTTGGCCATCACGTGCGCGAGCACGTTCAGGCGGCCGCGGTGGGCCATGCCGTAAACGATTTCCTTCACGCCGAGCTGGCCGCCATACTTGATCACCGCTTCCAGCGCCGGGATCATCGATTCTCCGCCGTCAGGCCGAAGCGCTTGGTGCCGACGTATTTCTTGCCGAGGAACTTTTCGTACTGCTCGCCGCGCACCACGGCGGAGAGGATCGCCTTCTTGCCGTTGGGGGTGAAGTCGATCGACTTGTCGCCGCCTTCGATCCGTTCCTGCAGGAAGCGTCGTTCCTCCACGTCGGCGATGTGCATGTATTCCACGCCGACCTTGCCGCAGTAGTTCCTGTGCAGGATTTCGACGAGTTCGCGCACCGTCGTCCACTCGAGCCCCAGGTTGCCGCCGATGAAGACCTTGCGGTCCAGCGCGGCGCCGGTGAAACCGTGATACTCGGGCGCAAGGTCGGCCGGCAGGTTCTGCCGCGCCAGGCCCAGCGGATCGAGATCGGCGGCGAGGTGGCCGCGCACGCGGAAGGTGCGGATCAGCATCATCGCCCGGATCGAATCCGAGGCGGCCTGCTCCAGCGCCGCCTCGTCGATCGCCGGTGCGCCCGCCTTGCCGGCGCTCTTGCGGATGGCTTCGCGCAGCGCCAGCGGGTCGAGCGCCTGGGTCAGGTCGTCTTCGGCGGCCCCGCCGACCAGCGGCCAGTTGTCACGCTGCCAGCTCGGGCCGGGCTGGGCCCGGTTGTGATCCGGCTCGTCCTGTCCCGCGTCGGGGAGAAAGTCCTGCATTTCCTGGCCCATTGCATTCATCCTTTGCCCGCTCGGGGCGTCCAGCTTGCGATGCTCGCTGCCGGAAGCGTTCCTGGGGAGGAATGGCCGGCACCAATACTCCATCCCGAAAGGCGCAGCGCGCCTTCAGTTCCCCCAAATCTAGTCCCGGGATGGTTATTTCCGCCCTCCCGGCGCAACCGTATTTTTTCGTGTTTCGTGGCAGCGGACCCGGCGTCTTCCCCGTCCGACGGATCACTGCGGCCCCGAAGGGCAGGGGCGGCGGCGGGGGAGAACCCCGCCGGCCGCCCGCGCCGCATCAGGCGTATTCCTTGAGCGCTTCGGCCAACGTTTCGCCCAGCAGCGAGGGCGAGGCCGAAACCTTGATCCCGGCGGCTTCCATCGCCGCGATCTTGTCCTCGGCGCCGCCCTGGCCGCCCGAGACGATCGCCCCGGCGTGGCCCATGCGGCGGCCCGGAGGCGCCGTGCGGCCGGCGATGAAGCCGGCCATCGGCTTGCGGCGACCGCGCTTGGCTTCGTCCTTGAGGAACTGCGCGGCTTCTTCTTCGGCGCTGCCGCCGATTTCGCCGATCATGATGATCGACTTGGTCGCGTCATCGGCCAGGAACAGTTCCAGCACGTCGATGAAGTTGGTGCCGTTGACCGGGGCGCCGCCGATGCCGACTGCGGTGGTCTGGCCGAGGCCGATCTGCGAGGTCTGGAACACGGCTTCATAGGTAAGCGTGCCCGAACGGCTGACGACGCCGACGCTGCCCTGCTTGAAGATGCTGCCGGGCATGATGCCGATCTTGCACTCGTTCGGGGTGAGCACGCCGGGGCAGTTAGGCCCGATCAGGCGGCTCTTCGAACCGGTCAGCGCGCGCTTGACGCGAACCATGTCGAGCACCGGAATGCCTTCGGTGATGCACACGATCAGTTCGATCCCGGCATCGATCGCCTCAAGGATGGCGTCGGCCGCGCCCGGCGGCGGCACATAGATGCAGCTCGCGGTCGCGCCGGTAACGGCCTTGGCTTCCGCGACAGTGTTGAACTGGGGCAGCCCGATGTGGGAGGTGCCGCCCTTGCCGGGGGTTACGCCCGCGACCATCTGCGTGCCGTAATCGAGCGCGGCCTGGGTGTGGAAGGTGCCGGTCGCGCCGGTCATGCCCTGGGTGATGACCTTGGTATTCTTGTCGATGAGAATAGACATGGAATTCGCTCCTGGGGAGGCGGAGTGGTTCAGGCTGAAATGCTATTCCGGCCCGTGTTCGAGTCAGGCCAGGCTGCCGTCGATGGCCTTGCAGGCCACCAGCAGTTCCTTGACCGCATCGACCGAGACCTGAAGTCCGGCCTTGTCGGCATCGTCGAGTTCGATCTCGATGATCTTCTCGACGCCGCCCGCGCCGATCATCACCGGCACGCCGACATAGAGGCCGTCAACGCCATAGGCGCCTTCGACATAGGCGGCGCAAGGCAGAATGCGCTTCTGGTCGTTGAGATAGGCTTCGGCCATCGCGATGCCCGAGGTGGCCGGGGCGTAGAACGCCGAACCGGTCTTGAGCAGGCCGACGATCTCGCCGCCGCCCGAACGGGTGCGCTGCACGATCGCGTCGATCTTCTCCTGGGTCGAAAGGCCCATCTTCACGAGATCGGGCACCGGAATGCCGTTGACGGTCGAATAACGCACGACCGGGACCATCGTGTCGCCATGGCCGCCCAGCACGAACGTGTTCACGTCGCGCACCGAAACGCCGAATTCCCAGGCGAGGAACGTGGTGAAGCGCGCCGAATCGAGCACGCCGGCCATGCCGACGACCTTGTTGTGCGGCAGACCCGAAAATTCGCGCAGCGCCCAGACCATCGCGTCGAGCGGGTTGGTGATGCAGATCACGAAGGCGTCCGGTGCGTTGGCGGCAATGCCTTCGCCCACGGCCTTCATCACCTTGAGGTTGATGCCGAGCAGGTCATCGCGGCTCATGCCCGGCTTGCGGGCGACCCCGGCGGTGACGATGATCACGTCCGCGCCCGCGATATCCTTGTAATCGTTGCTGCCAATGATGCTGGCATCGAACCCTTCGACCGGGCCGCACTGCGACAGATCGAGTGCCTTGCCCTGCGGAACACCTTCGACAACGTCGAACAGGACGATGTCACCGAGTTCCTTCTGCGCTGCGAGATGGGCGAGCGTGCCGCCGATGTTGCCAGCGCCGATAAGGGCGATTTTCTTGCGAGCCATTGACTACCTTCCCTGACGCGGGACCAGATCTCGCTGTTGGGCCGGCCTGCTGCTGTCCCGCGCAAAAGGTGCAGGGGCCCGATTGAACGGAAGCCGCCCTAATCATGTGCAGATGCGAATGCAACCGGGAAAAGCGCCTGCTTCCAGACAATTTCCGATAAGAGTTCGCAATAGCAATAATGGGCAACTGCGTGCCGAATATCACGCACGCGGACTCAGCTCGCCAGCCGCACCGCCGCCGGGCTGTCGCGTTCCTGCGCGATCAGCATCGCCGCCAGATAATCCGGCACGGCGCGGCTGAAGTGCCAGCCCTGGCCGAGCGTGCACCCCAGCATCGCCATCTGGCGCGCCTGTTCGATCGTCTCGATGCCCTCGGCGGTCAATTCCATGCCGAGCGCTCCGGCCATTTCCGCCACCGCGCGGATGGTCGCATCGCCGCGGCTTCCGGCGTCACTGCCGGAAACGAAGCTGCGGTCGATCTTGATCCGCGAAAAGCGGTATTTGGAAAGATGCGACAGCGACGAATAGCCGGTGCCGAAATCGTCGAGCGCAAACCGCACACCGGCTTCGCCCAGACCGGCGACGAACGCATCGGTGCCGCCATTGCGCTCAAGCAACACCGGCTCGGTGATTTCCAGTTCCAGCCGCTGCGGCGGCAGGCCGGCGCTCCGCAACGCGGTGAGTATGCCGAGCGCGCCGCCCGGCGCCTTGATCTGGGCGGGCGAGAGATTGACGGTCAGCATCACGTCGTCGGGCCACGTCGCCGCCACCCGGGCCGCCTGGGCGGTCACCCAGTTGCCGAGCGAGACGATCATCCCGGTCTCCTCGGCCACGGGGATGAACTGGTCCGGGGTGATCTCGCCCTTTACCGGGTGGAACCAGCGCACCAGCGCCTCGAACGCCCGAATCCGCCCGGTGGCCAGCTCGATGATCGGCTGGAAATAGATCGACAGTTCCTCGCGCAGCATCGCAGCCCGCAATTCGTCCTCGATCTCGCGCCGCACCGCCATGCTGCGGGTCATCGCGGGATCGTAGCACACGGCCTGGTTCCGTCCGTTGAGCTTGGCGTTGTAAAGCGCGAGGTCGGCGGCCTGCAGCACGGCGGCGATTTCGGCGCCGTCGTCTGGCAGCAGCGCGATCCCGAGCGAGGTGCCGACCCGCATCGGCGCTCCGGCCGCACCGGATTCCGCGCGGTCGGTGGGCGCGGCGCCGTTGAGGCGGAACGGCGCGGTCACGTGCTCATGCAGGCGCTGCGCCAGGAGCAAGGCTTCGCGCCGCCCGGCGATGCTGCACGCCACGATGAATTCGTCGCCGCCATAACGGGCGACCGCGGCATTGTCCGGCGCCTGTTCGCCAAGCCGCTTGCCGACTTGGGCCAGCACCCGGTCGCCGGCCTGGTGGCCGAGCGTGTCGTTGACCTGCTTGAAGTGGTCGAGATCGAACCACAGCAGCGCCAGGTGTTGTCCGGGTGCGAGCGCGGCGACGCGTTCGCGCAGTTGCTGGTCCAGCCCGGCGCGGTTGAGCGCGCCGGTCACCACGTCGGTATTCGCAAGCTGCTGCATCCGCTCGGCCAGTTGCCCGCTCGTTTCCGCCGCGTCGATCGAGCGGTGCAGCAGCCGGAAGACGTGGGCGACCGTCGAGCAGACGGCCGGAATGGTCAGCACGATGAACCCCGCCGTGGCGAGCGATGCCGGATCGCCCCGGATCGCCAGAGCCGCTGCCAGCGGAAGCGTCGCGAACACCAGTTGCCCGATCGCGATCTGTGGCCGCCCGGCGCTCCGGCCCGCGCCGCCGATCCCGAATCCGACCGCGTAGCACGCCGTCAACACCTGCACGGCGGGGGGCGCATTGAGCAGGTTAGCGGCCGCCGCGAGCAAGCCGACCAACGCCGCGTAAAGGAAGGTGGCGATGCCATAGGCCCGTTCCGCGGCGCGGGTGGCGCGCGCGGCCAGGCGGGGCAGCGCGATATTGATGGTCACGCGCAGCGCGGTTGCACCCGCCAGCGCTGCAGCGAGAAAATCGAGTGCCCTGATGTCGCTGGCCCATGCCGTCACCGCCGCGCAGCCCAGCCCGATCAGATTGCCGCTCACCTGGGCGATCGGACGCGCGTAGAGGTTCGCCACCAGGGCCCGCCGGACCCGGTCGTCGATCGCATCCGTGCCAAGCAGCACGCGCAACCCGTTGGCGAGCCGTTCGATGATGAGGCGCCCTCCTGCAGTTCCCCGCACAGCACGGAAAACTCTATCAGGCCGGTGTTAACGAGCGGGCATCAGTGCAAGGTTAACGCGCGCCTGACCATCTTTCCGGAGTAAGCGTTCAGGCTTTCCGGAGTAAGCGTTCAGGCTTTCCGGAGTGTGCGTTCAGGCGCTCCGAAGCGCGCGTTCAGGGCCTTATGCGCTGGCGGCCCCGCTCGCGCTGAATTCGCCGATCCGGTCGGCCATGCGCCGGTCGAGCAGGCGGCACACGGCTTGCCAGTGGTCGCAGCCCTCGGCGTCGCCGTCACATCGCGCATCCTCGGCAAATTGCCGCGCTTGCACCGCCGCGCTCAGGCCGTACGCGGCGAAATGGGTCAGCGTCGCGCGCAGCAGCGGATTGTCGGCAATCGCGCGGTGGTTGTCGTTGCTCGCCGGTTTTGTCCCGCCGCCTGTGAGGAAGCGCGTCAGCGGCGATCGGACCGGGCGGTGTGAGCCGGAAAACATCAAAGGCATTGCCAAATTACTCCCGCAGACTGGCCCTTGCAGCCGTCAATGCGCTGTGCGGCGCTAAGGCTTGGTGTCGCAGCATGGTTTAGGAAAATTAACAGGCTGGAATTTCGCAAGCTATGGCAGGTGCTTGGCGCCGGTCAGGTGCCCGTCCGGCTGATCCATTGCCCGGAATTGGCGTATTCCGGCCGGATGGCATTCGCCCCGGGCAGCGCCTTGGCCGTGTAGAGCGCATCGCCGCCGCGGGCGGCAACGCTCGCCGCATAAGCTGGCGCAGGCAGCGCCCGGGCAGGTGCGCCCGCCGGGCTGCCGCCAGTATCGGCTGCCACTGACGCGACCTTGAACCCCCGCGCAAACGCCCGCTCGATTGCCACCGGATCGGTTCCGGCGTCGGACGTCTGCGGCGCGCCCGCAGCTTGCGCCGGGACAGTGGCCAGCGCCGGCCGGGGCAGCGGCGCGGCTGCGGGCTCGCCGCCGCGATAGCGTGCCACATTAAATGTCGCGGGCGCGCCGGCCGGGCCGCCGAAGCGATAGAACCGGTGTGCGCCGATCGTGCCGAGGTAGGCGAGGCTGTCGGCCCAGTAGGGGTGAATCGCGGTCGTGTGATAATGCGTCGCCAGTCCGACCGGCGCATAGACATGGCCCGCCAGTGCCGCGCGCGCGACCGCTTCGGCGCGCCGCCAGAACAGCGGGACCGGGGTCCGCGCCAGCGCCCCGTCGCATGTGAAAGTGAACTGGCATCCGGTCGGCCGTTCCGACCCCTGATAGACCACGCCGCACACCGTTTGCGGATAGGCCGGGTGGGCAACCCGGTTAAGCACGACTTGCGCCACCGCGCGCTGACCGGCATCGGGTTCGCTGGCCGCTTCGTAATAGATCGCCTGGGTCAGGCAGGTGAGCGCCCGCATCCGGTCGGCCTCGCTGCCGCGCGCGCGCAGCACCTGCGCCGCCGGACCGGCGACCGCCTGGCCGCCCCAATGCGCCTCGGTATCGAGCGGCGCGGGGGCGCTGGCGGGCATGAGATAGTAGGGCGCCGAACCGTTTACGCCGCCGCCGGCCGGTTCGAAGGGCACCGTCAGCATCGCTGCTTCGGCCTGACCCGAATCGAAGCCGCTCCACGCTCCGGCCCATTCGCGCGGGGCTGCGACCGCCGGGACCGCCACCGCCGCGATCAGTGCCAGCGCGTGTCGGCCACGATGGCGAGCGGCGCGGGCCGCGCCAACGCCGCGCGTCCGCCGCGAGAGCCGCGCGTGAAAATCGCGCGGCCGCAGATCGTAAGCAGCGGCGGGCAGGTCGTGGGGTGGAAAAACGGGCATCAAGGCCTTTCGGATCGCTGCTCCGGCGCATAGCGCGCGCGGGCGCCCCACACAGCCGGCGAATCCGTGCTGTCCCGCTGCGGGACGCGCGCCTCCCCGCCGGTTAACCGGGCGGAGCAAGCCTGCGCCGCGCCCGGTGCGTGCCCTCTTCGCGATCTTGCACTTGCGAACAAACCGTTCTATCGGCCGATCCGCATCACGGGTTGTCTGGTGCATGAGCGTTCGCGGTTCGATCGGTCATGTCCGGGCCTAAGAGGGAAGCGGGTAAAATTCCCGCGCTGCCCCCGCAACTGTGACCGGGGAGCGATCCGCCGAAAACGCCACTGGCTCACGCTGGGAAGGCAGGTGGAAAGCGTAGATCCGGGAGTCAGGAGACCTGCCCGAGATGGTCGTTCCGCGCCGGGCGGGGTGTACCGGATTGCAGCGTGAGCCCGCGATTTCGCGCGGGTTCTCTCGCCATGAACGGCATTCGTTCATGACGGGAGTATTGCGTGTGAAGTATCTGTTTTTTCTGGGTTGTTCGATCGTTGCCGTCACTCCGGCGCTGGCCGATGAGGCTGGCGACAAGTCCGCTATCGTCGTGACCGCCACCCGCACCGAGGCTCCGCTGGCCGAAGTGGGCCAGTCGGTCAGCGTCGTCACCCGCGCCGAGATCGAGCGTTATCAGTCGGTCCAGGCGGCCGATGTGCTGGCCCGTCTGCCGGGCGTCAGCGTCGCGGCATCGGGCGGGTTCGGCCAGCCGACCAGCGTGTTCGTGCGCGGCGCGGACAATTCGCAAAGCCTCGTGATGATCGACGGCGTGCGGATCAACGATCCGGCCGATGTCGGCGGCGGGTTCGATTTCGGCAGCTTCGCCATCGGCCAGTTCGATCGGGTCGAATTCGTGCGTGGCGCCCAGAGCGTGCTGTGGGGCAGCCGCGCGATCGGCGGCGTGATCAATTTCATCACCCGCAAGCCCACCGACGATTGGCAAGGCCGCGCCCAGGCCGAATATGGCTGGCGCGATCAACGGCGGCTTGGCGCCTCGCTGTCGGGCATGGCCGGGCCGGTCGGGCTGACGCTGGGCGGCAACTGGCTCAAGAGCGATGGCTACTCAGCCTTCAGCGAAGCGCGCGGCGCGATCGAACGGGACGGTTACGAGAGCAGCTCGGCCAACTTGCGCGCCGAACTCGCACTCGGCGGCGGGTTCACGGCCGATGCCGGCGGCTACTACTCGCGGGCGAACTACGGCTACGATGCCTTTGGCGCGGATGCGGCGAACTTCGGCGTGAAGCGCGATGTCACCGGCTTCACCAATTTGCGCTACGCCGGGCTCGACGGACGCCTGCAGGGCCGCCTCGGCTTCGGCCTCACCGACAGCCACCGCGTGTCCGACGATGCGGTTTACGGGCCTTACGTCACCGATGGCCGCAACGAGCGGATCGAAGCCCAGCTTGCCTTCACCCCGATCACGCAAGTCACGGTGCTGGTTGGCGGCGAGACCGAGAAATCGCGCTTCAACGACAACTATGGCTCCACCGGCGAGACCCGCCTCGACAGCGGCTTTGCCAGCCTCACGCTCCGCCCCGTTACCGGACTGACATTGAACGGCGGGGTCCGGCACGACGACCATCGCGATTTCGGCACCCGCACCACGCTCTCGGCCAACGGCGCCTACGCGTTCGCCGGGGTCGATGGCCCGGTGTTGCGGGCGAGCTACGGCGAGGGGTTCAAGGCCCCGTCGCTCTACCAGCTCTATACCAACACCGGCTTCACCGCACTCCAGCCCGAAACCGCCACGGCCTGGGACGCCAGCATCGAGCAGCCGTTTGCCCAAGGCCACGGCCGCCTGTCGCTCGCCTGGTTCGACCGGCGGACCACCAACCTGATCGACTACGATTTCGCCACCTACACCTACTTCAACGTCGGCCGCATCCGCGCGAAAGGCATCGAACTGGCCATGGCCGTCAGCGACTGGCAGGGTTTCGACGTGAACCTCGCCTATACCTGGACCGATGCCCGCAACCAGCTCACCGGCACCCGCCTCGCGCGTCGGCCGGAGAATGTCGTGTCGGCCAGTATCGACTATGCCTGGCCGTTCGGCCTGCGCACCGGGATCGATCTCAACCACGCGGGCGACCGCTATGACGATCAGGCCAACACCGCGCTGGTCCCGGCCTACGATGTCGTCGGCCTGCGCGCCTCGTTCCCGTTTGGCCGCAAGGTCGAACTCTATGGCCGGATCGATAACCTCTTCGACAAGGCCTACGAAGTGGTGCGGACTTACGGCACGCCGACCCGCTCGGCCTATGTCGGCGTGAGGGCCAGGTTCTGATCCGGGCGGGGCTCCTCGCGCTCATCGTTGCGGCGCTGGGGGCCTGTGCCCCCGGCGCCGCTTCCGCGCCGAAGCCCCGCGCCCACCCGTCCATCGTC
>VMTF01000240.1 GCA_013791705.1 Sphingomonadales bacterium | reverse complement strand
CGCGCGCCGCCCCGCCCCCCCCCCCCCCCCCCCCCCGGCGGTGTCTGGGGGTGGGGGGGGGGGGGGGGCGCCCCGGGGCGGGTGCCGCAAGCTATGAGCGGAGGCTCATAGCACCCAGCCAAGACACCCCGGGAGCGCCTTTCCGCACCAATCCAGCAACACTCCCCGCCAACCCCGGTTGACTTTGCCGACCCCGCCCCTTAACGGCGCCACTTCCAGTTTTCCGCGGCATTTTGCCGCACGAGGTCAGTCATGAAGATTCGCAACAGCCTGAAGTCGCTCAAGGGCCGTCACCGGGATAACCGCGTGATCCGTCGCCGCGGCCGCACTTACGTCATCAACAAGACCAACCGCCGCTTCAAGGCGCGCCAGGGCTGATCGCCTCGGCGGAGGCCGGGCAAGATGCCCGGTCCGCAACAGGAACGGCCCGCCTCCGGACAGGGGAGCGGGCCGCAGCCGTTTGAGGTGGATGAGATGGACGAATCGACCGATCCGAGCAAGCCGGGCCAAGTCGCTGGCGGCCCGATCGAGGCGGTCGTGTTCGATGTGGGCCGGGTGCTGTTCCAGTGGGATTTGCGCCACCTCTACGCACCGTTGATCGCGGACCCTGCCGAACTTGACTGGTTCCTCGCCAATGTCGTGACCGAGCGCTGGCATTTCCAGCACGATCAGGGCCGCCCGGTCGCCGAGATGCTGGCGGAGCGCCAGGCCGAATTTCCCGGCCATGCCGAACTGATCACGGTCTGGGCCGAGCGTTTCAATGACAGTATTCCGGGGCCGGTGCCGGGCAGCTTCGCGCTGGTCGAGGCCCTCCATGCGCGCGGCGTGCCGCTTTATGCGATCACCAACTTCGGCGCCGAGTTCTGGGCGAACTTTCGCCCCCACCATCCGATTTTTGACCGTTTTCGCGAAATCGTCGTTTCGGGCGAGGAGCGGATCGCCAAGCCCGATCCACGCATCTACCGCCTGGCCGAAGCGCGTTTTGGCCGCGCGCCCGGGACGATGCTGTTTATCGATGACAACGCGGCGAACATCACGGCCGTGCGCCAGTGCGGCTGGCACGGCCACGTGTTCACCGATGCGCTCACGCTTGAGCGCGACTTGCGCGCGCGGGGCCTGCTGCCGGACTGACCGGGCTGACCGGCCTGCACGCCTGATCGTGCGGGATCGTACCGGCCCGTTCGAAAGCCGGTTTCGCTTTTCCGCAATACGTCTAGGTTGTTGGCGATGGCCAAACCGCACGAACCGCTCAACGCCGAATGCGGGCTGACGCTCGCGCTGGAAGTCATGGGCGAGCGCTGGTCGTTCCTGATCCTGCGGGCAGGCTTCAACGGCGTGCAGCACTTCGAGGAATTTCTTTGCGCGCTCGGCATCGCCCGCAACATCCTCGCCAACCGCCTCGCCAAGCTGGTCCAGCACGGGATCATGCAGCGCGAGCCGCAGGAAGACGATCGCCGCAAGGTGGCCTACCGGCTTACCGCCAAAGGTGCCGACTTGCTGCCGACGATGCTCGCGCTGCGCCAATGGGGCGAGAAATACGGGCTCGGCGTTCCGTCCAATCCGGTGCTGGTCGATCGCCGCGACCACCGGCCGATTGCCCCGATCGGCATCCACGCTGCCGATGGCCGGCAACTGGCCTGGGCAGATCTGCTGTGGTTGGACCATCCGCAACCGGGCGTGGACGGCGGGTGCGCTGGTGGACCAGGCGACGGCGAGGATTGAACCGGCTTCCGTTCGGTAATCGTGGCATTCGGTAATCGTGATGGGGCATGGTCGCGGCCATGAACCGCCGATTCGCCTTGCTCGCCGCTCCGTGCCTGCTGGCCGCGCTGACCGGCGCGAGCCCGCCCGCCACGCGCACCCCGGCACCGGTGCCGGTCGCTGCGCCGCTTGGCGATGTGGTGCGCGTGGCGCTGGTGACGGAGCTGGGCACGATCACGCTCGATCTCGATCACGCCCATGCCCCGCTCACGGTTGAGAACTTCATGCGGTATGTCGACCGGCGCCGGTTTGACGGGATGACGTTCTACCGGTCCATGCGCCTCGCCTGGGGCGAGCAGCCCAACGGATTGATCCAGGCGGGCCTCAGCGGCGATCCGCGCAAGGTGCTGGCGCCCGTTGCGCACGAGGCGACCAGCACGACCGGGCTTCGCCACACTGCCGGAGCCGTCTCGATGGCGCGCTTTGGCCCCGGCACCGCGACTGCCGACTTTTCGATCCTGCTGTCCGAACTGACCGGGCTCGATGCCGATCCCGCGTCGGACGATCCCGACCGGCGGGCAGGCTATGCTGCCTTCGGCCATGTCGTCTCGGGCATGGAGGTGGTGCGCGCGATCTGGGAGGCGCCGCTCTCGCCGACCAGGGGCGAAGGCGCGGTCAAGGGCCAGTTGCTCGAACGGCCGGTCAAGGTTCTCACGGTCCGGCGGGTGGCTCTGCCTGCGGCTGCGCCGGCGCAATTTCCAGCGCCCGCACTTGCCCCCGGCCCTTCTCCGGCGCCGTGAACGGCCGGTCTGCCGCCCGGCCTGGCTGGCCGCCATGCTCCGAACAAAAAACGGCGCCCGGTTAAATGATTGGCAACGTGTCATCGCCTATACGGCGCAATAAGCAGAAGTAGGATCGATCCGCCCCAACCAAAGCGAGACACGCCGCGTGGCAGCCAAGAGTTCACCTGTTTCCCGCAAGACCTTCCAGCTCGACTTGTCGTCGCGCGGATATCAGGTGCTGTTCTGGCAGGATCAGATCAACCATTGCCCCGGATGCGGCCGCTCACACTGGCACGTCGGCCGGATCACCGCCGAATGCAGCTATTGCGGCACGGCCTTGCCGATCAGCGAAGCCACGCAGTCCGGGTTCGAACTGACCGGCTGCAAGGCGGTGGCGCTCCATGTGATCGATGGCGGCAACCCTGCCGCCAGCTTTGTCGAGCGCCGGCGGCAGCCGCGGGTTCCGGCGGTGGGGCGGACCATCGCGCTCCACATCGATGGCTCGCCCCATGCGTTCGCGATCCACGACAGTTCGGCGGGCGGCCTGATGGGCGAAGCCCTTTCGGGCGTTGCCGTGGGCGGTACACTGATGGTCGAGCTAGAGGACGGCACCCAGATTCCGGCCGAAGTGAAATGGTGCGATGGCGATTTTGCCGGTCTGGCATTCGTCGGGCAGGACCGTCACTCGTAAGGCCCGTGTTCGGCCAGCACCGCCGGAAAATCCACACGCAACCAGCGCGCGATTTGTGAGTCGTTCGTTCCTGGCCTGCACAACAGGCGAAGGCGCCGGGCGGTCACTTGCCGGTCATCCGGGATGGACCGCAAATCAGTCCTGAAAATTGACGCTGAGGCGAAAAGCCGTTGCGCTTCATGCTCCCTCATGTAACCGAACTGTCATAGTTCCGGTTCCGGCATGGAATTTCGGTGTGGGGGATGCAGTGGATTTCGTTGCGCTATGGGATGCCGAAATCATCCACTTGTTCAACCGCTATGCCACCAGTTGGCGGTTGTTCGATCTGTTCGTCACCAAATTCCTGACCCTGCACTCGGTCAAGGCGTTTCCGATCGTCGCCTGCCTGGTCTGGGTCTGGTTCGATGAAAATTGCGGCCAGAAGCGCAGGTTGCACATCGCGCAGGCGCTGGCTGCCGGCTTTCTCGCAATCGTGATTTCGCGGCTG
This sequence comes from Sphingomonadales bacterium, assembly GCA_013791705.1. Taxonomy (GTDB): domain Bacteria; phylum Pseudomonadota; class Alphaproteobacteria; order Sphingomonadales; family Sphingomonadaceae; genus Novosphingobium. Next base: position 3,079 of record VMTF01000240.1, on the reverse strand, counting down.
GTGCAGAATTCGATGAACTTCCATCCCCGGCCGCTGCATACGCCGGGCCTCGATTTCGTTGCGCCCTACGGGGTTCCGGCCGACATCGCCCACAACTGGAGCTCCTTTCCCAGCGACCACGCCGCGTTGGTTTTCGCGCTGACCATGGGCATCTGGCAGGCATCGCGGCGGTTGGGCATCGCCAGTTTGCTGTGGTCGATATTCGTCGTCTGCCTGCCACGCATCTACAGCGGGTTCCATTTTCCGAGCGACATCGTCTCGGGCGCAGTCATCGGGGTGATCTCATTCGGACTGGTGGTATTTGCCTTCAGGAAAATTGAGTGGAGCTTGTTCGATTTAAGAAAATACATCAGATACGGTCCGCTGTTCTATACGGCAGCCTTTTTCGTTCTATTTGAAATGGTGACCATGTTTGACGACGTCAGGATCGCTTCGAGCGGGCTCCTCGGATCGCTGGCGGATTAGAATTCCGCACATCGCCAACCCACGGAGGTTGGTCGGGCCGGCCGGGTCGTCACCGCGTCAACTGACCGGCGGGCGCCTGCGGTAGCTCAGTGCTTCGGCGACATGCAGGCGGGTGACGTGCCCGGCCCCGGTCAGGTCGGCCACGGTCCGCGCAACCCGCAGAATCCGCGTATAGCCGCGCGCTGTTAGCCGCATCGCTTCGGCGGCCTGCAGCAACAGCTTGCGGCCGGGTTCATCGGGTGTGGCGAAGCGGTCCAGCGCCTCGCCATCCAGTTCCGCGTTGGTCCGGGCGGGGGTGCCCGCCAGCCGTTCGGTCTGCATCGCGCGCGCCGCCGCGACCCGCGCCGCGACCTCGGCCGATCCTTCGGCGGGCGGCGGCAGGGCGAGGTCTGCCGCGCTGACCGGATCGACGTCGACGTGCAGGTCGATCCGGTCAAGCAATGGCCCCGAGACCTTGGACTGATAATCCGCCGCGCATTTGGGTGCACGGCTGCAGCCCAGCGCGGGATCGCCCAGATGGCCGCAGCGGCACGGGTTCATCGCCGCGATAAGCTGGACCCGCGCCGGGAAGGTGACATGGGCATTGGCCCGGGCCACGCTGACCGAGCCCGTTTCCAGCGGCTGGCGCAGCGAATCGAGCACCGCGCGCTGGAATTCCGGCAATTCGTCAAGAAACAGCACGCCAAGGTGGGCCAGGCTCACTTCGCCCGGCCGCACCCGCAGGCCGCCGCCGGTCAGCGCGGCCATCGACGCCGAGTGGTGCGGCGCGCGAAACGGGCGGTTGCGGCTGATCCGCCCTTCCTCCAGCGTCCCCGCGACCGAGGCGACCATCGAGACTTCCAGCGCCTCGGCCGGCGTCAGGTCGGGCAGGATACCGGGCAGGCAGGCCGCGAGCAGCGATTTGCCCGCGCCCGGCGGCCCGCACATCAGCAGGTTGTGCCCGCCCGAAGCCGCGATTTCGAGCGCGCGCTTGGCGGTTTCCTGCCCCTTCACCTGCTTGAGGTCCGGCCCGCGCACCGGCTCGCTCGCGGTGCCGGGGGCGGGCGCGGCGAGCACTTGCACGCCCTTGAGGTGATTGAGCAGCGACACCAGATCGGGCGCGGCCAGGATCGGGATGCCGCTGGCCCAGCTCGCCTCGGCCCCTTGCGCGGCGGGGCAGATCAGGCCCTTTTCCAGACCGCTGGCATGGATCGCCGCCAGCAGCACGCCGGGCGAGGCGACGATCCGCCCGTCGAGCGCCAGTTCGCCCACCGCGACATGATCGTGCAACTGCTCGGCGTCGGTCACCCCCATCGCGGCGAGCAGCGCGAGCGCGATCGGCAGATCGTAATGCGAGCCTTCCTTGGGCAGGTCAGCCGGGGAGAGGTTGATCGTGATCCGTTTGGGCGGCAGCGCCAGGCCGAGCGAGGCAAGCGCGGCCTGCACCCGCTGGCGGCTTTCGTTCACCGCCTTGTCCGGCAGCCCGACAAGGTGGAAGCCCGGCAAGCCCGGCGCCACTTGGCACTGCACTTCCACCCCGCGCGCTTCCAGCCCGAGATAGGCAACCGTCTGCACCAGCGCGACCACGCGCAGCCCCCCATCTTGATGACCCCGGAGCGGCGTGATGGCCCAGCCCGGCGGTCCTGTCGAGGGCATCGCTCGACAATGGACACATCCGTATTCGCCCGTAACCCGGCGGAAGGGAATCTTAACTGATTCCTTCAGCAAGACGGCAAGCTGGCCAGGCCCATCGTGCGGCCATGCGCCGGTTTGCCGCCCTTGCCTTTGGCCCTGTCCTTGCTGCGTTGCTCCTTGGCGGCGCAATCGGGCCGCTGCGTGCGGAACAGGTGGCGCCGTCCGGCCGGGCGATCGCGCAGGCAGAAGCCGGGTCCGAACGCTTTGTGGTCGTCGCCCCGGTTCCCGTGCCGCGCGGCATCGCCAGCTACGGCCCGTTCCGGGTGCTGGACGCGACCCGGGCCGCGCTGGTCGACGCGACCGACGAGCGCAGCCCGGCCGCCTTCACCGCGTTGCTGGCCGCCTATCCGGGCATCACCACGCTCGAACTGATCGAATGCCCGGGCACCGACGATGATCGCGCCAACTTGCGGCTCGGCCGGATGATTCGGGCTCGCGGCCTGGCCACGCACGTGCCCGGGGGCGGTTCGGTCCGTTCGGGCGCGGTCGAACTGTTCCTGGCCGGACTCCACCGCTCGGCCGATCCCGGCGCGGAGTTCGCGGTTCACGCCTGGGCGGATGAGCGCGGCCGCGAGCCCAAGGACTATGCCGCGAGCGCCCCGGAAAACCGATCCTACCTCGATTACTACCGTGAGATGGGCATGAGTCCGACCGAGGCCGATGCTTTCTATGCGATGACCAATTCGGTCCCGAACGCGGCCGCGCGCTGGATGAGCGCCGCGCAAATGGCCGAGTGGGTGCGCTATGAGTGAGTGAGGCCTTGAGTGGTGAGGGAAAGGCGCGAGTTTTTGTTTGGGTGCGCCCTTGGCACCCGCCAAAGGCTTGCTGCACCAGCCCGAGTCTTTGTTTGGGTGCGCTATGAGCCTCCGCTCATAGCTTGCGGCACCAGCCCGCTCCCCCGCCCGGCCACCCACTCAGTGTATTCTCGATGGGTGGCCGG
>VMTF01000241.1 GCA_013791705.1 Sphingomonadales bacterium | reverse complement strand
GGGGGGGGTCCAATGGGTTTCCACCCGCCCGGGTTTTTTTTCTGCGGGCCCCCCCCCCCGCGGGCCTGCCCCCACCATTCAAAAACTCCGGATGCCAAGGGCGCAGCCCAACCAAGAATCTCAGCGGCGCTGGACGACACACCCGTCAACAGCCTAGATAGCCGCCATGACTATATCGAACTGGTTCTCCTTCGCATCGACCGATCTGGCCATAGATCTGGGCACCGCGAATACGGTTGTCTATGCGCGCGACATCGGCGTTGTTCTGGCGGAACCATCGGTGGTCGCGATCGAGACTGTCGGCGGAATTGACCGGGTTCTTGCCGTCGGCAACGATGCGAAGCTGATGATGGGCAAGACGCCGGACCATATCAGGGCGATCCGGCCGCTGCGCGACGGCGTTATCGCCGACATCGAAGTGGCCGAGCAGATGATCAAGCATTTCATCCGCAAGGCGCAGGACACCCATGGCTGGATGCACCGCCGGCCCGAAATCGTGATTTGTGTTCCTTCGGGCTCCACCCAGGTCGAACGCCGCGCGATCCGCGATGCCGCATCCAACGCGGGCGCGCGCAAGGTCTGGCTGATCGACGAGCCGATGGCCGCCGCGATCGGCGCCGATCTCCCCGTCACCCATCCGGTCGGCTCGATGGTGATCGATATCCGCGGGGGCACCCCCGAAGTCGGGGTGATTTCCATCTGCGGGTTGAACATGAGCCTGTCGGTCCGCGTCGGGGGCGACCGGATGGACGAGGCGATCTCGTCCTACATCCGCCGCACCCACAACCTGCTGATCGGCGAATCGACCGCCGAGCGGATCAAGAAGCAGATGGGCATGGCCCGGCTGATCGAAGGCAAGGCGCCGACCAGCGGCGTGATCAAGGGGCGCGATCTGGCCCACGGCATCCCGGCCGAAATCACCATCACCCAGACCGAAATCGTCGAGGCGCTGGCCGAGCCGGTCGGGCAGATCGTCCAGACGGTCCGCAAGGCGCTGGAGGATACCGCGCCGGAAATCGCGGCGGATATCATCGAGGGCGGGATCATCATGACCGGCGGCGGATCGCTGCTGGCAGAGATCGACACCGTGCTGGCGGACGTGACCGGGCTGCCGGTCCGGATCGCGGACAATCCGCTCAACTGCGTTGCGCTCGGCGCGGGCCGGGCGCTGGAAGACCCGGCCTATCGCGGCGTGCTCCACGCAACCTGACAGCGGGCGGCGGACCGTCCGGTTCCGTCCCGCGCGGCGCTACCCTGCGCAATAACCATTTTCCTACAGGCCTCGCACGGTGTCACACTCCGGCCGGCTCTTTCCATCGTCGATCCTGCGAACCGCGCCCGCGCGCACCCAAACCGCGGCACCGGCCCGAAAGCACGCGCCGCGCCGGTACTTCATCAACTAACTCGGCCCAAGCCCTTGAAATAAAAGGGCGCAGCGTTCTTCCCAAGTCCAACAACCCGCACCTGCCCTCACCCTGCCGGAAAGTGCTTCTAGCACCCGGCGCTCCAGCCGCCTCGCCGTGCGTCCCGCCTCGCCCGAAGTTGCGCGGCAAATGGCTGAATACAAGAAAAAGGCCCCGCCGGATTGCTCCGACGAGGCCTGTTTCAACCCGGTTGGCGGGCTGCGCGGAGTTTACTCCTCGCCGCCTTCCTTGATCAGGTATTCGCCGGCATCGGCGTCAGTCCCGTGGGTTTCGCCCTCGACCGCGCCGAGCGGATCGTCGCCGATCGCCGCTTCCGGCCCTTGCGCCAGTTCGGCAGCGTGCTCTTCCGCCGCCGTCTGCGGCGCGATCAGGCTTTCCTGCAGCTTGCGATACTGCGCGCGCAGCGCCGCATCGCGGCTGGTGGCCGCAACCCGCAGGCGGTTCATGCCTGCGCCGGTTCCGGCAGGAATGAGCCGGCCGACGATGACGTTCTCCTTGAGCCCGATCAGCGAGTCCTTCTTGCCTTCAACCGCCGCCTGCGTGAGGACGCGGGTGGTTTCCTGGAACGACGCGGCCGAGATGAACGAACGCGTCTGCAGCGAAGCCTTGGTGATGCCGAGCAGGATCGGCTTCCCGACTGCGGGCTGCTGGTTCGCCTTCAGCTTGGCGTTGTACTCGTTCATTTCCTCGTAATCGAGCTCTTCGCCGGCGAGCAGCGTGGTATCGCCGCCGTCGGTGATCTCGACCTTCTGGAGCATCTGGCGAACGATCACCTCGATGTGCTTGTCGTTGATCTTCACGCCCTGCAACCGGTAGACTTCCTGGATTTCCGCCACGAGGTACTCGGCCAGCGCCTCGACCCCCATGACTTCCAGGATATCGTGCGGATCGGGTGAGCCCGAGATCAGGTTGTCGCCCTTCTTGACCCAGTCACCTTCCTGCACGTCGATCACCCGGCTCTTGGGGATCAGGTATTCCACCGGATCGCCCTCTTCCGGGATGATCGCGATCTTGCGCTTGGCCTTGTAGTCGCGGACGAATTCGATCCGGCCGTCAATCTTGGCGATGATCGAGTTGTCCTTGGGCTTGCGCGCCTCGAACAGTTCGGCAACGCGCGGCAGACCGCCGGTAATGTCGCGGGTCTTGGCGGCTTCGCGGCTGGCACGCGCCAGCACGTCACCGGCCGAAACCATCTGTCCGTCCTCGACCGAAAGCGTCGTGCCCGGCGCCATCATATAGCGCGCGGCCTCGCCGCTATCATCGTCGAGCAAGGTCAGGCGAGGACGCAGATCCTCCTTCTTGGCCCGGCTGGTCGCGCGATTCTCGGTGACGACGCGGCTCGACATGCCGGTCGCCTCGTCGGTCGCCTCGGTCATGGTCCGGCCGTCGATGAGGTCCTGATACTTCACGATGCCCGGCTTTTCGGTGATCACCGGCGTGGTGAACGGATCCCATTCCGCCAGGCGCTCGCCCTTGCTGATGCTCACTCCGTTCTCGTGCAGCAGATGGGTACCGTAAGGCACGCGGTGCAGCGCGCGTTCACGGCCCTCGCTGTCCATCACCACCACTTCGCCGTTACGGGCAAGGCTGAGGCGACGGTTGCGCTTGTCGATGATCGTCGGAATGTCGCGATATTCGACGGTACCGTCGCAGATCGCCTCGAGGTTCGACTGCTCGTTGACCTGCGCCGCGCCGCCGATGTGGAACGTACGCATGGTCAACTGGGTGCCGGGTTCACCGATCGACTGGGCGGCGATGACACCGACCGCTTCACCGATGTTCACCGGCGTGCCGCGGGCAAGATCACGGCCGTAGCAGGTCGCGCAAACGCCCTGTTCGGCTTCGCAGATCAGCGGCGAGCGGATGCGCGCACCCTGCGGTCCGACCACTTCGATCGCCGCAACCGCGGCTTCATCGAGCAGCGTGCCCTTGGTGACGATGACGTTGCCGTCCTTGTCGGTGATGTCTTCGGCAAGCGTCCGGCCGAGGATCCGTTCGCCGAGCGAGGCGATGGTCGAACCGCCCTGCACGATCGCCCGCATCTCGAGCGCCCGCTCGGTGCCGCAATCATTGACCACCACCACGCAGTCCTGCGACACGTCGACGAGACGGCGCGTCAGGTAACCCGAGTTCGCCGTCTTGAGCGCGGTATCGGCCAGGCCCTTGCGGGCGCCGTGGGTGGAGTTGAAGTATTCAAGGACGGTCAGACCTTCCTTGAAGTTCGAGATGATCGGCGTCTCGATGATCTCGCCCGACGGCTTGGCCATGAGGCCGCGCATACCGGCAAGCTGCTTCATCTGGGTCGGCGAACCCCGCGCGCCGGAGTGCGACATCATGTAGATCGAGTTGACCTGCTTCTCGCGACCTTCGCTGTCGATCGGAGTTGCCTTGATCTCTTCCATCATGGCCGCAGCAACCTGATCGCCGCAACGGCTCCAGGCGTCGATCACCTTGTTGTACTTTTCCTGCTGGGTGATCAGGCCGTCCTGATACTGCTGCTCATAGTCGGCCACCAGCGCCTTGGTCTCCTCAACCAGCCCGTCCTTGGTGTCGGGGATGATCATGTCGTCCTTGCCGAACGAAATGCCCGCCTTGAATGCGTTGCGGAAGCCTAGCGTCATGATCGCGTCGGCGAACAGCACCGTGTCCTTCTGACCGGTGTGACGAT
>VMTF01000230.1 GCA_013791705.1 Sphingomonadales bacterium | reverse complement strand
TGCGGCCGAGCCAGCCGGCTTCGACGTATTTCACCAGCAGCGGGGCCGGACGATACTTGCTGTCACCGGTGGTGTTGTAAAGCACGCGGATGATGTCGAGGCAGGTGTCGAGTCCGACGAAAGCGGTCAGTTCGAGCGGGCCCATCGGGTGATTGAGGCCGAGTCGGCAGCCCTTGTCGATATCGGCGATGCTGGCGGTGCCCTGGCCGAGCACGAATGCCGCCTCGTTCAGCATCGGGATGAGCACCCGGTTGACGACGAAACCGGGCTCGTCCTCGCTCTGGACGACCTGCTTGCCGAGGCTTTCGGCGAAAGCGCGGGTGCGGCCGATTGTGTTCGGGCTGGTGGCCAGGCCGGGGATCACCTCGATCAGTTGCATGATCGGGACGGGATTGAAGAAATGGAGGCCGATGAAACGCCCCGGATCGCCCGTCGAGGCGGCCATGCGGGTGATCGGAATCGAGCTGGTGTTCGAGGCGAGAATCGAGTTTTCGCTCAGCACCTTGCCGGCAGCCTCGAAAATGCGGCGCTTGATCTCTTCCTTCTCGGTTGCCGCCTCGATGATGAATTCGCAATCGGCCATCGGCGCATATTCGCCGACCGGAGTGATGCGCGAGAGAGTCGCCTCGGCGTCAGCGACGCTGAGCTTGTCGCGCGCAACCAGCCGGGTGAGCGCCTTTTCGATGCCGGCCTTGGCCTTTTCGGCCAGTTCGACGTTGACATCGACCAGAAACACCTTGTTGCCGAACTGGGCAGTCGTCTGGCTGATGCCCGATCCCATCTGGCCCGCACCGATAACACCAACCGTCGTCAAGGGTATATCTCCTTCGCACTCGCAGCAGGGGTGCTGACTAGCGGCAGAGTGGCGGGATGGCTAGCGGTTCTTGCCGGGAATCCAGAGAACGTCGGCCGCGCCGCCATCATTAAGCGCCCGCGCCAGCACGAACAAGTAGTCGGACAAGCGGTTGATATAGGCGAGCGCCGCAGGGTTTATCGGCGCCTCGGCCGCCAGCGCGGTGACCCGCCGTTCGGCCGCGCGCACCGCGGCGCGGGCGACATGGGCGCGGGCGGCCGCCTCGCTCCCGCCCGGCAGGACGAAGCTGGTGAGCGGAGCGAGCCCGGCGTTCACCGCATCGATCGCAGTTTCGAGCCATTCGGCCTGGGCCGGGACGATCCGCAGGACCATTTCGGAAGGAGCGAAATCATCCCCCGGCGTGGCGAGATCGGCGCCCAGGTCAAACAGGTCATTCTGGATACGGGTCAGACTGGCAAGGTGCGGGTGGGCGGATGGCGCATCGGCGGACAGGATGGCCACGGCCATGCCGATCGCGCAATTCGCTTCGTCCACCGCGCCAATCGCTTTCATCCGGCCCGCGTGTTTGGGGCAGCGCGAGCCATCGACGAGGCCCGTCGTGCCGTCATCGCCGGTGCGGGTATAGATCTTGTTGAGGCGCACCACGGACTTCGGCCAGACGCCTCAGGACTTGCTGATGCCGAGCAGGACCGCGATGACGAGAATGGCCGCCGCCTGATACTTGATGCGCGCGAACATCATCTTGTTCTGCAGCAGTTGCATCTCGGTCGCGCCGGTGCCGTCTCCGCGCTCCAGATCCGACTTGGTGCCTTGCATGAAGGCCATGATGCCCCGCACGAGGCTGACGACGACCATGATCATCAGCACGACGATCACAGGGACAAGGAGGTAGGTCATGGCTCACCATTTAGGGTCGGAGCGAACAGAATACCAGCGGGGAAGTGATGTGCGCGCAAGGCGTCGGCGAGAGCCTGCCCGTCTTGCCCGGCGCGGCGCCGGTCCGCCAGCGCCGGGGCGCCCCGCCGCTTGGCCAGTTTGCGTCCGCCTGCTTCCACCAAGAGGCCGTGATGGTGCCAGACCGGTACCGGCAGGTCGAGCAGCGCCTGCAGCAGACGGTGGACGTGGGTTGCGGCGAACAGGTCGGCGCCGCGCGTGACGAGCGTGATGCCGTCCGCCGCGTCATCAAGCGTGGCGGCGAGATGATAGCTGGCCGGCGCATCCTTGCGGATGAGGATCACATCGCCGAACCGGGCCGGATCGGCACATTGGCGCCCGGCCAGTTCGTCGGTCCATGTCAGCGGGCCGGTCAGGGCTAGCGCCTTGCCCATGTCGAGGCGCCAAGCCGCACCGGCGGGATCGATATCCCTGCCCCGGCAGGTTCCGGGATAGAGCGGGCCATCGCGACCGGAGGCGGTGGCCGCAGCGGCGATTTCCGCGCGGGTGCAGCGGCAGGGATAGAGCAGGCCCATCGTGCGCAGTCGCTCGGCCGCTTGCGCGTAAGCCGGCAGCCGGCCGGACTGGCACACCACCGGACCATCGTGGCGCAGGCCGAGCCAGGCGAGATCGGCGAGAAAATCCTCCACCAGGGCGGAGCGGCTGCGCTCCCCGTCGATATCCTCGATTCGCACCAGGAATTCTCCCCTGTTTGTACGGGCAAGATCATGCGCGACAATCGCCGAATAGGCGTGGCCGAGGTGGAGCGGGCCATTGGGGCTGGGGGCGAAACGGGTGCGGACCATCCGGCGGGAGGTTTAGCGCGGGCGCCGCGGTCTGTCGCGCCCGGCGTTATGAGGCGGAAATCTCCGGCCCGGCCAGGGACAGATAGAGCCAGTTGTGGATTGAGTAGCCCGCAGAGGCTTGACCATTGGCCGGCCAAGTGCTGATTTCCCGCTATGAATTGTCGCGAAAATGTCACGTCAGTCTGCGACCGGAGGTCATGCTCAAGGGCGAGCTGATCGAACGCGCGGCCCGGTTCCGCAGCGTGGAGGAGGATCCCTCCCGGCATCTCGCCAGTTGCCCTGCCCTTGTTCTCAATGCGGATTACACCCCGCTTTCCTATTATCCGCTGAGCCTGTGGCCATGGCAAACCGCGATCAAGGCGGTGTTCCTCGAACGGGTCGATATCGTCGCGAGCTATGACCGCGAGGTCCATTCGCCCAACTGGACGATGCAGATCCCCTCGGTGATCGCGCTGCGCCAGTTCGTGCGATCAAGCGAGTTTCCCGCCTTTACCCGCTTCAACGTGTTTCTGCGCGACCGGTTCAGTTGCCAGTATTGCGGATCGCCGAACCACCTCACGTTCGATCATGTCGTGCCCCGGCGGCTTGGCGGCAAGACCAGTTGGGAGAACGTCGCCACGGCCTGTGCGCCGTGCAACATGCGCAAGGGCGGGCGCACGCCGAAGCAGGCGCGGATGCCCCTGCTGGTCGAGCCGATCCGGCCAACCAGTTGGCACTTGCAGGAGCGCGGCCGTGCCTTTCCGCCCAACTACCTCCACGAAACCTGGCGCGACTGGCTTTATTGGGATGTCGAACTGGAGGCCTGACGGGCTTTACCACAGGCATGGCGTGCGGCATCACGCGGCCGTTTTCCCTGCAGGAGGTTTGCGATGACTGCCAGTCCATGGTCCCACGCGCGCAATGCGGCGGTTGCCGACGACATCGACTTCGAGATCAAGGGGCAGGAACTCCAGTTCGTCGAGATCGAGCTTGATCCCGGCGAAAGCGCGGTGGCCGAAGCGGGGGCCATGGTGTGGAAGGATGCGGCCGTGGGCATGACCACCGTGTTCGGCGATGGCCGGGGCGCTGAAGGCGGTTTCATGGGCAAACTGCTGGGCGCGGGCAAGCGCCTGGTGACGGGCGAAAGCCTGTTCACGACAGTGTTCACGCACAATGGCAGCGGCAAGGCGCGCGTGGCCTTCTCGGCGCCCGTGCCCGGATCGATCCTGCCGATCAAGCTTGATGAGCTTGGCGGGGTTCTGATCTGCCAGAAGGATGCGTTTCTCGCGGCGGCCAAGGGGGTTTCGATCGGGATCGAGTTCCAGCGCAGGATTCTCACCGGCCTGTTCGGCGGCGAGGGCTTTATCATGCAGCGCCTGGAAGGCGATGGCTGGGTGTTCGTGCAGATGGGGGGAACCGTGGTTGAGCGCACGCTTGCGCCGGGCGAGGAACTGCACATCGATACCGGCTGCCTTGCCGCCTATACGCGGGGCATCGAATTCGATGTGATCGCGGCCGGCGGGGTCAAGACCGCGCTGTTCGGCGGCGAGGGACTGTTCTTCGCGCGGTTGCGCGGGCCGGGGAAGGTGTGGATCCAGTCCCTGCCGTTTGCGCGCCTGGCGGGACGCGTGATCGCAACGGCAATGCCGATGGGCGGGCAGAACCGGGGCGAGGGCTCTGTCCTCGGATCGCTGGGCAATCTGATCGACGGCGACTGATCGCCAACGCCAACCACGGCGCGCCAGCGCTTCCCGATTCCCGGCCTCAGCCGATTCCCGCCAGGGTTTTCTGGCGGCGCCGCTGGACCGAACTGCCGATGCCGATCGCCTCGCGGTATTTCGCCACCGTGCGGCGGGCGAGATCGAAGCCCTTGGCGTTAAGCAGATCGACCAGCGCATCGTCGGACAGGATGGCCTTGGGGTCTTCGGCATCAATCAACTGGCGGATCGAGGCCTTGACCGCCTGGGCCGAGACCGCGCTTTCGCCGTCGGCGGAGGCGACGCCCGAGGTGAAGAAATACTTCAGCTCGAACGTGCCGCGATCGCAATTCAGGTATTTGTTCGAGGTGACGCGGCTGACCGTGGATTCGTGCATCGAGATCGCTTCGGCGACCGTTTTCAGCGTCAGCGGCTTGAGGTGGGAAACGCCGTGACGGAAGAAGCCGTCCTGCTGCTGGACGATCTCCGCCGCGACCTTGAGGATGGTCTTCTGGCGCTGGTCGAGCGCCTTCACCAGCCAGTTGGCATCCGCGAGCTTTTCGGAGAGCCAGCCTTTCGAGGACTTGTCGGCGCAGGCCCCGCGCAGCTCGATATAGTAGCTGCGGTTGACGACGAGGCGCGGCAGGGTCGCCTGGTTGAGCGCGATGTCCCAGCCCTGGATGTTGCCTTTCGCATCGGTTTTCGCGCGGATCAGGATGTCGGGAACGACCGGCTCGCCGCCGCCGCTCGAATATTTGAGGCCCGGTTTGGGATCATAGCCGCGCAGTTCGGTCAGCATGTCGGCGAAGTCCTCGTCGTCCACGCCGCACATGCGCTTCAGGCGGGCCAGTTCGCCCCGGGCCAGCAGATCGAGATTGTCGATCAGGCGGGCCATGCACGGATCGTGGCGATCGGCTTCGCGTGCCTGCAGGGCGAGGCATTCGGCGAGGCTGCGTGCGCCGACGCCGGTCGGATCGAGCGACTGGATGACCGCAAGCCCGGCTTCGGCCTCGGCGAGTTCGATGCCTAGGCCCTCGGCGACTTCGTTGAGCGGCAGCGGGAGGTATCCGGCATCGTCGAGGTGATCGACCAGCGCATGGGCGATGAAGGCGGTTGCCGCAGCGGGCGCGGCCGGGCCGATCTGGGCATGAAGGTGTTCGGCCAGCGTTTCGCTCGCGGCGCCGCGCTCGTCGATCGCCGGGCCATCGTTGCCGCCCGGCCCCGCGCCCGATCCGCGCGAATCGCCCCCGAACTCGAAATCTCCCCCGGGTTCGAAATCGCCACCGCGTTCCAGATCGCGCCCGGGTTCGAAATCACCGGTATCGCGGTCGCGATCGAGTGTGGCCGGGTCGATGTCGAGCGGGCGGTCATTGTCCGCCCGGCCTTCGCCGATCAACTGGTCGATGGGCGAGGATTCGAGCGTTGTGCGGCGAGTTTCCTCAGGCTCCGCAGCGGGAGCCTCCGCCCCGGCCCCGAGGTCGAGCAGGGGATTTGCGTCCAGCGCCTCGCCGATGAAGGCCTCGAACTCGAGGTTGGACAGCGCCAGCAGCTTGATCGCCTGCTGGAGCTGCGGCGTCATTACCAGAGACTGGGTCTGCCTGAGATCGAGGCGCGGGCCGAGGACCATCTTATGCGCGGCCCGTGGTCAACTTCCGCTGGCCATGCGCCCGGTGCCTGCCCGATCCCCGGTGCGGCCGGCCCATCACAGCGTGAAGCTCTCGCCGAGGTAAAGCCGCCGCACGTTCTCGTCCGCGACGAGCGCTTCGGGGCTGCCGGCGAACAGCACCTGGCCGCCATAGATGATGCAGGCGCGATCGACGATGTCGAGCGTCTCGCGGACGTTGTGATCGGTGATCAGGACGCCGATCCCGCGACGTTTGAGATCTTTCACCAGTTCGCGGATGTCGTTGATCGAAAGCGGGTCGATCCCGGCAAACGGCTCATCGAGCAGCATGATCGACGGCGTGGCCGCCAGCGCCCGGGCGATTTCGCAGCGGCGGCGTTCACCGCCCGACAGCGCCATCGCCGCGCTGGTGCGCAGCCGGGTCAGGCCGAATTCGTCGAGCAGCCGTTCCAGTTCGGCGGCGCGGACCTCTGCGTTCGGCTCGTTGAGTTCGAGCACGCAGGCGATGTTCTGTTCGACCGTCATCCCCCGGAAGATCGAGGTTTCCTGCGGCAGGTAGCCGAGGCCCAGGATCGCGCGGCGATACATCGGCAGGCTGGTGACATCGACGCCGGCCATCAGGATGCGGCCCGAATCCGGCCGGACGAGCCCCATGATCGAATAGAAGCAGGTCGTCTTGCCGGCGCCGTTGGGGCCGAGCAGGCCGACCACTTCGCCCTTGCCGACCGACAGCGAAATGTCGGTCAGCACCGCGCGCTTGTCATAGCTCTTGGCGATCGAGACGACTTCGAGCCCGCCTTGCGGGATCGGCTGCATCGCACTGATGATCGGGGCGTCAGACGCGGGATGGGTGGCGATATCGTTCATCGGGAGCTGGTTTAGGGTGGCCATGGCGGCACTTCAAGCCCGCAAAACGCAGCCTGGCCGCAGGTTGGCAAGTTTCCTGCATGGAGGCAGCCCGCCGCGCACCGGTGAATTGGGAACATCGCTTGATTGCGGCCCGAAACGGTGATTTATTCGTCAAAATACCAAAAGCAGAGAGGGTTGCATGGTCGAGGCCCGCCGCGTCATTTCCAAGAGGATCGCCAGTCCCGCCAGCACGGCTGGTCCGGCGCTTGTCAGGCTCGATTGGCGCAAACGCATGAGTGACACGGTCGCCTATGCCCTGCTGGTCTATACCGGATTGCAGATCTTCGTGACGATGGGCGCGCTTCAGGGGGATTCCCATTCGCTCCTGCCCTATCTGGCGCTGGTCGTGCTGGTGATTGCGATCATTCCGTCGTGCCGCCGGTTTGAGCGTCGGTGGAGCGATCTGAGCGACGAGGCCGCGGCGAATCCGGCGCTCGGCAAGGCTTATCGGCGTGACCGGATGGGGATCTGGCTGCTGGCGATCGGCCTGCCGTTTGCGCTGACCGGGCTGTTCAAGCTGCTCACGGCCGCATTCCTGCGCTGAGCGCGGGGCAACTTGGGGCTTTAACTTGGGTGGGGGCATCGCTAGATCCCCGCGATGCTTGATCCTTCCGCCGCGCAGGAGCGCGCCGCCGCCCTTGTCGAACGTGCCCGCCGCGCCGGTGCCGACGCCGCCGATGCCGCCTATATCGGCGACAGTTCCGAAAGCATCCAGGTGCGGCTCGGCAAGCTGGAGGATGTCGAGCGGTCGGAGAGCGAACATGCCACGCTCCGGGTGTTCGTCGGCAGGGCTTCGGCGAGTATCGGTTCGAGCGACTTGTCCGATGCCGCGCTTGACGAACTGGCCGCGCGGGCCGTGGCGATGGCCGGATCGGCGCCGGACGACGAGTTCGCCGGGCTGGCGCCGGAAGAACTGCTGACGAAAGGCCCGTTTCCCGAACTTGAACTGTGCGATCCCGCCGAGCCGAGCCCGGCGATGCTGCGCGAGGCCGCCGCTGCGGCGGAAGACGCGGCCCGGGCCGTTCCGGGCGTGACCAACAGCGAGGGCGGCGGGGCCAGCGCGGGAAAATCGGTGTTCGCGCTGGCGACGAGCCACGGCTTTGTCGGCGGCTACGCAAGTAGCAGCCACGGCATTTCGGCCAGCGTTATCGCGGGCGAGGGCGCCGGAATGCAGCGCGATTATGCCTGGCGCTCGGCCCGCCATGCGGCGGACCTGCCCGGCGCACAGGAGATCGGGCAACAGGCCGGCGCGCGCGCGGTGCGGCGGCTGGAGCCCGTCCGGTTGGCCAGCGGTGCGATGCCGGTGGTGTTCGATCCGCGCGTTGGCGGATCGCTCATCGGCCATCTGCTCGGCGCGATTTCTGGCGCGGCCATTGCCCGCCGCGCAAGCTTTCTGCTGGGGCACG
This sequence comes from Sphingomonadales bacterium, assembly GCA_013791705.1. Lineage (GTDB taxonomy): Bacteria > Pseudomonadota > Alphaproteobacteria > Sphingomonadales > Sphingomonadaceae > Novosphingobium. Next base: position 13,094 of record VMTF01000230.1, on the reverse strand, counting down.
AAGAGGAACAGTTGTTCGACAGCGCCATCAGCATTCTGGACGATCCGCACCGCCCTCGCGCGCTGCGCTCCAAGCCGTTTGACGGTGAAGGTCTGCCGACCAGCCCGCGCGCGCTGATCGAAGGCGGACGGCTCACCGGCTGGCTGATGAACTGCGCCGCGGCACGCCAGCTTGGCGAGCGGCCGACCGGCCATGCCGCGCGCGGCGGCGGCGCACCGGGGATCGCGGCATCGAATACCCACGTCGCGGCCGGCAGCCTGTCGCGGGCCGAACTGATCGCGGACATTTCCGACGGCGTTTATGTGACCGAGCTGATCGGGCACGGCGTCAACGGCGTGACCGGCGACTATAGCCGGGGCGCTTCCGGCTTCCGGATCGCGCGGGGCGAGATCGCGGGGCCGGTGGCCGAGTTCACCATCGCCGGTAATCTGCTCCAGATGTTCCGCGCCATGACGGCGGCGAACGATCTGGAATGGTATCGCGCGATCAACGTGCCGACGCTGCGGATCGACGGGCTGATGATCGCCGGCGATTGAGCGGACATGGTCTGCTGATGCCAGGGGCGGAGCGTGGCGCTGCGCCCCTGGCCGGACGGTCAGCCTGCCTTCTTGTCGGCCTTGTCCTGATGATAGCGTTCGATCGCTTCGAGCGTCACGCGCTTGGCTTCGCTGGCATCGCCCCAGGTGCCGACGCGGACCCATTTTTCCTTCTCGAGATCCTTGTAGTGGGTAAAGAAGTGCTCGATCTGCTGGAACGTGATCTCCGGCAGGTCGGACTTTTCGATGACATCGGTGTAATAGGGGAACGTGGCGGTATCGGGCACGCAGACCAGCTTTTCATCGCCGCCGTGCTCGTCTTCGAGGTTCAGAACCGCGATCGGGCGGGCGCGGACCACCGAGCCCGGAACGAACGGCGAGCGGGCGATCACCAGCGCGTCGAGCGGATCGCCATCGGGCGAGAGCGTGTGCGGCACGAAGCCATAGTTCGCGGGGTAGCGCATCGGCGTGTGCAGGATGCGGTCCACGAACAGCGCGCCCGAGGCCTTGTCGAACTCGTACTTCACCGGTTCGCCGCCGGAGGGTACTTCGATGATCACGTTCAGGCTTTCGGGTGGGTTGGCGCCCACGGGGATCATGTCGATGCGCATGACGAACCTTATTGCTGGTGGCGGCGCACGGCACCGCCAAGTGGAGAGAATGTGGCGCTTAGCCGGGCCACTGCTGCATCGCAACAGTCACTGTTGCGCGGCAGCGGCAATCATGGCCGCAAACTTCGCGCTGCCGGAGCGCTCAACCGTCGATCGTTCACGGGTTTGGCCGGCGCGGCGAGAGCAGCAGATCGAGCCCGGCCGTGCCCGGCCCGGGCCCACGCTCCAGCCACGGGTAACGCAGCCCGTCATGGTAATCGACCGGAACGGTCCGGTAGGCCTCGTCGCGCTGGACCAGTAGCTGGATCGGCGCCTTCGTGGTCTTGGCGGCCGTGATCGCTGCGCGCATCACCTCGGGCGACCAGGCCTGGCCGTTGATCGCCGCGATTCGCGCGCCGCTGACGATGCCGGCGGTGAAGGCCGGACTGTCCCACCGGCAGGCGATCACCTTGCCATCCTTGTCGAGCGTCAGCCCCAGCGACCAGGTGAGCGAGAGCTGGTGCTTGTCGTCGGCGCGGCCGCGCTCATAGGGGTTCGGTTCCTCGCGCCAGACCAGCCGATAGCCGCCGCGTTCGATCCCCGCGAGCGGGGCAGGCCGGCCGGGCAGTTCGATCCGCGACTTGAGGAATCCGGCCCAGTCATAAGGATAGACGGAGTTGAGCGCGCTCACCACGTCTTCGAATTCATATGTGAGCTGGCCGATATCGCCGTCGCGCAGGCCGAAGAAGGCCTTGGCGAAATCATCCAGGCCCTTGCGGCCCCTGGTGCCGGCGCGGATCACCTGATCGGCTTCGAGCCAGATCAGCGCGCCCTCGATGTAATAGTCTTCCCCGCGCGCCAATGAGGCCCAGGGCTTGGGCTTGCGGGCGGCGAAGATCGGATCGTGGGTGGTATCCTCGACCGAGCGCCAGCCCCTGCCGGGAGAACGGGCCAGCGTACCGGCGATGGCGGCCAGTTGCCCCAGCACCATGTCGCGCGATTGCACGCCGGACCGCGCCGCCAGGACATAGCCCCAGAACTGGTTCTGTCCTTCATAGACCCACAGCAGGTTGTTCTGCATCGGCTGCCGGAAATCGGGGGTCCAGAGCCGGGCCGGCCGGCGAAACTTGCCGTCCCACGAATGCGACAGTTCGTGCGCGATCACGTTGCGGTTCCAGTCCATGGCTGCCCAGTTGGTCAGCGCGGCAGGTTTCATCGCATTCTCGCTCGAACGTTGGTGTTCGAGCCCGATGCCGCCGAGTTTGTCGGTGAGCGCGAGGAGAATTTCGTAGCGATCGAAGTGGCGGCCGCCAAACAGCGTCAGCGCTTCATCGACCAGCGCCCGGTAGGCCTTGAGATTTTCGGGCGCGACCGCGAGGTTGCGCGGATCATCCGCGACGACATCGAGGCTGACCCGGTTGCCGAGATCCCAGCGGGCGGCATGGGAGCCGGCGAAGATCGGGGAATCGACCAGCATCTCGTAATCGGTTTCGGCCCAGGTGACGCGGTTTGGGCCATCGGCCGCAGCCTGGCTCTGCCCGTCGAGCGCGGTGAACACGCGCCATCCTGGCGGGAACGTGACCGTGGGTTTGATCCGGACCTGCCGGACGTAGTGCCCGGCCGGGTAAAGGCTCATCTTGTCCCACTGCAGGTTCAGCATCTGCGGGGTCATGGTGATGCGGCCTTCGGACTTCTGCAGCGGCGAAGTGTGAATGAAGCGCGCGGTGATCGTGCTTGTGCCGGGCGGGACATCGACATGGAACGCAGAGGTTTCGGCCGGATCGCGGGTCCAGCGCAGCACAGTGCCGCCCGCAGTGAAGCGCAAGTCGACCACTTCGGCCATGGTCCCGCGCGGGCCGTGGTTGCCGGGCAGCCATTCGGGCAGCAGCAGGGTGAGCCGCGTGGTGCCGGGCGCGACCGGGATCGTCTCGGTCACCCGGTAAAGCCCGCGCACGGTATCGGTCGCGTCGATTTCGAGGGTGATGGTGCCGGGGTAGGGCTTGTCCTGCGCGGCGGGCACGGCCGGTTCGACCGGGACCGCTTGCGGCATGGATCTTGGTGGCCGCTGCGCCGGTTGCACTTCGGAGTTCTGCGCAAATGCCGGAGCGGCCATGCCGGGTGCAAGGCTGGCGGCGAGGATAAGCGGGGCGACTGCGAGGCGAAGATTCATGCCTCTTCATGCGGCATTGATGGCCGCTTTCGCAACCTTTCCGGTCGAGTGACTTTTCGCAAGGCCGATAAAGGGCTAAGCGCCCGCGCCATGAGCGACAAGACCCAACCCGTGCAGACCCCGCAGGCCATTCGCGGCACGCAGGACATCTTCGGCGCCGATGCCGAGGCGTTCGGCTTTGTCGTCGAGACGTTCGAGCGGGTGCGCAAGCTTTACCGGTTCCGCCGCGTGGAGATGCCGGTGTTCGAGAAAACCACGGTATTCTCCCGTTCTTTGGGTGAGACGACCGATGTTGTTTCCAAGGAGATGTATTCGTTCGAGGATCGCGGCGGGGAATCGCTCACGCTGCGGCCCGAGTTCACCGCCGGGCTCGCGCGGGCCTATCTGACCGACGGCTGGCAGCAGCACGCGCCGCTCAAGATCGCCACGCATGGGCCGTTGTTTCGCTATGAACGCCCGCAGAAGGGGCGCTATCGCCAGTTTCACCAGATCGATGCCGAGATCATCGGCGCGGGCGAGCCGCAGGCCGATGTCGAGCTGCTGGTGATGGCCGACCAGTTACTCAAGGAACTGGGCATCGCGGACGGCGTGATCCTGCAGCTCAACACGCTGGGCGATGCGCCGAGCCGGGAGGCCTGGCGGCTTGGGCTGATCGACTATTTCCGGGCGCACAAGGGCTCGCTGTCGGAAGATTCGCAGGACCGGCTGGAGCGCAACCCGCTGCGCATCCTCGATTCGAAAGACCCGCGCGACAAGCCGTTCACCGCCGATGCGCCGATGATCGACGAATTCCTTTCGGCCGAGGCGCAGGATTTCTTCGGGAAAGTGACCGCCGGGCTCGATGCGGCGGGCGTTGCATGGAACCGCGCGCCGGCGCTGGTGCGCGGGCTTGATTACTATCGCCACACCGCGTTCGAGTTCGTGACCGACCGGCTGGGCGCGCAGGGCACCGTGCTGGGCGGGGGGCGCTATGACGGCCTGATCGAGACGCTGGGTGGGCCGCATACCCCGGCGGTCGGCTGGGCGGCGGGGATCGAGCGGCTGGCTATGCTGGTGGGCGCGCGGGATGAAGTGACACCGGACGTCGCGATCGTGCCGATGGGCGGCGCGGCGGAAACTGCCTGCATGGGCCTTGCCGCGACACTGCGTCGCTCCGGCATCGCGGTCGAAATGGCATTTCGCGGCAACATGAAAAAGCGGATGAGCCGGGCGAATGACAGCGGTGCGAAATTTGCGCTGATCGTCGGCGACGAGGAACTCGCCGCTGGCGAGGCCACCGTGAAGATCCTTGCGACCGGCGAGCAGCAGCGCATGGCTCTTCACGCCATCCCCGCCTACATCGGCGCCTGATGTCCCTGTCCGACGCTCGCCTCGCACAGATTGCCGCGCGCTTTTCGGAGCTGGAGGCGCGACTGGCTTCGGGCCAGCTCGAAGGCGCGGCGTTCGTTGCGGCGAGCCGCGACTATGCCGAGCTGGAGCCGGTCGCCAGGGCCTCGGAAGCGGTGCGCGAGATGCGCGGCGAGCTGGCCAGTCTGGCGGCGCTGGACGAAACCGATCCCGAAATGCGCGCGCTTGCCGAAGAGGAAGTGGCGCGGCTGAAGGCGGAGCTGCCGGAGGCGGAACGCCTGCTCGCCATCGCGATGCTGCCGCGCGATACGGCCGATTCGCGGCCGGCCATGCTGGAAATCCGCGCCGGGACCGGCGGTGACGAGGCGGCGCTGTTCGCGGCGGACCTGTTCCGGATGTATGAGCGCTTTGCCGCAGAGCAGGGCTGGCGGGTCGAAGTGATCAGCGCCAACGCGTCCGATATCGGCGGGTTCAAGGAAATTGTCGCGAACATCGCCGGATCGGGCGTGTTCGCGAAGCTCAAGTTCGAAAGCGGGGTCCACCGCGTCCAGCGCGTGCCGGTTACCGAGAGCGGCGGGCGGATCCACACCTCGGCGGCCACCGTGGCGGTGCTGCCCGAGCCCGACGAAGTCGATGTGCAGATCGAGGACAAGGACCTCAAGATTGATATCTATCGCGCTTCGGGGGCAGGCGGGCAGCACGTCAACACCACCGATTCGGCGGTGCGGATCACGCACTTGCCCTCTGGCCTGGTGGTCATCCAGCAGGACGAGCGCAGCCAGCACAAGAACCGGGCCAAGGCAATGCAGGTGCTGCGGGCGCGGCTTTACGAGAAAATGCGCGAGGAAGCCCACGGGGTGGAAGCCGAGGCGCGCAAGGCGATGGTCGGCTCGGGCGACCGTTCCGAGCGCATCCGCACCTACAACTTCCCGCAGGGGCGCGTGACCGATCACCGCATCAACCTGACGCTGCACCGCCTGCCGGAGATTCTCGAAGGTCCGGGGCTAGGCGAACTGATCGATGCGCTGATTGCCGAAGATCAGGCCAAGCGCCTCGCGGCGATGGATGAGTAGGCCGGGCAATGACTGAGCCGGTTACCTCGGCGCTTCGGGCGGCGACCGGACGGCTGGGCGCGACCAGCGATACCGCACGGCTCGATGCCGAAGTGCTGATGGCCCATGCGCTGGGCTGCATCCGTTCCGAACTGCTGCTGCGGCACATGGGCATGGCCGCGCCGGAGCGGTTCGCGGCGCTGGTCGAGCGGCGCGAGCGGCATGAACCGGTCGCTTACATCGTCGGTGCGCAGGAGTTCTACGGACTGGACTTGCGGGTGACGCCGGCGGTGCTGATCCCGCGCGGCGACAGTGAAGTTCTGGTCGACGCGGCGCTTGGGGCTAAGCCGGATGCGGCGCGGGTGCTCGATTGCGGAACCGGGTCGGGCGCGCTGCTGATCGCGGCGCTGGCGAACTTGCCGGGTGCGCGCGGCATCGGCATCGACCGGTCGGCCCGGGCGCTGACGGTGGCGGCGGGCAATGCGGCGGCGCTGGGACTGGCCGGACGATCATCGTTCATCGAGCGGGACTGGACCCGGCCGGGCTGGGGTGCGGGCCTCGGGGAATTCGACCTGGTTCTGGCCAATCCGCCTTATGTCGAGGACACGGCGGCGCTGGCCCCGGCGGTGCGCGAGCACGAGCCGGCCGGGGCGCTGTTTTCCGGCGCGGACGGCCTTGACGACTATCGCGTGCTGATCCCGCGGCTGCCGGCCTTGCTTGCGCCGGGCGGCGCCGCGCTGGTCGAGATCGGGGCCGCGCAGGCTGCTGCCGTAACCGCGATTGCGAGGGCCGCCGGGCTGGCTGCGCGGCTGCATCGCGACCTTGCCGGACGCCCGCGCGTGCTTGAACTCGGGCCGGAATTCTCCGCTTCCGGGACAAAGCGTGGATAATCTGGGGTATTGCGGCAAATTTTCCTTGGCAATGGCGCTGCCACACCCTAAATCGACAGCAGGCCAGCGGATGGATGTACGCTTCCCCTCCTGCCGGCCGCAGCTCCAGCATTTGCAATCGGGCACGGTCAGTCAATGGCCGGAACCCCGCAGATGTCGGGACACCGCAGTGTCGCACGAGTGGTGCCACGCGGTGCAAAGAACGAGCGATTTGCCGGCCAGCATTTTCGAGTGGGGGGCTGAGCGGCGATCCGGTGAAGGAACGGTCACCCTTGAACAATAATAATCGTGGCAACAATAACCGTCGGCGCGGCCGTGGTAACACGCGTCCGCAGGGCGGTGGGCAGCAGCTTAATCGGATCGATAGTCGCGCGCGGGGCAATGCGCCGCAGATGCTCGAAAAGTATCGCAAGCTCGCGCATGACGCCCACCTCAATGGGGACCGGGTGACGGCGGAGTATTATCTCCAGTTCGCCGACCACTATTTCCGGGTGATCGCCGATACGCGGGTCCGCCAGGACGAGCAGCGCCGGCCCCGCGACGAGCGCGGACCGGACCAGTCCGAGGACGGTGACGAATCCGGCGAGTTTACCGTGGGAAGCGATTTCCCGTCATACGATCAGCAAGCATTTACCCGGCCCCGCGAGGATCGGCCCCGCGAAGATCGGCCCCGTGAAGATCGTCCGCGCGACGAGCGCCCTCGCGAAGATCGTGAAAGCCGTGAGCGGGGCGATCGCGACCGGGCTCCCCGCCGCCGTGACGAGCGCGAGCCACGCGGCGACGATGCCGCCGAAGCCGATACGGACGGAAATGACGGCGGCGGCAATGACGGCGTCAGCAATGGCGCGCCCGCCGATCAGCGCGATGGCGCGGATGCCGGCGCAGTGTTCGAGCCGGCCGAAAACCCCTTCGTTCGCAGCAGTCGCGGCTTGCGGCCGCGCCGCGAAGACCGTCGCCCGCGCCGCGATGACGATGCGGGGCATGAACCGCGTGCGGAGACGGGTGCGGAAACCGGAACTGCAGCCGATCATGCCAATGGTGACGACACGCCGAGGTTCGACGCCTCGCTGTTGCCGCCGTCGCTAGGTGTCCGCGAAGCAGCGCCCGTGGCCATGGCGGACGATGATGAGACGCCCGCACCCGCGCCCAAGCGCCGGGGCCGCAAGCCCAAGGCAGCGGTCGAGGCAAACGACGAGGCCTAAAGAAGCCGGCGATCAGCGGGCAGGCCATGGGCCTGTCCGCTGCAGCCACCGGTTCGTTCGAATTGCGGCCTGATTTCACGCTCGGGCTGAATCCCGATCTTGACTCTCCTGCTTGCACCGGGCGAGCCAAGCCGCCACAACCCGCCGCGATGCGCGCGCCCCAAATTCGCCCGGCCCTCCGCCGGGTTCACCCTTCGCTGCCCCTGCTGGCCGCGCCCGTATCGGGGGCGGTGGCGGCCTGCGGCTTTCCGCCATTGGGACTCTGGCCGCTGACGCTGCTGGGTATGGGCGGGCTGTTGTGGCTGGTGGCGCGCGCGCCAGGCCCTCGGGCGGCGGCGCTGGCTGGATGGTTGTGGGGGGTTGGCCACTTCTGCGTTGGCATGAACTGGATCGCGACGGCCTTCACCTATCAGGCCCAGATGCCGACGTGGCTTGGCGGGATCGCGGTGTTTTTGCTGTCGGTTTGTCTTGCGGCTTTTCCGGCGCTCGTTGCGGCTGCGGCGTCGCTGCTGGGCGGCGGAGGTGCACGTGATCGACCGGCCGCCCTGGTGCTGGCTTTCGCCGGACTGTGGATTGTCAGCGAATGGCTGCGCGGCTGGCTCTTTACGGGCTTTCCGTGGAATCCGCTGGGGGCGGCGGCGCTCGGGCCGTTCGGCCGCCCGGGCCTCGCGCAGGTGCTGCCGTGGCTGGGGACTTATGCGCTGTCCGGGCTGGTTGTGCTGGCGGGCGGGCTATGGTGGCTGGCGTGGCGCTGGCGGGCGAACCGCCTTGCGGCGCTTGCGCTGGCGATCGCACCCGCCGCCGCGATGCTGATGCCGCAGATGCGGGCAGCGGACCCGCCCGGATCGCTGGCATACACGCTGGTGCAACCTGGAATACCGCAGGAGTTCATCGACAATCCGGCCCATTTCGAGGCGCAGTTCCGCACGACTGCGGCGCTGACGCTACCCCGGCATCCCGGGGAGCGGCGACTGGTGCTGTGGCCGGAATCGGGCGTGCCGGACTATCTGCGCGATGGGTATCCGGCGTGGTTTTATGACGGCAACTCCTTTGGTGGCAGCCCGGTGCTGGCGCGCAGCCGGATTGCGCGGGCCGTTGGCGAGAACGGACTGTTGCTGACCGGAACGGTCGATCTGGTGATGCGCGGCGAACGGGTGCTCGCCGCCCGCAATGTGGTGACGGCGCTTGACGGTGCCGGTACGATCCGCGCGGGCTATGCCAAGGCCCATCTCGTTCCGTTCGGCGAATATCTGCCGATGCGAGAGTTGCTGGAACCGCTCGGGCTGTCACGGTTTGTCGCGGGAACACTCGATTTCTGGCCCGGACCGGGGCCGCGCACGCTTAATCTGGCCGGGTGGGGCCAGGCGGGCATCCAAGTATGCTACGAGATCGTCTTTTCGGGCGAGGTGGTCGATCCCGCGCATCGGCCGGACTACATCTTCAATCCGACGAACGATGGCTGGTTTGGTAATTGGGGGCCGCCGCAGCACCTCGCGCAAGCGCGGATGCGGGCGATCGAGGAAGGGTTGCCGGTGCTGCGTTCGACCACGAACGGGATCAGCGCGGTGATCGATGCCAACGGGATCGTTCAGCAATACCTGCCGCGCCCGGTGGCGGGCCGGCTCGAAGGATTTGTGCCGCCGGCCCATGCGCCCACCTTGTTTTCGCGCTTCGGAAACGCACTCGCGCTTGGCTGGTCCGCAGTTTTTCTGGTGGGAGCGCTGCTTGCCTTGCGGCCGCGTCGCGGCTAGGAAGCATAGTGACATAAAGACTTCTTTATATCGCGTAATTTCATAACCGGAAAAGCCCCATGCGCAGCGATTATCTCTTCACTTCCGAAAGCGTGTCCGAAGGCCATCCCGACAAGGTGTCCGACCAGATCAGCGATGCGATCGTCGATCTGTTCCTGGCCAAGGACCCGGAAGCGCGGATCGCCTGCGAAACGCTGACGACCACGCAGCGCGTGGTGCTGGCCGGCGAAATCCGCTGCAAGGGCGTTTACGAGAACGAGCGCTGGGCCGATGGAGCGCTCGCGGAGATCGAGGCGACCGTGCGCGATGTGGTGAAGCGGATTGGCTATGAGCAAGACGGCTTCCATTGGGATACGCTGGAGTTCGCCAACTATCTCCACGGCCAGTCGGCGCACATTGCGCAGGGCGTCGACGAATCCGGCAACAAGGACGAGGGCGCGGGCGACCAGGGCATCATGTTCGGTTACGCCTGCGACGAAACGCCGGACCTGATGCCGGCGACGCTGGATTACAGCCACAAGATTCTCGCGCGCCTCGCCCGGGATCGCAAGAGCGGCGCCGCGCCGTTCCTGGAGCCCGACGCCAAGAGCCAGGTGACGCTGCGCTATCATGACGGCAAGCCGGTCGAAGCGACCGCGATCGTCGTTTCGACCCAGCACAAGGAAGGCTGGGACGCGGGCGAGAAGGAGGTGGAGCTCCATGCCTACGTCAAGGCCGTGGTCGGCGAACTGCTGCCGGCAGGTTTCGTCACCGCGAACACCGCGTGGCACATCAACCCCACCGGGAGCTTCGTGATCGGCGGGCCGGACGGCGACGCCGGACTGACCGGGCGCAAGATCATCGTCGACACATATGGCGGCGCGGCCCCGCATGGCGGCGGCGCGTTTTCGGGCAAGGATCCGACCAAGGTCGACCGCTCGGCAGCGTATGTCGCGCGCTATCTCGCGAAAAACGTGGTCGCGGCGGGGCTGGCCAAGCGCTGCACCATTCAACTGGCTTACGCGATCGGTGTGGCGCGGCCGCTTTCGCTTTACGTCGATACCCACGGGACCGGCAGCGCGGACGATGCAGCGCTGGAAGCGGCGATCGCCCGAGTGGCGGAGGACCGGCTGGGCGGGTTGACGCCCAAGGGCATCCGCCTCGGCCTCGGCCTCAATCAGCCGATCTATGGCACGACCGCGGCCTATGGGCATTTCGGGCGCAAGCCGGAAGGTGCGTTCTTCCCGTGGGAGCGCACCGACCTGGCCGACGCGCTGAAGGCGGCGCTCTAGGCGTTCACGCGGCTTGCGGCGGGGCAGGCATTTCGTCAGCTTCGTGCGGCCACCGCTCCAGCCGGGGCAGGGCCGGATCGAGGAACAGCGCGGGAATCCGCCCGAACATCAGTGATCGGTGAATCCGGAAGTCGGTGATCCGCTCCCGCCAGCGCGCGGTGCTGCGGCCCTGTCGTTCGAGCCAATGCTGGTAGGGCAGGAAGTGGCCGGGTTCGTCGTGCAGGACGATCCGGAAGATGCGGGTCATCACCGGGTCTGACAACACCCAGGAATTGCCGAGCAGAATCTGGACCTGGCGGTGGCCGCGCCGTTCGGTGAGCATGATGACCCGGCAGAGCTGCTCGAACTGGCCGGGATCGGCGGTGACATCCGCGGTGTTCAGTTCGTCGATCGTGCAGCCGAACGTGCGCAGGATGAAGCGGTCGATATGGCCGACGCGCCGGTCCATCGCCAGCGGCATGCGGCCCTGCCGTTCGAACCAGCGTTTGAACATCTGGTAGTGTTTGTGCTCATCGGCGCGGTGGCGGGTGATTTCGGCGATGAAGCCGGGCTCGTCCGGGCAGCGCAGGCGCACGGCCTGGAGTACCCGGTCCAGCGCGGTATAGCCGCGATGCTCGTTGTAGAGGTAGACGGACGCGAGGATATCGAGATAGCGCTCGCGCAAGGCGGCGCCCAGTGCGGCCATGGGAAGTCTCTCCTGTCTGCTGCGCCCTGTCACGGCAGAAAACGCAGCAGCAGGGGAATGCGTTCCGGCCCGGATTACCCGGCCAGTGCCGCCTCGATCGCGCCGACCAGTTCCGGATCTTCGGGCGTGGTGGCCGGAGCGAAGCGGGCGACGACCTTGCCGTCGCGGCCGACCAGAAACTTTTCGAAGTTCCATAGCACTTCGGGGTCTTCCGTCGGGGTCATGCCGTAACCACGCAGACGCTCGCGGAATTCTTCGGCCGGACCCTGCTTCGCCGGAACGGCGGCGGTGAGCGCGACATAGAGCGGCTGCTTGTCCGGGCCGGTCACATCGGCCTTGGCGTAAAGCGGGAACGATACCCCATAGTTCAGCGAGCAGAACTCGGTGATTTCTTCGTGCGAGCCTGGTTCCTGCGCGCCAAAATCATTGGCGGGGAAGCCGAGCACTTCGAAGCCCTGCGCCGCATATTGCTTGTAGAGCTTCTCAAGGCCTTCATATTGCGGCGTGAGCCCGCACTTGCTGGCGACATTGACCACCAGCAACACCTTGCCGGCATGGTCGGCAAGGGTGTCGGGCTTGCCGTCGATACGGGTCAGCGGGATTGTGGCAAGGTCGGCAGCCATCAGATCGTCTCCTGAAATCGCCGAAGCTATTCGACGTAATGCGCGGTAGTCTTGGCCTGAACTTCCGCCGCTGTCACCCCCGGCGCACATTCGATCAGCTTGAACGGCGCGGTATGGTCGGGCCGCTGGAATACGGCCAGATCGGTCACGACCATGTCGACGACGCCCACTCCGGTCAGCGGCAGGGTGCAAGCGGGGATGAACTTCGGGCTGCCGTTCTTGGCGCAATGCTCCATGACGACGATGATCTTCTTGACGCCCGCGACGAGATCCATCGCGCCGCCCATGCCCTTGATCATCTTGCCGGGAATCATCCAGTTGGCGATATCTCCGTTTTCGGCCACTTCCATCGCGCCCAGCACGGTGAGATCGATCTTGCCGCCCCGGATCATCGCGAACGACTGGGCACTGTCGAAATAGGACGAGTGCGGCAGTTCGCTGATGGTCTGCTTGCCGGCGTTGATGAGGTCCGCATCGACTTCGTCCTCGGTCGGGAACGGGCCGATGCCGAGCATTCCGTTTTCCGACTGGAGGGTGACGGTCATCCCCTCGGGCACGTAGTTCGCCACCAGCGTCGGGATGCCGATGCCGAGGTTCACGTAAAACCCGTCGCGCAATTCCTGGGCGGCGCGGGCGGCCATCTGTTCTCGGCTCCCGCCGATGGCGATATGCTCATGCGTGGTCATTAACCGACCTCCTCGGGAGTTTGCTCGGGCTTGCGAGTGGTGCGAAACTCGATCTTCTTGTCATAGGGCGAACCGATGATGATGCGCTGGACGTAGACGCCCGGCAGGTGAATCGTGTCGGCATCCAGTTCGCCGGGCTCGACCAGTTCTTCCACTTCGACCACGCAAACCTTGCCGCATGTGGCGGCGGGCACGTTGAAGTTGGGGGCTGTCTTGCGGAACACGGTGTTGCCCGTGGTGTCTGCCTTCAACGCCTTGACGATCGCAAGTTCGCCAACCATCCCGCGTTCG
>VMTF01000147.1 GCA_013791705.1 Sphingomonadales bacterium | reverse complement strand
GGCCACCCATCAAGAATACACTGTGTGGGTGGCCGGGCGGGGGAGCGGGCCGGTGCCGCAAGCCTTTGGCGGATGCCAAACGCGCACCCGACAGGAACTCGGGCTGGTGCCGCAAGATCAAGCCGAAGGGCCTTTCTGCACTAATCAAAGCGCATCCGGCAAAGACCTAGCTGCCGTTGGGGCCGCGTCCGGTGTTATCGCCCGAGGGGCCGCCCGCGCCGGGTGCGCCGACCGTTCCGATGTTGCCGAACAGATCTTCGAAGAAGCCGCGATGCGCGCCCAGCGTTTCCGTCTTGTGGCCGTCGGGATCGATCCGGACCACCTTCTCGACGCCGCTGCGTTCAATCGCGCGGACATTGCCTGCATCGTCGAACCGGACTTTGAGAACCATTTCGTCGCTGGTGCGCGGACGGCCGAACGCGGGCTGCTTGGTGTCGATCGAAACGTAGTACCACACCGGCTCACCGAACGGGCTGACCAGCGTGGGGCGGCCCAGCATCTTTTCGACCGAAAGCTTGTTGTCGATCCCGGGCTGGACCGAATCGACCAAGGCCTGATCGACCAGATAACCGCGATGATCCTTGATCGACGAACAGCCGGCAAGGCCGGCCGCCGAGACTGCCAGCACCGCCGTGCCCATGGCCAACCGCGAAAAGACCTGCATGTTCACTCCGATCGCCTCTGCACCGGCCCGGCAGGCGGATATCCTTCACGGACATTGCCAACTGCCTGCCACCGCCTATATCGCGCAAGCCTTAGGGGGCCGCACGCAAAGTCGCAATGGCGCTTGGCGCGCGCGGATTTAATCGCCCCTGAACAACGGGACCATGAAAGGGCCACCGATGTCGTTCCTCTCCCGCCTGCTGCGTCCTCGCGGTGACGACCGGGCACCCTATCGCCCGCTGTGGCACCGCACGATCGAACTGGCGCGCGATCCGCGCTGGTATGCCGCCCGGGCGAATGGCGGGTCGGGCATCGCCGACACCATCCCCGGCCGATTCGACGCGATCACGCTGGTGCTCGCCGCCGTGCTGCTGCGGATGGAGCGCGAGCCCGCGCTGGTCGAGCCGGCAGTGCGGGTGACCGAGTTGTTCGTCGACGACATGGAGGGGCAACTGCGCGAGAGCGGCGTGGGCGACCCCACCGTGGGCAAGCACATGGGCAAGCTGATGAGCGTGCTCGGCGGCCGGCTGGGCGCCCTGCGCGAGGCGCTGGCCCAGGGCGACGATACCGCACTGATCGCGGCAATCGAACGCAACGCCTCGCTCGGGCCTAACGGCGGCGCGGTGCGGCTGGCGGCGCTGCTGCGCGAGTTCGCAGTCCAGCTCGGCGGTGCGAGCGCCGAGGATATCCTCACCGCCCGGATTTCGCTGCCATGATTCCGCAAACGGACGAGACGCCGGAATTCAGCCGCAAGGTCGATCTGCGGCAAATCACCGTGGCGCCGCTGGCGCTGGCGGCGACGGCGGAGGAATGCCGCGCGCTGGCCTCCCGCTTCGACCTTGTATCGCTGGACCGGCTGGAAGCGACTGTCGCGCTTGAGGCGGAGGGCGGCGTTGTCACCGCCACTGGGCGATTCGCGGCAAGCTGGGTGCAAAGCTGCGCAGTTTCGGGCGAGGATTTGCCGGTAACCGTCGACCAGTCGCTCGCCTTCCGCTTCGTGCCGGCAAGTGACGCGCACGTGCCCGACGAGGAAATCGAACTCACCGACGTTGACTGCGACGAGATCGCTTATACCGGCACCAGCTTCGACGTTGGCGAAGCCGTCGCGCAGAGCGTGGCGCTGGCGATCGATCCGTTCGCCGCCGGCCCGAATGCGGACACCACGCGCCAGCAGGCAGGGCTTCTCGGCGAAGCCGCCAGCGGGCCGTTCGCCGCGCTGTCCGGCCTGAACGTCAGGAAAAACTGAAACCTCGGCAAGAGCCGGGCAAGCCGTTCCTCAGAACGGGATATCGTCGTCAAGATCGTCGGCGAAACCGCCGGCCGGCGAACTGCCGCCGCCCTGATTCCAGCCGCCGCCACCGCCGGATGCCCCGCCGCCCGCACGCGCCCCGCCACCGGAACCGCCGCCCGAGCTGCCCCCCGAACCACCTTCGCTCCAGCCGCCACCCGAGCGGGCGCCGCCGCCCTGACCGCCGCCGGGCGCGCCATCGAGCATGGTCAACACAGCGCCCGGGCCTTGCAGCACGACCTCGGTCGAATAGCGGTCCTGCCCCTGCTGATCCTGCCACTTGCGGGTGCGGAGCTGGCCTTCGAGATAGACCTTGCTGCCCTTGCGCAGGAAGCGTTCGGCGACCCCGGCCAGCCCTTCGCCGAAAATGGCGACGGTGTGCCACTCGGTCCGCTCCTGCTTCTCGCCGGTGTTCCTGTCTTTCCAGCTTTCCGAGGTGGCGATGCGCAAATTGCAGACCTTGCCGCCGTTCTGGAACGAGCGCACTTCCGGATCGGCCCCGAGGTTGCCGATCAGAATTACCTTGTTGACGCTGCCTGCCATCGAATCGTGTCCTCTAGAATCTGTGCGGTGGGGTAACGGATCGGGGCGGCAACTGCACCCACCGCGCGCCGTTTACCCACAATGGCCGCACACTTCAGAGGCCGAACGCGCGCGCTGTCCAATATGTCGCACCTGCCGCGACGTAAGCCAGCACGAACAGATAGACGAGCATGAAGGCCGGCCACTTCCAGCCATTGGTTTCGCGCCGGGTCACCGCGATGGTCGACATGCATTGCGGCGCGAAGACGAACCAGGCGAGAAAGGCCAGCGCCATCGGCAGGGTCCACCGGCTCTTGAGCTGGTCGCCCAGTTGCCGCGATGCCTGGTCATCATCGCCCGCCGCCACGGCATATGTGGTCGCCAGCGAGCTGACCGCCACTTCGCGCGCGGCCATCGCCGGGATCAGCGAGAGCGCCATGTCGCGGCTGAACCCGATCGGCGCGACCACCACGGCAAGGCCGTTGGCGACCTGCCCCGCGATCGACGCATCGACCTGGTTCTGCCCTTCCTGCGCGCGCGGGAAGTTGAGCAGCAGCCAGAGCACGACCGTTACCGTGAAGATGATCGTGCCGGCCCGGCGCAAGAAGATCCACGCCCGCTGGAACAGGCCGATCGCAAGGTCCATCGGCCGCGGCATCTGGTATTTCGGCAGTTCCATGATGAAGCCGCTCGCCGCGCCCCTGGTTGCCGAACGGCGCAGGACCAGCGCCACGACCATCGCGCCCACGATTCCCGCGACATAAAGCGCCAGCAACACCAGCCCCTGCAGGCCCACCCCGAACCCGACGCTGCGGTTGGGGATGAACGCCGCGATGATTACCGCATAGACCGGCAGCCGCGCCGAACAGGTCATCAGCGGCGCGATCAGGATCGTGGTCAGCCGGTCCTTCGGGTCGGTGATCGAACGGGTCGCCATGATCCCGGGAATGGCACAGGCGAAGCTCGACAGCAGCGGGATGAAACTGCGGCCCGACAGGCCGACGCCCGCCATCATCCGGTCCATCAGGAACGCCGCCCGCGCCATGTAGCCGGAGGCTTCCATCGCGAGGATGAAGAAGAACAGGATCACGATCTGCGGCAGGAACACCACGACCGAACCGACCCCCGAAATCACGCCATCGGTGAGCAGATCACGCAAGAGCGAAGGGGGCAGCGCGGTGCGCACGCTGTCGGCCAGCCAGCTCACCCCGGAATCGAGCGCATCGGCAAATGGCGTCGCCCCGGCGAAAACCGCCTGGAACACCACGAACAGCAGCGCCAGAAGGATCAGCGGACCAAGCCACGGGTGCAGCAGCACCCGGTCGAGCTTCGCGTGCAGGCGGTGCCGCCGGGTTTCCGAAACGATTGCCGCGTCGGCGATGGCGTGCGCGCTGACGCGCCGCTCGGTCACGTCGACGAACGGCTTGCGGTGTTCGTGCCCCGGCTCGACCGCGCGCGCCTCGGCACTCGCGATTGCGGCGGCGAGCGCTTCCAGCCCGCGCCGCCGCACGGCCACGGTGGGAATCACCGGCCCGCCGAGCGCATTTTCGAGCGCCTGGGCATCGAGCACCAGTCCGTCGCGCTCGGCCAGGTCGATCATGTTGAGCGCCACCACCGTGGGCCGCCCCAGCGCGATCACTTCCTGCGCGAACACGAGATGCTGTTCGAGGTTCGAGGCATCGAGCACGATCACCAGCACTTCCGGCGCCGCCTCGCCCGGAAACAGGCCCATGATGACCTTCGCGGTCACTTCCTCGTCGGGACTGGTCGGATGGAGCCCGTAGGAGCCGGGCAGGTCGGTCAGTTCGAGCGGCTCGCCCGAAGGCAGGGCCAGCCGGCCGGACTTTCGCTCGACGGTGACGCCGGGATAGTTCGCGATCTTCTGCCGCGCGCCGGTCAGCGCATTGAACAACGCGCTCTTGCCCGCGTTGGGATTGCCAACCAGGGCCGCACTGCGCAGCCGCGTCATGCCACTTCGTCCGCCGTGCGGCCGCCAGTCTCGAATTGACCGGCCTCACACCCTCCCGTTCCGGCCGCTTCGTCACCGAGCACCGCAACCTCCATCGCCTGGGCATGGACCCGGCGCAGGGCCACGGTCATCCGCCCGACGCTGATCGCGAGCGGATCCTTGCCGGCAAACACGCCGCGATGGGCAACGGCCACGCGCGCGCCGACATCAATCCCCAACGCGCGCAGGCGGCGCGCCTCCTCGTCGATCAGCCGCGACCAGTCCACCGCGACAATGCGCGCGCTCTGTCCGATCGGGAGCAAATCAAGGGTCATCAGGCGTCGCTGCCAGATGCCGGACTCAATTGCAAGCGGTTCTCAATAAGGCACTTATAACAAGGCATGGCGATCCGCGCTCCCCCCGAATACGTGGACTTTCCGCCATGGCGCAGCGCGGCGGCGGATGACTTGATCCGGATCAAGCAAGCCGCACGCGATTCAGCCGATTTTTGTCACAAGGCCGGGCGCCGTCAACGCGCGGGATAGCGCAAGCGGCCGAGCAGCCTGGTCAGGCTGAACGTCTCGTCGCGCGGACGCAACAGGCGCGCCTTGGCCTTCTCGAATCGCATCACGCCTTCGATCCGCCGATCCAGGAAGGCGCGGCTGTCGGCCTTGCCCTCGCTCCGGTCGTTGGCGAAGACCAGTAGCGTTGCCGCATATAGCGCGGCGAGTGTCGCGCGCTTGGTATAGTGATTGTAATCGGTCGCCGTGTCGCCTGCCAGGCGCCACATCGCATCCGCGCTGTGCCAGCCGAGGCGCGCGGCGCGCGGCGCGTTTTGCGGCATCGCCATGATCGAGAGCGCGCGGCGCAGCGCTTCCTCGCTGCCGACCAGCGCATCGAGGCGAAACTGGACCAGGGTGCGGATCCGCTCACGGATCGGCAGCTTGCCAATCTGTGCGGCGGGCAGCGCGGCCGCCATGTCGGCGTCGATCCGCTCGATCCAGGCCGCGATCATGTCCATCGTCCCGCCCGGGAAGGCCAGCCGCGCAGTTGCCGCCGGCACGCCGAGCAGGTCCGCCGCGCTGGCGACGGCGGCTTCGCTCCAGCCGTCGAACACAGCCGATTCGGCCACCATCGGCGCGAGCGCGAGCCGCAGTTCGTCGAGCGTGAGGTCAGTAGGTGACATATCGGCGGATTTCATCGCACGTCCTAGAAGGATGGTCCGTAAGTCTGCTTTTTGCGCGTCGCGGCGGCCTTGGCCGCGGCATCAATCTCGGTAGCGATCGCGCTGTCCTTGCCGAGCAGTTCGGCATAGTCACGCGCCGAGCGACCGGAATTGTCGGCCCGGGTAGGGTCCGCCCCGGCCGCGAGCAGCACCCGGATGAGGGGAAGGTTGCGCAAGTGAACCGCGCCGATCAGCGGCGTTTCCCCGCTATCGCCGGGATCGTTGACTTGCGCACCCTGCCCGAGCAGCGCCTGCGCGCCCTCGATCCAGCCGAGCCCCACCGCCAGCGACAGCGGCGTTACCCCGCGATCGTTGCGGACATTGGGCTTCGCCCCCTTGGCGAGCAGGAAATTGAGCCAGGTGAGATCGCGCCGCGCGGTGACGATGTGCAGTGCGGTTTCGCCGTTGCTCACGTCGCGCGTGTTGATCACGGTTGGCCCGGTCTCACCCAGCGCCTGTTCGACTTCCGCGCCGTTCTGCTTGCGCACCGCTTCGAGGAACTTGTAACTCGGGCTCGACAATTGCGCCGCCACGGGGCTCGCCACCAGCGAAACCCCGATGATCATCGGCAGGGCGAACCGTGCTAACCACATATCCCGCTTCACTCCTCACTCCTCTCGGCTGGTTGCCCGGAATCCTGTCACGTCCGGAATCCTGCCTTGCGAATGGCGGTTTAGCAGAGCATGAACCGCCGCGCCATGAAGAAGCCCAACCTCCTCCTCGCCGCTGTCGCCATGCTGGCGATGCTGCCGCTGGCCGCCTGCGGCGGTGCCCCGGCCGAACCACCCCCGTTGGCCGGAGCCCAGATCGGCGGACCGTTCACGCTGACCGACAAGGATGGCAAGACCGTGCGCTGGGATGATTTTGCCGGCAAGTGGCGGATCGTCTACTTCGGCTACACTTATTGTCCCGATGCCTGCCCGACCGATGTCGGCGTGATGATGCGCGGGTTCGATGCCTTCGCCGCCGCTCATCCCGACCTCGCGCGGGACGTCCAGCCGATCTTCATCTCGATCGATCCGGCGCGCGACACGCCGGCGCGGGTCGGCGAATTTGCCGCCGCGTTCAGCCCGCGCCTGCTGGGCCTGACCGGGACGCCGGAGCAGATCGATCAGGCGGCCAAGGCCTTCATCGCCTATTACGCGCGGGGCAAGGACACCCCGGGCGGCGGTTATCTGATGGACCACAGCCGCATCGCCGTCCTGATGGATCGCGCCGGCAAGCCGATCGCGATGCTGCCGGTGGACAAGGGCCCGCGCGACGGGCCGCCGGCGGTCGCCGCCGAACTGACGAAATGGGTGCAGTGACCATGGCCGGGTCTGGCGGCCGCTTCTGGGAGCAGCCGCTCGACCGCCTCTCGCAAACCGAGTGGGAGGCGCTGTGCGATGGCTGCGGCCAGTGCTGCCTGCACAAGGTGGAGGATGCCGACAGCGGCCGGATCTGGCCGACCAATGTCGCCTGCCAGTTGCTCGACCTCAAGACCGCGCGCTGTTCGGACTACAAGCACCGGCGCACGTTTGTGCCCGATTGCGTCCGCCTGACCCCTCGGCTGGCGGGCGAACTGGAATGGCTCCCGCCGACTTGTGCCTATCGCCTGCGCGCCGATGGCGAGCCGTTGCCCGATTGGCACTATCTGGTCTGCGGCGATCGCGAGGCGGTGCGCCGCGCCGGGATTTCGGTCATCGGCCGGGCGATCAGCGAGACGATCGCGGGGCCGCTCGAAAACCACATCCAGTGGGGCGACGAGGAACCGATGGAAGTGGAACGCATCGGGGATGACGATGCTTGACTGGCTCCGGCGCAGCCCGCGCGAGACGCCCAGCCTGACCTTGGGCGAGCGCACCCTGCCGATCGAGATTCGCCGCCTCGCCCATGCCCGCCGCCTGACCTTGCGCCTCGCGCCCGACGGCAGCGCGGTGCGGGTAACGATCCCGCGCTGGGCGCCGACGCGCGAAGCACTCGATTTCGCGCGGGCGCGGGCCGATTGGATCGAACGCCAGCTCGCCCGGCTTCCGGCTGCCCAGCCGCTTGCCCCCGGTGCAACGGTGCCGTTCCGGGGAACCAGCCTCACGCTTACCCACGATGCGCGGTCGTCGCGCCGGGTGCGGGTGATCGAAACCGCGCTCCACCTTGGCGGCCCGCCCGAAAGCCTGGCCCCGCGCCTCAGGCGCTGGATGCAGGGTGAGGCCCGCGCGCTGTTCCTCGCCGATCTGGCCGACTATGCGCCGCGCGCCGGGGTCGCGGTTCCCGCGCTCGCGCTCACCAACGCCCAGCGGCGCTGGGGGTCATGCTCGGCCAAGGGCCTGGTCCGGCTCAACTGGCGGCTGGCGATGGCGCCCGATGACGTGCGCCGCTCGGTCGTCGCCCACGAAGTCACGCATCTGGTTCACTTCGATCACTCGCCCCGGTTCCATGCCCTGCTCGGCGACCTGTTCGAGGGCGATCTGGATCAGGCCAACCACTGGCTCCGCCGCCACGGCCGCACGCTTTACGCGCCGCTTGGTTAAACCGCCTGCAGTCACTATCTAGGCCCCCATGCTCTCCCTCGGCAAAGCCCAGTTCTGGCGCAACGCAAACCCGACCGGCGCCATCGCCGACTTCGTTGAAGTGTGGCGCCAGGCCGGCGCGCGGCGCTGGCCGTTCGTGGCGCTGGCTTTTACGACCACGCTCGGCATCTTTTCGGTGATCGCGCAGGAAAGCTGGAGGGGGCCGCCCGCCAAGCCCGAAATCATCTATATCAACTCGTGGACCGCGGACCGCACCGACGCGCAGATTGCTCGGGAAAACCTCGCCAACCAGAAGCTGCAGGAACGCCTGGCCGCGGAGCAGGCCGCGCGCGACGCGAAGGTCAAGGACATCTACCGCACGCTCGCCCGGGTTTCCGGCATGGACGTCGCTGCAATCGAGCAGAAGGCGCGGGCCGACGAGGCTGCGGAAAAGGCCGCGCACGCCAAGGCGATTGGCCTCGATCCCGAACCTGCCGCGAGCGAAAGCGCCCCGGTTGGCCAGCCCTGACGACCTGCGCTGGCTGGACAGCGCCGCACGTCTCGCCGGACGGGGCCGGCCGCTCAGCCGGCCCAATCCGGCGGTCGGCGCGATCCTGGTCAAACACGGCAGGGTCATCGGCCATGGCTGGACCCGGCCCGGCGGGCGCCCCCACGCCGAAGCCATGGCGCTCGATCAGGCCGGGCAAACGGCACGGGGGGCGACCCTTTACGTCACACTCGAACCTTGCGCCCATGCCAGCGCGCGCGGCCCGGCCTGCGCCGAACTGACGGCAGCCGCCGGGCTCGACCGGGTGGTCATCGGTTGCGCCGATCCCGATCCGCGCACCGCCGGCGCGGGCATCGCCCGGCTGCGCGCGGCCGGAACCCCGGTGGAGCTTGTGCCCAATGCTGCCGCCGAGGCGAGCCTGGCCGGTTACCTCACCCGTACCCGCCTCGGCCGCCCGCACGTCACGCTCAAGCTCGCGCTTTCGCTCGATGGCTGCATCGCCCGGGCGGACGGCGAATCGCAGTGGATCACCGGACCGGCCGCGCGCGCACACACCCATGCGATGCGCGCGGCGGCTGACGCGATCCTGGTCGGCGGCGGCACGCTCCGGGCGGACGATCCGCGCCTTGATGTCCGCCTGCCGGGCCTGGCCGACCGCAGCCCCGAACGCTGGGTACTCACGCATGAGCGGGCACCGGACGGATGGCGCGCCCTGCCCGCCCCGGCCGACATCGCCGCGCTGGCCCCGGCGCAATATCTGTTCGTCGAAGGGGGAGCGAACGCCGCAGCCGCCTTCCTCGCCGCCGATCTGGTCGACCGCCTGCTGCTCTACCGCGCCCCGATCCTGATCGGAGCCGGCCGCCCGGCGCTGGGAGACATCGGGCTTACAACCCTCGCCGCCGCGCACGATCGCTGGCGGCTGGCCGATCGGCGCACGCTTGGCAGCGACACGCTCGAAGTCTACGAGCGCAACCGCAGCTAATTTTACAGGGAAGCTCATGTTCACCGGCATCGTCACCGCAATCGGCCAGATCCGCGAAGCCACCCGGCGCGGCGATCTCCATGCCGTCATCGCCTGTCCATGGGATCCCGCAACGATCGCGATCGGCGCCTCGATCGCCTGCTCAGGCACCTGCCTCACCGTCGTCGAGCGCGGCGGCACGCCGGGCGATGCGTGGTTCGCGGTCGATCTTTCGGGCGAAACGCTGGCCTGTACCGTCCCGGACCGCTGGCAGGTCGGCACCGCGCTGAACCTCGAACCGGCGCTGCGGCTGGGCGACGAGCTGGGCGGCCACATCGTGACCGGCCATGTCGATGGCGTGGGCGAAGTGGTCAACATCGTTCCCGAGGGCGATTCGCGCCGGATCAGCATCGCCGCGCCGCAGGAGCTGGCCCCCTACCTCGCCGCCAAGGGCTCGATCACGGTCGACGGCGTCTCGCTCACGGTCAACGAAGTCTCGGACCAGGCCGATGGAACCTGTCACTTCGCGCTCAACATCATCCCGCACACCGCCGAAGTCACCACGCTCGGCGCGCTGCGGCCGGGCAGCAAGGTGAACCTCGAGATCGACGTGCTCGCCCGTTATCTCAAGCGGATGCAGAGCTTGCGGGGCTAGCCCGCGCCGGACACGTCCGCCACGGCGGCGATGAACTGGTCGATGTTGCCCATCGTCAGCCCGGCCACGTTGATGCGGCCCGATCCCGCCATGTAGACGCCGTGCTTTTCGCGCATGGACAGGATCTGCTCGCTGGTCAGCGGGATAATCGAGAACAGGCCGTTCTGCTTGCCCAGCGGCGAGAGGTCTATGGTGCCGGCCACGCCCGCCTCGGCAAGCTTCGCGCGGACCTGCAGCATGCGCGCGCGCATATCGCCGAGTTCGCCGAGCCACAGCTTCACGAGCGCCTTGTCTTCCAGCACCAGCCGGACGGCGGCGGCGCCGTGATCGGGCGGCATCGACCAGGCCGCACGG
Source organism: Sphingomonadales bacterium (assembly GCA_013791705.1). Classification (GTDB taxonomy): domain Bacteria; phylum Pseudomonadota; class Alphaproteobacteria; order Sphingomonadales; family Sphingomonadaceae; genus Novosphingobium. The sequence goes on along the minus strand of VMTF01000147.1, from coordinate 4,042 downwards.
GCCAGCGCATGGCCGTTCGAAAGCGCCGCGCCAACCTGATCGGCGCTGGCCATCATCACGTAGACCGCGCCGACACGGTCGCGATAGAGACCGAAATTCTTGTCGCAGCTATAGGCGATCAGCGCTTCGGGAACTTCGGCGAGCACCCGGCGCAGGCCATAGGCATCCTCTTCCATCCCGTGGCCAAGGCCCTGATAGGCCAGATCGATGATCGGCAGCAGGCGCCTGGCCTTGAGCAGCGCGGCGATCTCGTCCCACTCTGCGTGCGTATAGTCGATGCCCGACGGATTGTGGCAGCAACCGTGCAGCAGGATTGCATCGCCCGCGCCGGCCTGCCCGATCGCAAAGCGCAGCGAATCCATATCGGCCCGGCCACCCTTGGTGGCGTGAACGAAACCCTTCAGCTCAAGCCCGAGGTCCGCGACGATCTGGGCATGGTTGGGCCAACTGGGCGTGCCCATCCAGATCTTCTCCACGCCGGCGCGCTTGGCCAGCGCCAGTGCAAGGCGGACCGCACCGGTGCCGCCGGGGGTCTGCATGCCGTCGATCCGGCCGCCCTTGGTCGGATCGCCCTCACCGAACACATAGGGCATCAGCGCATGGACAAAGCCCATGTCGCCCTCTGGCCCGAGATAGGCCTTGGAATCCTGCGTTTCGAGCAGCTTCTGCTCGGCCGCCTTGATGCAGGCGAACACCGGAGTCGCACCGGCATCGGTGCGATAAACGCCCACGCCAAGGTCAATCTTGCCCTGGCGCGGATCGGCGTTGTGGAGCTTGATCAGCGCCAGAAGCGCATCGGCGGGCTGCTGCTGGAGGTTTGTAAGCATGGCCGCGCCTTTAGCCCGGAATACGCCGGGAGCAAGCGGTTTCGGGGCGACTTCAGCGGGTTTTTTGCCAGGCAATGGTGCAGCGCACCCTCGCCCACGATCAGAACGGCAGCCACTTCGCCTTGTGCGAGAACTTCATGTAGCCGGCATTGACCCCCAGCCGGAGGCCGACGCCCATCCGCACCGGGATCAGCACGATGTCACTGCGCCGCATGTAGCTGACGTTGAACCCTCCGACGAGGTAGGCCTGCCCCTCGCCCGCGCCATAGCGGTGGTACAAGTCCTCGGTATCGTAAAGGTTGTAGACCAGCACGAACGTGTTGCCGGCACTCGCGCCCGCGTCGAACCCGATCGAAGGCCCAGTCCAGTAAACCGGCCTTTGCCCCTCGACCTTGTGATAGAGCGTGCCCGAGCCATACCGCAAGCCCACCACGAACGCGCCGCCGCCTTCGCGACCGACAATGTAGCCGTTGGGCTCGCCCTGCTTGGCCAGGATGCCCTTGATCATGTCGGCCAGCCCTTTCGCGCCCTTGCCGAACACGCCTTCCGCCGCGCCGATCAGATCGTCCTCGTGGTAGGTCGCGCCTTGCTGTCCGGCCACGACCGGGTTGCTCGATGCCTGGGAGGCAGCCTTCTCGGCGTCGGGCGAGGTGACGACCGGACTTGCGGCGGAATTGGCGGCCGGGTCCGACGACATTGCCGATTGCGCCACCGGAGCGGCGCCGATCTGCGGTGCCGGCGCAGCAGTCGTGCCGCCCGGCTGGGACTGCTGCGCCAGTGGCACAAGGTCGCCGTCGATCGCCTTGTCGGGATCGACCTGCCGGATCTGGGCCGCAGCCGGCAGCGCGCCGAATACGAGCAGGGTACCGGCCGTGATGGCCAGAAAGTTGCGGATAATCCCGCCGGACGACATGCGCATGTTGCTTCCCGATCCTCGTTCAATCCGGTCTGAAGTGAGAATCGATGCATCCCATCCCCGCAATGAACCGGCGATGAGCCGAGTCGCTTTTGCGACCGGTGGAGATCGGCCCTGACCGAAGCGGCAGCGGCTCTGTTGCCGGGCAATTGCGCGCAAGGCCTTGCCCGGCAACCTGATGCACTTCCGCCGCGCGACGGCCCGCTTGCCCGCGCACTGCGGCAAGCTGGATTGCACTTGCGGAGAAGTCATACCCCAAAGTGGCTAAAAGTTGTCTATCCTGAATATTTTACAGGCAAATACAATTGCTTGCAGATACGCAAGGTTGCGCCAAGTTGCCAATTGCCCGGCAATGCGATCATTACGGCTGCAAGGGCAGATTTCGACCATTCCGGCAGTCATTCCGACAAGGATTGACGCCGGATCAGCCGGAATCGGGAAAGCCTGCGTGTGAAAGACATACTTGGGCGGCGAACGGGCGATGATCAAAGACGTATTGAGTTATCTAGACTCCAGCAAGCTTCTACATGCGCCGAACTATGTCGTGGCGGCGGTCCTGCTGCTCGGCGCATGCACAATTCAACTGGCCTATCAGGTGTATCGGTCGCGCCAGTTTCCTCACCTGTTGCAACTCATCAATCATTACTTTCCGTTTCGCGGATGGCTGTCGAAGTCGGCACTGGTTGACATCGGCATGTACCTGATGAGCAGGTTCGTGTTCCGGTTGGTCGCGATTTCAGGCGACGTCCTGATCTTGCTGGTCGCTCCCGCGATAATTTTCGCCGCGACCTTCCTGGGCCTGCCGCACGCGAACCATTCGTTCGGCATGATCGATATCGTCATCTGCGGCATCGTTCTTGCGCTGCTCTACGATCTGGGCGATTTCGTCGCGCACTACCTGATGCACCGGACCCCGTTCCTGTGGGAAGTGCACAAGGTTCATCACTCGGCAACGTTCCTCTCGCCGGTCACGGCATTTCGCTCTCATCCGTTCGAGCCGTATCTCTATATGCTGTTCCACTCGCTCACGGTTGCGCCGGCCGTGGCCGCGATCGGCCTGATCTACGACGTCAAACTGGTCGACATCCTGTTGCTGATGTGGGCCGCGAACGCGGTGGCCTTCGTGCTGGTGCTGCAGGATCTCAAGCACAGTCACGTTCACCTCAGCTTTGGCATCCTCGATCGTGTGTTCGTCAGCCCGCACATGCATCAGTTGCACCACAGCGCCAAGTTCGAGCACTGGGACAAGAACATCGGCAACATCTTTTCGCTGTGGGACTGGATGGCCGGCACGGCAGTTCGGCAAGATACCCGCATCCCGGTTGAATACGGGATCGGGCGGGGACGCGCGGCAGACGCCGAATACCTAGGCTTCTATGGCGTTTACTTGCGCCCGGTCGTCAACATGGCGCGGATGACCTTCGCCGCCCTGACCGGCCGGCCATCGACCCGGACCGAATACCCGCTACCGACCGAACCGGAAATCGTCGGTGGCGCGGGCGTAGCTGCGGTGCGTACGGCCTGGAGCGTCGCATCGGCACCGGACAGCAGCGCTCCGCTCGCCACTCTGCGGCGCAAGGGCGAAGAACTTCCAGGCCCCGGTGGCGGCGATTTCGCGAGCACGGGCACTTCGGCCGCTATCGCGCAATCCCGGATTAAAGACCCTGCATGACAGGCACCGGGCAATCGGCGATGGCGGAAGGGCGAAAGCATGCGCTGATCGCCGCAACGCTCTTGGCTTGCGCGGCATTGGCGGCCGTGCCGCTGCTGGATATCTTCAATCGCATCGCCTACAATCCCAACGAGGGCTGGAACGCCTTCAATGCGGCGCTTTATCAATTTCCTGACAAACTTTACCCCGACGGCAACGCGTTCACCTTTAACAACTACCCCCCATTGTATTTTTACATTCTTGGAATTCTTTGCAATATTTCCGGAGACTATATTTTTGTCGGGCGAGTTATTTCTCTAGCTTCCATAACCTTAATAGCATTCCTGATCCATCGCATCTCCATACTTATTGCGGGAGCGCGATCGGGTATCTTGCTGATCGGACCGGGACTGTTTTTTCTGTACAATCTGACCGCGTTCCGCGGTTACTTCGCGTTGAGCGATCCGCAGTGGCTTGCCCTGTTGTTCACCACCTGGGCGATGTACCTGCTGCTGCGCTCCGATGCATCCGGCAGAACCGATTACAGGCTCGAGATACTCGCGGCGATCCTGGTCGTGCTCGGCCTGATGATAAAGCACAATATCCTGGCAATGCCCCTGAAGAGCAGCCAGATTGTCGCGCTCAGGG
>VMTF01000029.1 GCA_013791705.1 Sphingomonadales bacterium | reverse complement strand
GCGGTTGCGCCGTTCAGCTTCGTATTCCTGGATCCGGCCTGCATCCGGCAACATGTGGTAAAGCAGATCACGTGTTGCGGCGGTGCAAAAAACGGGACCCGTATACCCCTCGGCAACAAGCTTGGGCAGCAAGCCACTATGATCGATGTGGGCATGGGTCAGAATGACAGCGGAGATGCTGGCAACATCGAACGGGAATGGCTCATAGTTCAGCTTCTCGAGAGTGCGGGTTCCTTGAAACAAACCGCAATCGATCAACACCCGGTGATCGCCGTGACGAACTTCCATGCAGGAACCGGTGACGGTTCCTGCCGCGCCGTGAAAGGTGATGGTCGGATCCTTGCTCATTCCTGTCCTCTCATCTCACCCCTTGGTGATGCGTGCTGGTAGCCAGCATTGCTTGTCAACACTCACCGGGAATGGGAAGCTGCTGGTGCCGATAGGAGTGCTTCATGACCCGCATCGCGACCCTGACCCTTAACCCGACGATTGACGGCTCGAGCGATGCCGAGACGGTTCAGCATACCCGTAAAGTTCGAACGGCCAATGAGAGATTCGACCCAGGCGGGGGCGGGATCAATGTGGCGCGGGTGCTGGCGCGGCTGGGGGGCGAGGTCGAGGCCGTCTATCTGGCCGGGGGCGTGACGGGGCCGGTGCTGAGCGGGCTGCTCGACCGGGCAGGACTGGTCCATCGGGCGATTCCCATCGTCGGAGATACCAGGGTCAGTCTGGCCGTTCATCAGCGGCAAAGCGGCAAGGAATACCGTTTTGTGCCGCAAGGACCGCGCGTCAGCGAAGCGGAATGCCGACACTGCCTCGACATGATCGGCAGGCTGGAATGTTCATGGCTGGTGCTGAGCGGATCCTTGCCGCCCGGCGTGCCCGATGATTTCTATTCCCGCATCGTGGAGCTTGCCCGCGCCCGGCAGATTGCAGTCGTGCTCGACACTTCGGGAATGGCACTGAAAACCACGCTGGCGCACGGCGGGGTGCGGCTGGTCAAACCCAGCCTTGGCGAGATGGAACAGTTTGCCGGTCATCCGCTGCAGGATCAGGACCAGATCATCGCCGCAGCTCAAGCCGTAGTGGCATCAGGCGGAGCAGAGCTTGTCGCGGTCAGCATGGGCCACAGGGGAGCGTTGCTGGTCGAAGCCGGACAGGTGCTCGTGTTGCCGGCCATTCCGGTCGAGGCGCGCAGTGCCGTCGGTGCGGGAGACAGCTTCGTCGCGGCAATGACCTTTGGTCTGGCTGCGGGATGGGACAGCGGGCGGGCCTTTCGTCTGGGCATAGCGGCTGGAACAGCCGCCGTGCTCACGCCTGGTACGGACCTGTGTCATCGCGCCGATGTCGAGCGGCTCGCGGCGACCATTGGCGTCCGTGGGCTAGGTGAAGGAGGGCAGATCACGTGAAAGTCGCCGTATTCAGCACCAAGCCCTATGATCGCGAGTTTCTTGCGCAAGCCAACCTGGCGGCAGGTGACGCGCATGAACTGCGGTTTCTTGAGTCGCGGCTGGGCATCGAAACCGCTGCGCTTGCGCATGACGCAGCCGCGGTCTGCGCCTTCGTCAATGATGTCCTCGACCGGCCGGTGCTGGAGTTGCTGGGCGCCGGCGGCACGAAACTGGTGGCGCTGCGCTGTGCCGGCTTCAACAATGTCGACCTTGCCGCCGCGCGGGAACTCGGCATCGCTGTGGCGCGGGTACCGGCCTATTCTCCCGAGGCCGTGGCCGAACACACGGTCGCTCTGATGCTGTCGCTCAACCGCAATATTCACCGGGCCTATGCCCGGGTTCGCGAAGGGAACTTCGCGCTCGACGGTCTGCTCGGCTTCGATCTCAAGGGCCGCACGATCGGCATTGTCGGCACCGGCAGGATCGGCATCTGCGTGGCGCGGATCATGGTCGGCTTCGGCTGCCGGGTGCTCGGCTTCGATATCCGGCACGATCCTGAATTCACGCAGATCGGCGGCCGCTACGTCGATCTCGACGATCTATTGTCCCGATCCGACATCATAACCCTGCACTGCCCGCTAACGCCACAGACCCATCACCTCATCGATGCGAAGGCGATTGACGCGATGAAGCCGGGTGTGATGATCATCAACACCGGCCGGGGTGCGCTGGTCGAGACACGGGTCCTGATCAAGGGCCTTAAAAGCAGCAAGATCGGCCACGGCGGGCTCGATGTCTATTAAGAGGAAAGCGACCTGTTCTTCGAGAACCTGTCCGAGCAGATCATCCAGGACGATGTCTTCGCGCGTCTGCTGACCTTCCCGAATGTCCTGATAACCGGCCATCAGGCATTCTACACGAGGGAGGCACTGACCGCGATCGCCGGGACGACGATCGGGAACATCTCGCAGTTCGAGCGCACCGGCCAGCCCACCCATCCCGTTTCTGTGGAAATGCTGGCCTGAAGCATGGCGGAGTGGCTCGCCCTGCTGCCCATCCTGCTGCTGTTGCTTTGCATGACGGCGCTGGGCTGGTCAGCGGCCAGATCGGGCATGATCGGCGCGATTGCGGCTGCCGGGCTGGCCGTTTTCGCATTCGATTACGGCATTGACGGCATCGACCTTGCTGGACCGGTGCTTGAAGCGGGCTTCACGACAGCGACGATCCTGTGGATTGTCTTCCCAGCCCTGACGCTGCACGAGGTGCAGACGCGGTCGGGTGCTTCGCAACGCATCGGCACCTGGCTGACCTCCGTTTCGGACAGGCCCGCAATCCTTGTCTTGATCCTTGCCTGGTTCTTCGCCTTGCTGCTGGAAGGTGCCGCCGGGTTCGGCACGCCGGTGGCTCTGGTTGCGCCAATGCTGGTGGCGATCGGCTTTTCGCCGCAGCGTTCGCTTGTTCTGGCGCTGATCGGGCACGCTGCGGGCGTATCCTTCGGAGCGGTGGGCACGCCGATACTGCCGCTGCTGGAAGCCGGACCGGTCGATCCCGGGGAACTGTCGCTAACCATCATGCTGCTGCACGCGGCGTTGGGCTGGACGCTTGCAGCGCTCGTGTTTCGGCTTGCCATGACCGAGGGTCGCACCGGGAACTGGGTGCTGGCACCGCTGGCCGCCTTCCTGTTCCTGCTGCCCGCGCTGGCGTTGGCCTGGCTGAGCGGCCCCGAGTTGCCCACGCTGGGCGGCGCTCTGATCGGCGGCGCTGTGTTCATTACGCTGGTGAAGTGGAAGTGGCCGACGGCCCAGCCTGATGATGCCCGGGCCGGGGATGGCGTACTCCTTTCCGTCCTGCCGTATGTGCTGGTTCTTGCCGCGATCCTGGCGAGCCGCACCTTCACGCCGATGGCTGAGGCCATGCAGGCAGTCGTGCTGCATTGGGATTTGGCGGGCCGCTTCGCCGGCTCGGTGATGCCGCTCTACCATCCCGGCACCCTGCTGCTGCTGGCGCTTGCCGGCGCGGTCATCGTGCGGCCAGAGAGCCGGGCCGTGATCGGGCCATCACTGGCCACTGCGGCCCGCCGCCTGCCTTCGGTGACGCTCGCGCTGGTCGCTGTCCTGCTGCTTTCCCGGATCATGGTTCACAGCGGGATGATCGACACGCTGGCCAGCGCTGCAGCAGCGCTGCTCGGGTCAGCCTGGCCGGCGGCCGTTCCGCAGGTCGGCGCGCTCGGGTCCTTCATCACCGGGTCCGCCACGACCTCCAACATCCTGTTTGGCGGGTTTCAGGTTGCCGCAGCGGATGCATCGGGGCTGGCGCCCCTGTTGGGCCTGGCAGGCCAGGGCTTCGGCGCAGCGATCGGCAATGTCATTGCGCCCCATAACATCGTGGCCGGAGCGGCGACGGTCGGTCTGGTGGGCCGCGAAGGCGCCATCCTGAAAGCGACGCTGCCGGTTTGCCTTGCCTATGCCGCGGCGGGCGGTCTGTTGCTGCTTGCCCTGGCGGCAGTCTGGTAATTCATCCGGCGGCAGCGCTTTCAGCAGCCGCGATCACGGAACAGGTCTTCACGAAGCTGTCGGGATTGAGCGAGATCGAATCGATCCCTTCGCGCACCAGAAATTCGGCAAAATCAGGGTAATTGCTTGGTGCCTGGCCGCAGATGCCGATCTTGATGCCAGCGCCGTGCGCCTTGTGAATAGCCTCGGCAATCACATGCATCACTGCCGGATCGCGTTCGTCGAACATGGCGGCGAGCAGTTCGGAATCGCGGTCGACCCCGAGCAGCAACTGGGTGAGGTCGTTCGAGCCAATCGAGAAGCCATCGAAGCGCTGCGCAAACTCCTCCGCCAGGATGACGTTCGAGGGTATCTCGCACATCATGTAGACCTGCAGCCCGTTTTCACCCCGGCGCAGGCCGTTCTCGGCCATCACGGCGAGCACGCGGTCGGCCTCGGCCGGTGTCCGGCAGAACGGCACCATCACGATGATATTGGCAAAGCCCATCTCCTCGCGCACCTTGCGCAGCGCCCGGCATTCCAGCGCGAAGCCATCGCGGTAGCGTTCGTCGTAATAGCGCGAAGCCCCCCGGAAGCCGAGCATCGGGTTCTCTTCCTTGGGCTCGAAGGCATCGCCGCCGACCAGGTGAGCATATTCGTTGGTCTTGAAATCACTGAGCCGAACGATCGCCGGATGGGGAAAGAACGGCGCGGCCAGACGGCCAATCCCGCGCGCCAGCGTTTCCACGAAGTAATCGGCCGGGCTTGCGTGGCCTTTTACCAGCTTTTGAATATGGCGGTTGTCAGATGCGGAAACCCGGTCCGGGTGCAACAGCGCCATCGGGTGGACCTTGATCAGGTTGTTGATGATGAATTCCATCCGCGCAAGGCCCACGCCCCGGGCCGGCAGCCGCCACCACTGGAACGAGGCCGCCGGGTCAGCGATGTTGAGCATGACCTCGGTCCGGGTTTGCGGAATTGCCGACAGATCGATGTCCTCGGCGGCGTACTCAAGCAGGCCATCAAAGATCATTCCCTTTTCACCGCTGGCGCAGGACAGCGTGATCTCCTGTCCATCGCGCAGGATCGCTGTTGCCGTGCCGGTGCCGACCACGGCTGGAACGCCAAGCTCCCGGCTGACGATGGCGGCATGACTGGTGCTGCCGCCGCGATCGGTGACGATGCCGGCAGCGCGCTTCATGATCGGCACCCAGTCAGGGTCCGTGTTGCCCGTCACCAGGATTGCCCCGTCCTGAAAATGGGCGATGTCAGCAGCTTCGTGGATCAAACAGACCTTGCCGTTGGCGATGTCGCTGCCGATGGCCACGCCGGACAGGACCGGGCTGGCATCGGTCTTCAGGCTGTAGCGGCGGAAGCTGGACTGACTGCCGCCGCCGTGAATGGTTTCCGGCCGCGCCTGCACCAGATAGAGCAGGCCGTTGCTGCCGTCCTTGGCCCATTCGAGGTCCATCGGCCGACCGTAATGCCGCTCCACAACAACCGCCCAGCGGCCAAGTTCAAGGATCTCGTCATCGTCCAGCACGAAGGACTCGCGCTCTTCCGGGGTGGAGGGCACGATCCGGGTCTGTCGGCCGCCTGCTTCGGCGTAGATCATGCGGATCGCCTTGTCGCCCAGGGCCTTCTCGATGATCGGGCGCGCGCCGGGGGTGTTCAGCAGCGGCTTGAAAACCACGTAGCGATCGGGGTTCACTGCGCCCTGGACGATGGTTTCCCCAAGGCCCCATGCAGCGCTGATGGCGGCGATGCCGGGAAAGCCGGATTCGGTGTCGATGGTGAACATCACGCCCGATCCTGCAAGGTCGGAACGGACCATCTGCTGGACGCCCACCGAAAGCGCGATGGCAAAATGATCGAAGCCCTTCGTTTCGCGGTAACTGATCGCACGGTCGGTGAAAAGCGAGGCGAAACAACGCAGGCAGGCGTCGAGCAGGGCCTGTTCCCCGCGAATGTTCAGGAACGTCTCGTGCTGGCCGGCAAAGCTGGCGTCGGGCAGATCTTCAGCGGTCGCACTGCTGCGCACCGCCACCGCCGGGTCCACGGTCCGGGTGGTGGTGGCAAGCAAGCGATAGGCTGCGCGAATCTGATCGGCAAAATCGTCGGGCAGCCTGCTCGCCAGCACGAGTTCCCGGATCGCATGACCGGCATCCTGGAGCGTCTTGTCTCCGGACCTGAAAAGCTCGATCTGTTCGCGCATCGCTGGTTCGATGGCGCTGGCATCGATGAAATCGCGATAGGCTTGCGCGGTTGTCGCAAAACCGTTTGGTACACGAACTCCAGCCTTGCCAAGTTCGCGCAGCAGTTCTCCGAGGGAAGCATTCTTGCCGCCAACGGACGGAATGTCACTAATGGCGATCTGGTCGAACCACAGGATAGCCGACCCGTTGCGTTGCGCTTTCATGTCTCGTCTCTCCATCGCGGCTTTATCATGGAAGCCAGCTCGAGAGCAGGCAAAGTCCGGGGCAGGATCGATTGACGCCAGTGGCCTGAGTCGCCATGACGATAGTCCAGCCAAAGGGAAGCATGCCACATCATACACCTTTAATCGCCACGATTGTCGCCGGGCTCGTGATTGCATTCATCATGGGAGCCCTCGCGCACCGATTGAAGGTTTCGCCAGTGGCGGGGTACCTCTTCGGCGGAGTGCTGATCGGCCCGTTCACGCCCGGCTTCGTTGCCGATGGCAATCTTGCCGCCGAACTCGCAGAGCTGGGCGTTATTCTCCTGATGTTCGGCGTCGGCTTACATTTTTCACTGAAGGATCTGCTATCCGTCAGGAAAATTGCAGTTCCCGGCGCGCTCGTTCAGATCGGTGTCGCCACCGCGCTTGGCATGGCGCTGGGGCACTTCATGGGCTGGAGCCTGCCAGCAGGCCTGATCTTCGGGCTGGCGCTGTCGGTCGCAAGTACCGTGGTATTGCTGAGGGCTCTTCAGGCGCGAAACCTTCTGGATACCGAGCGCGGCCGGATCGCGGTTGGCTGGTTGATCGTTGAAGACCTGGCCATGGTCATGGCGCTGGTTCTGCTTCCGACGTTTGCGAAACTTCTTTCGGGTGATGGCGCCGCAGGCAGCGATATCGCGGCAGCTGCGGGGCTGACCGTACTCAAGGTCGCAGGCTTCGTGGTCTTCATGCTCGTGGTCGGGAAACGCGTCATCCCGTCTCTGTTGCACTGGGCCGCGCATACCGGTTCGCGTGAACTCTTTCGCCTCGCCGTCCTGGCCACAGCACTGGGCGTAGCTTTTGGCGCAGCCTTTGTGTTCGAGGTCTCGTTTGCTTTGGGCGCTTTCTTTGCCGGCATGATCCTTGGCGAGACGCAGCTCAGCCGACGCGCCGCTGAAGAAACGTTGCCGCTGCGCGATGCCTTTGCAGTTCTGTTCTTCGTTTCGGTAGGCATGTTGTTCGATCCGTCAGTGCTGATCGAGCAGCCTGGACCCCTTATCGCTACCGTTGCCATCATCATTTTCGGCAAATCTATTGCAGCTTTTGCCATAGTTCGGGCTTTCGGCCATCCCACCCAGACTGCGCTGGCCGTGTCAGCCAGTCTTGCCCAGATTGGCGAGTTTTCCTTCATCCTTGCCGGACTTGGTACAACCCTCGGGATACTGCCCGATGAAGCCCGCGATCTGATTCTGGCGGGTGCCATCTTGTCCATTATGGCCAACCCCCTGATCTTCAGCCTGGTGGCCGGGCGGACATCGGATTCTTCACGACTTGCCGCACCAGTTTCGGCTGAACCGGGTACCGGGCAGAGCAAACCGGCGCAGGGGCACGTTGTCCTGGTTGGCTATGGGCGCGTCGGCAGGCTGGTGGCGAAGGCAATGAAAGGCGGTAATCGGACGATGACCATCGTCGAAGAGCAGCCGGATCTGGCTCACGAGGCGAAAAAGGCAGGCTTCGAGGTAGTCGTGGGCAATGCGGCCGTGCCCGAGATCATGGATCTTGACGGCATCGCCCGGGCAAGCAGATTGCTGAGCGCAATTCCAGAGGGTTTTGAAGCTGGCGGGATTGCTCACCGCGCGCGTGCACTCAATTCTGGCCTCACGATCATTGCCCGGGCCCATTCAGACGACGAAGTGACTGACCTTGAGAAGCAAGGTGCAGATCACGTTGTCATGGGCGAACGTGAGATTGCCCGGAAAATGCTGGCGTTGGCCGGATCAGCCTGATGATCCGATGGGCATGAAGGTGCGCTTGAAGTTTATCCTGCCTCCGAGGGTATCGCGGGAAACTTGATGCGTTCTTCGCTGGCTGCGCCACAGAGCAGTTCAACCGCACGGTCTGCTGCATCCTGAAACGGCTCAAGGACAATATCTGCCCCCGCCGCGTGCATCTCTTTTGTGTCCCGTGATTGATGCGAAGATACAGCGATCCGGCCGCAAAAACCGGATGTGCGGGAAAGCTGGATAAGGGTGGTGCGCGCATCTTCGTGGCTCAGGCCCGTTGGATGAATAGGCACTGTAGAGACAATCCACTGCGCATTGACGAGTGGCAGCTCGGCTACGAACTCCGGATCGGTAGCGTCCCCAAACTCCGTATCGAGGCCCAGTTCGC
>VMTF01000174.1 GCA_013791705.1 Sphingomonadales bacterium | reverse complement strand
GGCTGGCGCCGATCGCCCGGAGCTCGCCAGCTACGGCCCGGCGGCCGGAATTCTTCTTGCCGGAGTCGATATAGGGCTCAAGATAATAGTCGGCCGTCTTGACGTGGCCTTTGGCGAGGTTCGAGCCGCTCTGCAGTTCCCCGCTGTCAGCCATGGCCCGCTCCATCGCCCGGCTCTGCATTGCCCGGCCGCGATTGACCAGGCTGAAGCAGCCAGACTGCTGAACGAAGATCTTGAGGATCGCCTCGGGGCTGCCGAGGTTCATTTCGCGCCACCACTGGTTGTCAGGCTCGACGATTGCCACCGTGCCGATTTTCCGCGTGCACCGCGGAATTTCCTGAATGCCCTTCTGTTCGGCCTGATGCCCCGAAGAGCCCTTGTTTGCCGCGAACGCCGGACCCGCCCCAATCGCAAGGCCAGCCATGGACAGGGCGCAAAGCAACTTCTTCATCCGTCAAAACTCCCGTGCAAGGCGCCGACTTCATGCTCTCGAGCGATGCCGGGCGCTGTAAAATTCCGATCTATTGTAGTAAACCGGCATCACGTCACAAGCAAATAGCGACTATTATCCGAAATAGAATCTCGACTGCCTCCGGTTCGGGACGACGTGTGACAATTACGCTGCCATGTTGTCGATCAGCCGCGCCTTGCCGATTCGGGCCGCGACGATCAGCCGCGCGGAGCCGCTGCCGCGCTCGCTGAGTGGCGCCAGAGAATCGGCGTCGCACAGTTCAGCGTAATCGACGGTATGGAACCCGCCTGCGACCAGCGCCGCCTTGAGTTCGGCGAGCGCATCCGCGACCGCGCGGCCTTGGGCGATCGCGGCGATCGCCTGCTTCATCGCGCGCGGCAGAACTGCGGCCGCAGCCCGCTCGGCGGTGGTGAGATAGGCGTTGCGCGAAGACATCGCGAGGCCGTCCGCCTCGCGCACCGTCGGCACTCCAATGATATCGGTTACATGCGGCCGCATGAGGTCGAGATCCCGGGCCATCCGCCGGATCACCGCAAGCTGCTGCCAGTCCTTTTCGCCGAACAAGGCGATGTCAGGCAGAACCTGATGGAACAACTTGCACACAACCGTGGCGACACCGTCGAAATGCCCGGGCCGCTCGGCACCGCACAGGCCTTCGCTCACCCCCGAAACCGAGATGTTCGTCGCATAGCCCGCCGGATAGACCTCGCTTGCCGCCGGCGCCCACAACAGCGAGACGCCGGCCTCGGCCAGCAAGGCGCTATCTGCCGCGAGCCGCCGGGGATAGGCATCCAGATCCTCGTTCGCCCCGAACTGCCGGGGGTTCACGAAAATCGAAACGACCACGTGGGCCGCGCGCGCCCGGGCTTCGCGGACCAGCGTCAGATGACCTTCATGCAACGCGCCCATTGTCGGCACGAGGGCAATTTTTCCCTCGTGCCGCAGTGCGGCGACAGCATCGCGCAGTGGAACAATGCGATTGACGGTTTGCACGGCATGATCCCCTTGCGATAGAACGGCTGCGTTGTCCCGCCGCCAGCCCTAGCGCTGGTGGAAGGCCGGCACAAACCTCCGTTTCAAAGGCGATGCAACCTCGTGTCCTTCCACCCCGCACCTCACCGCATCGTATTCGCCAACGAGAAGGGCGGCACCGGCAAGTCGACCACGGCGGTCCATATCGCGATCGCCCTCGCCTATCAGGGCGCGCGCGTTGCCGCGATTGACCTCGATCCCCGGCAGCGCACTTTCCATCGCTACCTTGAAAACCGTGCCGAAACCGCCAAGCGCCGCGAGATCGATCTGCCCACTGCCAAATTCGCGGTGTTCGAAGGCAGCACGATCGAGGAGCTTGATGCGCTTGCCGGCGCGATGGGCGAGGGGATGGACTACCTGATCTTCGATACCCCTGGCCGCGATGATGAATTTGCCCGCCATGCTGCCATCGGCGCCGACACGCTGGTCACGCCGCTCAACGATTCGTTCGTCGATTTCGATCTGATCGGGCAGGTCGACGCCGAAACGTTCAAGGTCCGGCGCCGGTCGTTCTATGCCGAGCTGATCTGGGACGCGCGCAAGACGCGCGCGATGGCCACGATCCGCGACAGCAAGCGTGAAATGGATTGGGTCGTCGTGCGCAACCGGACCCAGCATGTCGAGGCCCGCAACATGCGCCGCCTCAACAATGCCCTTACCGAACTGTCGCGGCGGGTCGGGTTTCGCATTGCCAACGGCTTGTCCGAACGCGTGATCTATCGCGAACTGTTTCCGTCCGGCCTGACCTTGCTCGACAAGGGTCATCTCGGCGAGCTTGGCACCAGCCACCTGGTCGCCCGGCAGGAACTGCGACAACTGGTTGCCGGGCTCAACCTGCCGACATCGGTCGGCCGTGAGCCGAAGCTGCAGTTGGCCGCGCAGGGCTGATTGCCCGGTGATGGCTCGGCTCCTGATCTATCTTGGCTTGGCCTGCGTGATTTGCCGGTTATTGACCAAGCAGTGGCCGTGGGAGCTGGCTGGCTGGGAACCTGGTTCCACGTCCGTCCGTTCCCGGGCCGAGGCGCGCGCGCGGGCCCTGCTCGGGGTTGCCCGCCATGCGCGCCGAACCGACATAATCGAGGCGCACAAGCGCCTCGTCGCCATGGTCCATCCGGACCGGGGCGGCACGAATGAGCAGGTGCACGAGGCAAATGCCGCGCGGGATCTTCTGCTTGCCCGCATCGTCGAGATTTCGGAGTGACAATGACCCATCAGTTCAATCCAACAGTCCTGCGCGAATACGATATTCGCGGAATCATCGGCGAAACTCTCGGGGCTGACGATGCCCGCGCGATCGGCCGTGGCTTCGCCACGCTGCTCAAGCGCGCCGGCGGGAACAAGGTCGCGGTCGGCTATGACGGCCGGGTCAGCTCGACCATGCTCGAACATGCGCTGGTCGAAGGGTTGACCTGTAGCGGGGTGGACGTGGTGCGGGTCGGCATGGGGCCGACGCCGATGCTCTATTATGCCGAAGCATCAATGGAAGATGTGCAGGGCGGCATTCAGATAACTGGCAGCCACAATCCCGCCAATTACAATGGCTTCAAGATGGTATTTATGGGCCGTCCGTTCTTCGGCGCCGACATTCAGCAGCTCGGCACGATGGCCGCCGCCGGTGACTGGCTCGATGGCCAGGGCAGCAGCGAGAGCCGCGAGATCCTCGTCACTTATGTCGATCGGCTCGTGCAGGGGCTCGATGGTATCCCGGCCGGGCAGATCGCCGACCTCAAGATCGGCTGGGACGCCGGAAACGGCGCCGCCGGCCCCGCGATCGAACTGCTGACCAAGAAACTTCCCGGCGAACATCATCTGCTTTTCACCCAAGTCGACGGCACGTTCCCGAACCACCATCCGGACCCGACCGAGGAAAAAAACCTCGCAGACCTGAAGGCGCTCGTCGCGGCGAAGAAGCTCGATTTCGGACTGGCTTTTGACGGCGACGGCGACCGGATCGGCGCGATCGACGGCACGGGCCGTGTTATCTGGGGTGACCAGTTGCTCATGATCTATGCCGAGGATCTGCTCCAGCAGTTGCCCGGATCCACGATTATCGCGGATGTTAAGGCCTCGAAGGCTTTATTCGATCAGGTCTCTGCACATGGTGGAAAGCCGCTTATGTGGAAAACCGGACACAGCCTTATCAAATCCAAAATGAAGGAAGTTCACGCGCCGCTGGCCGGCGAGATGAGCGGCCACGTCTTCTTCGCCCACCAGTATTACGGGTTTGACGATGCGCTCTATGCGGCGATCCGCCTGATCGCGGCCTCGGCCCGCCTCGGCAAATCGGTTACGGAGTTGCGCAGTGCAATGCCCGCCATGATCAACACGCCCGAACTGCGCTTCCAGGTCGACGAAAGCCGCAAGTTCGCGGTGATTGATGAAGTCAAGCAGCGTCTTGCGAGCGATGGCGCCACGGTCAATGACACGGATGGTGTCCGCGTCGATACATCGGACGGCTGGTGGCTGCTGCGCGCCTCGAACACGCAGGACGTGCTGGTCGCCCGCGCCGAAAGCGAGAGCCAGACGGGCCTCGACCGGCTGATGGGCCAGATCGATGCCCAGCTTGCCGCCTCAGGGATTGCACGGGGCGACCAGGCCGGTCACTGAAGGCCAGTCGCTGAACGGCGTCACCGAAGCGCGCACATAGCCCGTCTGATCACATGGCGACGGCAGTCCCGGCGAGCGCCGCCACGATGCTGAGGCCGAGTGGGGCGGCGCCTGGCCAGGCCCGCTCCCATCCGCCGACGCTCAAGGCGATGCTGGCCTTGAACGCCGTGTTGAGCAAGGTCGGAGCAATCAGTACGAGCCCGGCCGTGTGGGCCGCCAGCGTTCCGGGCGGCAGGCTGCCCAAGGTGATGATCGCCGAATCGACATCGGCAGTTCCTGAGATCGCCAGCACGACTGCGAGCCCGCGGTCGCCAAAGTGAACGAGTGCCCAGCGCGCTGCCGCAGTCATGGCCATGACCAGGGCCATCATCAGCAAGGCCGGTCCGATGTCGAACGGGTTGCGCAGTTTGACGTCGTCGCTGACGGCGCTGTTCGCGGCCCGTGCCCTGCGTCTCAGCCAGACGGTTCCGGCCAGGCTTACGATCGTGCCGGGCACGGCGGCCATTGCCAGCGTCGGCACGGCAAACGGGGCCAGCGCCCCTGCCAGCACCACGACCCGCGCGAACATCACCGCCGAGCCTAGCGCGATCGCGGCATTGAGCAGATCGGGATCGCCATCACCGGCGCGGTGGCGGGCGGCCATGGCGGCCGTTACCGCAGTTGACGAAACCAGCGATCCGGCGGCGGCAGTAGCCAGCGTTCCCTTCGAGGGGCCAAGCCATTTGGCGGCGAGGTAACCGGCGAACGAAAATCCCGAAACAAGTACCACCACAAGCCACAGCGACCGTGGCCGCCATGCGTCGAATGGGCCGAACGGGGTGTTTGGCAACAGCGGCAGAATTACCAGGGCGATCAGCGCGAAACGGCCGATCGCCATGACTTCGCGCTCTTCGAGGTTGCTCACCAGTTGGTGCAGCGGCCCGCGCATGGCCAGCAACAGCACGATGCTGCCGGCTGCGGCAGCGGCGGCAGCCGGCGATCCGTTGCCGGCAAAGTAGCCGCAGGCGATCGTTAGCAGTCCGACGAGACTGGCGGTTCCGCTCACTGCGGTTGGATGGGCGCTGGTGCGCCAATAGCCGATCAACACCAGCGCTGCGGTTGCCGCGAGCATGACCACTGCCACGGCGCCGGCGTGGGGCGCGGCCACACCGGCAATGCCGCCGACCAGCCCGAACAGACCGTAAGTGCGCACCCCGGCAAACCGTGTCCCGTCGGGCTCCTCGCGCTGCGCCCAGCCGCGCTGGATACCGATCAGCAGGCCCAGCGCCAGGGCCAGCGCAAGGTTCAGCAGATCGGCCCGGCCGAGCGCGACGATCATGTCGGTGTGCAACTCGCTCCCTCCACAGGCAGTTCCTTACAAAGTCCGACTCTTACAAGGCCCCGGCAACCGGGCAAGCGGAAGTCCGGTGCGAGGGGCGTTGCGCAAGTCTGCCAGAACTTCGATAACTTGCGCCATGGCCTCGTCCGACCTACCGCCTGAGATCGCCGCGTGGTTTGCCGGGCGGGGCTGGCGTATGCGTCGCCATCAGGCCGCGATGCTCGCCGCCGCGGCCCGGGGCTGCCATGCGCTGCTGGTCGCGGATACCGGGGCGGGCAAGACGCTGGCCGGGTTCCTGCCGACGCTCGCGGAGTTTGCGCCTTCGGTACTTGGCGCCGGCGCGCCGCCGGAAGGGCTGCACACGCTCTATATCTCTCCACTGAAAGCGCTCGCGCACGATGTCCAGCGCAATCTCCTCGCGCCGATCGCCGAGATGGAGCTGCCGATCCGCGTCGAAACCCGCAGCGGCGACACGCCCTCCGATCGCAAGGCGCGCCAGCGGGCCAGCCCGCCGCACATTCTGCTGACCACGCCCGAATCGCTTTCGCTGCTGCTCAGCTATCCCGAAAGCGCGCAGCTTTTCGCAACGCTACGGCGTGTCGTCATCGACGAGGTGCATGCCTTTGCCACCGGCAAGCGGGGTGATCTGCTGGCGCTCGCACTGGCCCGGCTGCAGGCGCTGGCGCCCCAGTTGCAGCGCGTCGCCCTGTCGGCGACGGTGGCGGACCCGGATGCCTTTCGGGCCTGGTTGGCGCCGTGGGGGGAGTTCGGTGCGGTTGAGCTGGTCGAGGGTGAGCCCGGCGCCGATCCCGAGGTCGATATCCTGTTGCCGCAGGGTGAGCGCGTGCCGTGGGGCGGGCACGCCGCCGCCTGGGCGGTGCCCCAGCTTTACGAGGCGATCCGCGCCCACCGGACCACGCTGGTGTTCACCAACACGCGCTTCCTCGCCGAATATATCTTCCAGTTGCTGTGGGATGTGAACGAAGAGACGCTGCCGATCGGGATTCACCACGGCTCGCTGTCGAAGGAGGCACGCCGCAAGGTCGAGGCGGCGATGGCGCGCGGCGAACTGCGCGCGCTCGTCTGCACGGCCAGTCTCGATCTGGGGGTGGACTGGGGCGATATCGACCTCGTCGTCCAGATGGGAGCGCCCAAGGGTTCGTCGCGGCTGCTGCAGCGGATCGGCCGGGCCAATCACCGGCTCGATTGCCCGAGCAAGGCGCTGCTGGTGCCCGGCAATCGCTTTGAATACCTTGAGGCGATGGCGGCGCTCGAGGCGGTCGCGGAAGGCCGGCGCGATGGCGAGGACTTCCGGCCGGGCGGGCTCGATGTGCTGGCCCAGCACGTGATGGCCCGCGCCTGTGCGGGGCCGTTCGACGAGGCGGCGCTCCATGCGGAGATCCGGGCGAGCACGCCCTATGCCTGGATCGACGACGCGGCCTGGCAGCGTGTCCTCACGTTCGTCGCCACCGGGGGCTATGCGCTCACGGCATACGACCGGTTCAGGCGGATCGTGCGCGAAAAATCCGGCCTGTGGCGTCTCGCCCATCCCGAGCAGGCTCACCGCCACCGCCTCAACGCCGGAACCATCGTCGATTCCGAGATGCTCGATGTGCGCTTCCGTAACGGCCGTGCGCTGGGCCGGGTCGAAGAAGCGTTCGGCGCCAGCCTGTCCGCCGGCGACACCTTCCGGTTTGCCGGCATGGACCTTGAGGTCGAAGCGCTGCGCGATCTTGAAATCATCGTTCGTGCGGCCAGACGCGCGGGCACGATTCCCAGCTACATGGGCGCGCGGCTGCCGATCTCCAGTCACCTCGCCGATCGTGTCCGCCACTTGCTGGTCGACCGGGCCGGCTGGGCCCGCTTTCCGGACGACGTGCGGGAATGGCTCGAAGTGCAGGACTGGCGCTCGCGCCTGCCGGGTCCCGGCGAACTGCTGGTGGAGAGTTTCCCGCACCAGACGCGCGAATATTCGGTATTCTACACGTTCGAAGGATGGAACGCGAACCAGTCGCTTGGCATGTTGATAACCCGCCGCATGGAGGAGCGCGGCCTTGCCCCGCTCGGTTTCGTTGCCAACGATTATGCTCTGGCGGTCTGGGGCCTGAAGCCTGTCACCGATCCCGCCGAGCTGCTCTCGCCCGACATTCTCGCGCATGAATTCGCCGAGTGGGTGCAGAACTCGCATCTTCTGCGCCGCGCTTTTCGGGAAGTCGCCGTCATTGGCGGCCTCGTGGAGCGCCAGCACCCGGGCAAGCGCAAGTCGGGACGCCAGGTCACCTTCTCGACCGACCTGATTTACGATGTGCTGCGCAAGTATGAACCGGATCATCTCCTCATCGAGGCGGCCTGGGCCGACGCGCGGACCCGCCTGACCGAGGTCGGCCGCGTGGCAGACTTGCTTGACCGGGCTGCGGGCCAACTCGTCCACATGCGGCTGGACTGCGTCAGCCCACTGGCCGTACCCGTGCTGGTCATGATCGGACGGGAAGGCCTGCCCGCCGGGGCGGCCGACAATGATTTGCTGGTCGAGGCCGAAATTCTGGCGGCCCAGGCCATGCGGGTGGATGGCCCGGCCCAAAACGAGGTGTGATCCGCCCGGGTTTGGGCGCCTGGCCGGCGTTCGGTGTCATACGCGCGCAAGACAAAAAAAGGGGCGGATCGCTCCGCCCCCGTTTCCCGAGTATCTTTCCGGATCGCTGTCTTACGGCGTGGCGTCGGGGGCGTCTGCCGCCTTGCCGAATTCCGAATAGGCCTCATTGCCGACGAACCCGAACTTGGTCACGCCCGAGCCCTTGATGATGTTCAGCGCGCGCGCCGAGAGGTCGTAGCTCGCGCCCGATTCCGGCTGGAACTGGAGTTCCGGCTCCGGATTCATCTGCATCGTCTGCTGGAGCAGTGCGACAAGCTGGCCGTTGTTGACCGGCTGGTTGTTCCACAACACCTTGTTGTCATAGGTCAGGACGACCTTGTTCTTGACCGAATCGATCTTGACATCCTGCGGCGGTGGATTGGGCGAAGGAAGGTCAATATTAACCGAGTGGGTAGCGACCGGAATGGTGATGATGAACATGATGAGGAGCACCAGCATGACGTCGATAAGCGGCGTCGTGTTGATTTCCATCATCGGCGAGCCATCATCATTGCCGCCTGACATTGCCATGGGAACTTACTCCTGAATTGCCGCAAAAGGGTGAGGCGCGGTGCCTCAGCCCTTTGGATCCACCGGGTTCGAAATGAAGCCGACGGTCGGGTAGCCCGAAATTTGAACGTTGTAGATCGCGCCCGCGACGCAACGCCAGGGAGCCTCCACGTCGCCACGAATGTGCACCTGCGGGATCTTTTCCGGATTGGCGCGCAGCGCTTCGGGTCCGCCCTCGCGCTTCACGATCGTGTCAAGCCGCTTGAACGCAAGGTCGCGCAGTTCGGACGAATCGACCGGAGTGATGCCGTTGAAATAGATGCGGCAATCGCCATTTCGCGAGGCGCCCTCATATCCGGGGTCTCCTGCGCTGCGGCCGCCGTTGTCGGTCGTGCTCACGGTCAGCAGCAGGTTCTCGACCTTGTCCTTCGATTCCTGCGAGACCAAAATCGGGATGCGCAGCTTCTCGATCGTCTGCGTCGCGACCGGAACCGCGATAAGGAAGATGATCAGCAGCACCAGCATCACGTCCACCAAAGGGGTCGTGTTGATGTCGGACATCGGGCGTTCTTCCCCGCCGGCGCTCATCGAAATCGCCATATTTACATCCTATCCTGTCTTAGCGTCCGGATGGGGAGGACCGGCATGCTGCGGTCCGGCCCCATCCGGTATGGCGGGTGCCGGGCGAGCGCGCCCGCCGGCATTCCACCAGGCGATTTACGGCTTGGCAGGAGCGGCTGCCGGCTTGGCCGGGGCAGGCTTCATGCCGGCCGGGGCTGCAATGGCGGGCTTGACCAAGCCCTTCGAGTTGATGTTCGCGAGCACGTCGGTCGAGAAGCCCTGAAGCTGCTCGGCGATGCGCTTGTTGCGGGCCTGGAGGTAGTTGTAGGCGAGCACGGCCGGAACCGCGACGAGCAGGCCGAGCGCGGTCATGATCAGGGCTTCACCGACCGGGCCGGCGACCTTGTCGATCGAGGCCGAACCGGCAAGGCCGATCGCGATCAACGCGCGGTAAATACCGACAACGGTACCGAACAGGCCGATGAACGGCGAAGTTGCACCAACGGTTGCGAGGAACGGCAGGCCTGCGGCGAGGCGCGAGTTGATCGTCGCTTCCGAGCGGGCGAGCGAGCCGTGGAGCCAGTCATGGGCTTCCATCGCATCGGTCATCTTGCCGTGCTGGTCTTCAGCGGCGAGGCCGTCGTCGACAATCTGGCGCCAGGCGCTGTTCTTCTCGAGCTTCGCGGCGCCATCCTTCAGCGTCGGCGCACGCCAGAAGCTGGCACGCAGTTCGCGGCCCTGCTTGAGGATCTTCGACTGTTCGGCCCACTTGGTGAACAGGATGAAGAACGAGCCAAACGACATGACGCCAAGAATGACGACGGTTGCCTGGGCGATGAAGCCACCCTGTTCGAGGGCTTCCTTGAAACCGAATTTGTTCTGCGGTGCTGCTTCCGCGGCAGCGGCAAGGAGTTCAAAAAGCATGCGATAGTCCTCTCAAAAAATCGGGAAATCAGGAGCTTGCGGGCGAAGCGCCGCCCGATCCTTGCCCGTCAGTTCAGTCTGTAAACAATGGCAGTCGAGATCGAACCCGAAGTCGGGTTGCCGGCGTCGTTCAGCGCGGGATCGTAACGCGCATAACGCTCCATCCCGTCACACGCTGCCCGATCGAGGCTGGGCGTGCCGCTGGAATTCGTAACGGTGCACGCGGAAACCCGGCCATCCGGCCCGACGGTTACGCGGACGCCTACGCGACCTTCCTTCTCCATCCGCAGCGCGTCGGACGGATAGTTGTCCTGAATGCGGGCCGCCCAGGAGCTCTGGTTCTTCGGCCTTGCGGCGCGGGCCTGCGAAGGCGGAGGCGGCGGCGGCGCCGCCGGCGCAACGAATACGGGCGGAGGCGGCGGCGCCACCGGAACCGTGATGATCGGGGGCGCAACCGGATTGACATCGATCTTCACCGGCGGGGCGACGATCGGCGGAGGCGCAAGCTGCTTCGGCGGCGGTGGCGGCGGCTCCTCCTTGGGCTTTTCAGGCTCCTTGATATCCACCGTCGTCACCTTCTGGATGAGCACGCGCGCGCCCTCGTACGCCAAGCCGGTGACAAGCGCATAAACGAGGACGATGTGAATCAGTGCAACGATGATCAGTGCGGTAATCTTGTTACCGCTCATCGATTGGTCAGCGTAAGCCATTCAGACGCATCACTCCATAACAATACCCCGGCAACACCGGGGGCCACCGGCGCCCACGATGAGGCCATCGCCGGCTTCGGTAAATCCAAATTCTTCACCCTGCCGGTTGATCCGGACGTCACCAGACTTTCCGGGCTACAGCGACGAGGCATTTTTAGCCGCTCTGACCGAGCGTGCTGATTTTGATCGAGCTTTAACGTCGAGTTACACCCCGTGCAACGCCTGAATCTGCCCTTGCGGCGGGTTAACGGTCAATTCACAAGGGTTAAGATCAAAACTAATGCCCTCGCGTGCACTACGCACAACGACGCGTTTTTTGCGGGTCGAATCGGAGCTAGCCTGATGGACCGTCAACTCTCACGCAGCGCGCGCGCCTTGCTTGCGGCGTTTGTCCTGGTCGCAGCGGCGACAGCCGGCGAATCGGCTGTTCCCGCTCCCGCAATTCCCGCGCTCACATATGCCGATCTGGCCGATCTGGCCGATCACGCGACGGTGGTAGTGCGGGCGCAGGTGCGCTCTGTCGCCGTGGTCGAACCGGCGCGGGCACCCGGCCTGCAGCCCGGCTGGGCACGCCTCTATATCGAGGCGCGCACGGCGGCTTTGCTGGCAGGACCGGCGCTTGCGGGTGATTCGCTGCGCTACCTTGCCGATGTCCCGCTCGATGCGCGCGGCAAGGTGCCGAAGCTGGCGAAGCGCGATGTGCTGGTGTTTGCCCGCACTGTCGCCGGCCGGCCGGGCGAGCTGCAACTGGTCGCGCCCGATGCGCAGGTTTTGTGGGATCCCGCGACCGAACAACGGGTGCGCGGGGTGCTTGGCGAATTGCTCGCGGCAGGTGCGCCGGGCCGGATCGATCGGGTGCGCGAGGCGATCTACGTTCCCGGCAATCTGGCCGGCGAGGGTGAGACGCAAATGTTCCTCGCCACGGCCGATGGCGAACCTGCATCGATCACGGTTGTGCACGTTCCGGGTGCGGCACCATACTGGAGCGTGTCCTTCTCCGAGTTGCTCAACACGAGCGGGAAATCCCCGACGCGCGAGAGCCTTACCTGGTATCGACTGGCCTGCTTCCTGCCGCGCAAACTCGATCCCAAGGCCAATGTTTCTGCCACCGATGCCGACCGCGTCCAGGCCGAAGCGGACTATGCGCTCGTGCTGGACAGCCTTAGCCCGTGCCCGCGGACGCGTGGCCGGCAGGTTTCGCCCCTGTCTGATTGACCGGACTTGCCTGATTGCGGGGATTAGCCAGATCGACCGGACTTGAATGCCGGGCCGCAACTCTGGCCTTTCGCACCGCAGTGTCCTAGGGGCGCGGGCGAAAGGGATCATCATGGCCGAACCGCTTCGTATCGCGCTTGCAGGACTGGGAACCGTGGGGGCAGGCGTGATTCGCCTGATCGAAACCAATGCGGACCTGATCGCCCGCCGCGCCGGACGGCCACTTCAGATCACGACCATCAGCGCGCGCGATCGGTCGCGCAAGCGGGGGGTCGATCTTGCGCCATATGCCTGGGAAGACGACATGATCGTCATGGGCGAGCGGGCCGATGTCGATGTTGTGGTCGAACTGATCGGCGGCGCAGACGGTCCGGCGCTGGCGCTGGCGCGCACCACCATCGAAGCCGGCAAGGCGCTGGTCACCGCCAACAAGGCGATGATTGCCCATCATGGCCTCGAACTGGCCGGCAAGGCCGAAGCGGCGCGCGTCGCGCTCAAGTTCGAGGCGGCCGTCGCGGGCGGCATTCCGGTGATCAAGGGCCTGCGCGAAGGCGCGGCCGCCAATGCGTTCGAGCGGGTCTATGGGATCCTCAACGGCACCTGCAACTTCATTCTCTCGACGATGGAAGACACTGGCCGCGACTTTGCCGATGTGCTCGCCGAGGCCCAGTCGCACGGTTATGCAGAGGCCGATCCGACATTCGACATCGAAGGCACCGATGCCGCCCACAAGCTCTCGATTCTCGCCGCGATCGCCTTCGGGGCGAAAGTTGATTTCGCTGCGGTGGAAACAGCCGGCATTTCGCGCCTGCGCGCGGCCGATATCGCGCAGGCCGATTCGCTCGGCTATGTGATTCGCCTGATCGGTATGGCCGAGCCGGACATGATCGACGGGACGCCGTGCCTGTTCCAGCGGGTGCAGCCGCATCTCGTGCCGTTTGATCACCCGCTCGCGCATGTCGATGGCGCCACCAACGCTGTCGTGGCGGAAGGCAATTTTTCCGGCCGGTTGCTGTTTCAGGGCGCGGGCGCGGGTGGCGGCCCGACCGCCAGCGCGGTCGTGGCTGACCTGATCGATATCGCGCGCGGTGAAATCGGCGCCCCGTTTTCGGTCCCGGTGGCCGAACTGGACGCGTTGCCGCCCGCTGCCTCGGGGCACCGCATGGGCCGGGCCTATATCCGCTTCATCGTGGCGGACAGGCCGGGCGTCCTGGCGGAAATCACCGCGGCGATGCGCGATGCGGGCGTATCCATCGAAAGCCTGATCCAGAAAGGCCGGGCCGAGGCCGAGGGCGAGGTTCTGGTCGCCATGGTCACGCACGAGGGGCCGGAAAGCGCCGTCAGCGAGGCGGTACGCCTGCTTGAAGGCTCGCCAAGCCTTGCCAGCCCGCCGCTCGTGATGCAGATTCTCGGGGACTGATCGGGCGGCCAGGACGCCGATATTCGTCGGCAGGGGCCGGTGCACCCTCGACAGAGGGCGCCGCCCTGTTTAAGCGCCCGGGCAACGCCAGCCGAACAGGGATTCCCATGACTTCCACGCCTGCCAGCACGGTTCTTGATCGCGTCCTCGTCCTCGAAATGGTCCGTGTGACCGAAGCGGCCGCGATCGGCGCTTCGGCGTTGATCGGTCGCGGAGATGAAAAGGCCGCCGATCATGCTGCGGTCGAAGCGATGCGCGCCGCGCTCAACGAACTCTACATGGACGGCACCGTGGTGATCGGCGAAGGTGAGCGCGACGAGGCGCCGATGCTGTTCATCGGTGAAAAGGTCGGCGCCGCGATCGGCCGGGGTCCGAAGATCGACATCGCACTCGATCCGCTCGAAGGCACCACGATCACCGCCAAGGCCGGCCCCAATGCGCTGGCCGTGCTCGCCGTGGCCGAGGAGGGCAACCTGCTCAACGCGCCGGATGTCTATATGGACAAGCTCGCGGTTGGACCGGGCTATCCGGAAGGGATCATCGATCTGGCCAAGAGCCCGACCGAGAACGTCAAGGCTGTCGCGGCCGCCAAGGGTGTCGAACCGGGTGAGATCATCGTCTGCGTGCTCGACCGGGCGCGCCATGCCGGGCTGATTGCCGAATTGCGCACGCTGGGGTGCGGCGTCCAGTTGATCCCCGATGGCGACGTGGCCGGGGTGATCGCGGTGACCGATCCGGACACCACGATCGATCTTTACATGGGCCAGGGCGGCGCGCCGGAAGGCGTGCTCGCGGCAGCCGCGCTGCGCTGTGTCGGCGGCCAGTTCAACGGCCGTCTCGTCTTCCGCAACGAGGATGAACGCGCCCGTGCCCGCAAGTGGGGCATCGCGGACCTGAACAAGATCTACAAGCTCGAAGAACTCGCCAAGGGCGACTGCATCTTTGCCGCCACCGGCGTCACCGATGGCTCGTTGCTGGATGGCGTCAAGCGCCTCAAGAATGGCGTGATGACCACCGAGAGCGTCGTGATGCGTGCCTCTTCAGGTACGGTCCGGTGGGTCCGCGGTGAGCACCGCAAGGGCGACTGAGTTCGGAACCGCCTATCCGGCGAGGGTGGCCGGTGCGTGTGATTTGCGAGCTGGCAGGGTTTTCCCCCGCCCGGGTTGCGCGCGCATGTTGCAATTGCGCGACTCTGGGGTAGAGCCGCCCTCGAAATCATGGCGGGGAAGGGACACGCGATGAAGCTCATGGCCGGTAACAGCAACCTGCCGCTCGCCCGGGCGATAGCGGGCTATCTGGAATCGCCGCTCACCGATGCAAGCGTGCGCCGCTTCGCGGATGAGGAGGTCTTCGTCGAAATCCACGAGAACGTGCGCGGTGAAGACGTGTTCGTCCTGCAGTCGACCAGCTTCCCCTGCAATGACAATCTGATGGAACTGCTGATCTGCATCGATGCGCTGCGCCGCGCTTCGGCCAAGCGGATCACTGCGGTCGTGCCCTATTTCGGCTATGCCCGCCAGGATCGAAAGCCTGGCCCGCGCACGCCGATCTCGGCCAAGCTGGTCGCCAATCTGGTCACCAAGGCCGGAGCCGATCGCGTGCTCGCGGTTGATCTCCACGCTGGGCAGATCCAGGGCTTTTTCGATATCCCGACTGACAATCTCTATGCCGCGCCGGTGATGGCTGCGGATATCCAGACCCGTTATGGCGGGCAGAACCTGATGGTCGTGTCGCCGGACGTTGGCGGTGTGGTTCGCGCTCGCGCGCTGGCCAAACGACTGGACAATGCGCCGCTTGCGATCGTCGACAAGCGGCGCGACGGGCCTGGCCAGTCGGAGGTGATGAACATCATCGGCGATGTGAAAGGGCGCGCCTGCATTCTGATCGATGATATCATCGATTCGGGCGGCACCTTGTGCAATGCGGCGCAGGCCCTGATGGATTCGGGCGCCGCCAGCGTTACCGCCTACATCACGCACGGCGTCCTGTCGGGCGCGGCCGTGGCCCGGGTCAACAGTTCCGCGCTCAAGGAACTGGTCATCACCGATTCGATTCTGCCCACCGATGCCACCAAGGGGTCGGATCGGATCCGCATCCTGACGATCGCACCGCTGGTCGGCGAAGCCATTCGCCGCATCGCTGACGAAAGCTCGGTCAGTTCACTGTTCGATTGAGTTGCGCCGTAACCTGCGAGCAGGCGTAACCGGATAAGTGCATGGGGCGGATGGCGCCGCGGGCGCCCTGCTCGAATTTCCCCTGGACCAATCCTGGCGTTTGCCGGAGCAGCGGCCGCCGCTCCGGCTGTTTGTCTTGCCTTCTTGCAGACAGAGCCGGCACTTGAGAGTCAGGCAGGCGGCGACGGAAGGAGCCGGCTCAAGGAACGCAGCCTCCGGGGCCAAGGTATACGGCGCGCGAAGCCATGGCTCTGGGCGATGCCATGGCGCGCCGCTTCCCCCGCACCCGGCGCCCGGCTGGTCCGGGCAAGCGAACCTTCCCCGGCAACGAAAAAGGGGCCGGATTTCTCCGGCCCCTTTGAACGTAGTATCCGCTTGCGCGAAGCTTACATGCCCGAACCCGGACCGTAAGTGATTTCAACGCGACGGTTCTGCAGTTCGCGAACGCCGTCAGCGGTCGGAACGCGAGGGTTCTCTTCACCGAAGGCCTGAGCCGTGATCGCGGTATCGGGGATACCGTTGGCGGTCAGGTAGCTCTGGACCGAAGCGTTGCGGCGCGCCGAGAGCGCGACGTTGTACTTGGGCGAACCCGAACGGTCGGCATAGCCGGCGAGCATGATCGGCACGCTGTCGCAGTTGCCGTATGCCGTGATGGCGCTGTCGAGGATAGTCGCCGCTTCAGCCGTGACGTCCGACTTATCCCAGTCGAAGAACACGATGTAGGGGCCCTTGTTGCACACCGGCGCAGGCGGCGGCGGCGGGGGAGGC
>VMTF01000148.1 GCA_013791705.1 Sphingomonadales bacterium | reverse complement strand
TAGGCGGCGGCCTTCTCGTCCTGGCCGGTCAGCTTCATGTCGCGCTTCTGGCGCATGTAGCGGGCGTGGGCCTCCCGCAGATCATTCCGCAGAGTCGAGTTGTCGTTCAGGGCGTTAGCCACGTCCTCGGCCCGATAGGACTTCAGGGCTTCGTCGAGGTGGTTCGTGACCCCCATCTAGTCGACGATCCGGCCATGCGGCTTCGTGATCTCGCCGCCGCCCTCGTTCTTGATCGAGCAGGTCCGATTGGTCCGCGCTATGGCCTGGAGCAGGTTGTGCTCCTTCAGCGGCTTGTCGAGATACATCACCGCCTCGATGGGCGCGTCGAACCCGGTCAGCAGCTTGTCGCAGACGATCAGGAAGCTGGGCTGCTGGCCGACGATCTTGAACGCCTTCTTGATCAGCTTCTCGTCGGCGGCATCGACGAAGTGAGCCTGGAGTTCCTCGCGGACACCGGCGACGTGCTCATCCTCTGACGGCTTGCCGTCTTCCTGGGACTGAGAGAACACGCAGGCGATCATCGCGTCTGCCTGGGCCTGCGCGTCTTCCATACCCTGCTTGGTCAGGTCGGCGGCGATCACGGCGGCCAGGGCCGACCGCATCAGCACGATGGCCTCGCGGTCCACGACCACGATCTGCGCCTTGAAGCCGTCCGGCTGGCAGACCTGCTTGAAGTGCTCCCAGATATCCAGCGCGATCAGCCGGACCCGCTCAGGGTGCTTGGCCAGGGTGGCAAGGGTCAGGCCCTTGCTCTTCAGGTCCTGGAGCTTGTCGTCCGGCAGATCGACGAACCAGCGGTCAAACAGGATGTCGAGTTCGGCCTCGTTGATCGACCATTCGGTTTTGCGGCCCTCGTAGAGGATCGGAACCGTGGCGCCGTCGCGCACCGCGTCGTCGATGCCGTATTTGTCCAGGTAGCCCTCGCCCTCGACGCTGAACCGGGCGTAGGTGTCCTTGTCCGTGCTCTTGATCGGGGTGCCGGTGAAGCCGAAGAACCGGGAATCGGGCAGCGTCGCCTGGAGATAGGCGCCGAGGTCCTTCTCCTGGGTTCGGTGACATTCATCGACCAGAACGATCCAGTTTTCCGAGTGCGGGATCGGGGTCTGCGACCCGGCGAACTTGAAGATCGTGGACAGCAGAATCTGGCCATTGCCGCCCTTGGCGACGGCATCGCGCAGCAAGGCGACCGAGGTGGCTTGCGTCGGGTTCGGCAAGCCGCAGGCGACGAACGTCCCGGAAATCTGTGTGTCGAGATCGATCCGGTCGGTCAGGACCATGATGTGGGGGGTCTCCGGCACCGGCGGCGCCAGGGTGCCCCCGCGCACCCCGATCTACCC
>VMTF01000186.1 GCA_013791705.1 Sphingomonadales bacterium | reverse complement strand
GGCGGTCCGAGGTGTCCTCTGCGGAGCTCGCCACAGCGGGCGCTTTGGGGGTTAACTAAAAACCCCGGGGCCGAGCGCACCCGCCCGCCGCGACGGGGGCGCCAGGTTCCGATCGGTCAAGGTGCGTGCGAATCGCCCCTCAGCAGGCGACCGGCAGCGGCGGCGTCGCCGGATCGGCCATGGCGAGGACCGCGCGATAGGCGCCGTGCACCGCATCACCGATCCGGCCGCCGGTCATTGCATCGCCTACCAGCGTGCAGGAAATGCCGGCGGCTTCGAGCTTGTCGGCCAGCCCGCGATTGGAATCGCGGCCCTGCGCCACGAACAGCCAGTCCGGCGTCAGCCGCGACGTGCCTTCCGGCCCTTCGAGTTCAACGGCATTGCCGTCCACGCGGGTAACATGGGTTTCCGCAACGACATCGACCAGCGGGTTTTCCGCGAGCCGGGCGATCAGCGCCCCGCGATAGATGCCTTCCGCCGCGCGGGCGAGCTGCTTGGCCAGCGAGCGCGAGACCAGCGTGACCTTGACGCCGTGATCCGCAAGATATTCCGCCGTCTCGCAGCCGGTCTCGCCGCCGCCATAGACAATCGCGGACTTGCCGGGCGCGAGGTCGGGCGTGACATCGCCGTTGAGCAGCGCAAAGGCATCGAGCACGTTCGGGCCTTCGATCCCCGGAATATCCATGTCGCGCCGGGCGGTGCCTGCCGCAACCATCGTTACTGCGGGGGCCAGCGCCTTGATCGCGCCAACGTCGGCCGCAGTACCGAGATGCTGGTGCACGCCGGACTTGTTGATCCGGCGCTCAAGGTAGTCGCGATACCAGAACAGCTTGTCCTTGCCCGGCGGCGTTGCGGAAACCACCAGCCCGCCGCCAAGCCGCGGCGCCGCCTCGAACAGGTGAGTCGTGAAGCCGGCCTGATCCAGCAACAGCGCCGCAGCCATGCCGCCGGGGCCGCCGCCGATCACTGCCGCAGTCCGGCCCTTGCCGATGTCAGGCGAGATGCCGGGGTTCAATTCATCGCCGGTACGGGGATTTTCCGCGCAGCCGACCTGATGCCGCCCGGCTTGCCCGCCCAGGCAATAGTTGCACGAGGTGCACGGGCGAATGTCGTCGACCCGGCCTTCGCGCGCCTTGTTGGGCCATTCCGGATCGGCCAGCGACGGGCGGCCCAGCGCCACCAGATCGGTCTGCCCGCTTGCGACGGCATCCTCGGCCATTTGCGGCCAGCGGATCTGGCCGACCGCGATCACCGGAACCCCGGTCGCCTTGCGGATGCGCTCGGCATAGGGAATGCGCCAGCCCTCGGCCACGTTCATCGGCTCCAGCACCTGCTCCATGCCCCGGCCGGTGCCCCAGCCCATCGAACAGTGCAGCCCGTCCACCCCGGCCTCGACCATCAGCGGCGCGATCCGCTCCATGTCCTCGATCGTCAGCCCGCCTTCGCGGAACTCGTCGGCGGAAATGCGGAACAGGAACGGCGCATCGCCGATCGCCTTGCGGATCGAGCGGATCACTGCCAGCGGGAACGCCAGCCGGCGCGCCTCGTCGCCGCCCCATGCGTCGTCGCGGTGGTTCGATCGCGGCGAGAGGAACTGCAGCAGCAGATAGCCATGCGCGGCGTGCATCTCGACGCCGTCATAGCCGGCCTCCATCGCGAGTCCGGCGGTCGTCGCGAAAGCATCGATCCAGCTACGGATTTCGGCATCGGTTGCCGCGCGGGCGATCTGGCGCGAAGGGTCGCGCGGGTGAAACGCGTCGCACGGCCCCACCGGCATGCCGTCGGGCAACAGCCTGGCGTTGGCATATTGCCCGCTGTGCTGCATCTGCATGAAGATCTTGGCGCCGGCGGCATGGACCGAATCGACCAGTTGGCGATGCCCTTCCAGGTTTTCGCGGGAATCGAGCGTAAGCTGGTATTCGTGGGCCCGTCCGGTGGTAACGTCGACACAGGTATATTCGACGATGATCAGCCCGAACCCGCCCTTGGCCCGCTCGGTATAGAACGCGATCATTTCGGGCGTGACCTCGCCGTGGACCCCGCCCAGTTCGGTCGACATCGGCGCCATCACCACGCGGTTGGGCAATTCCACGTCGCGAATGCGAAACGGTGAAAAAAGGTTCGGAAAAGCGGTCATCCGGAGAGCTCCTCAAGCAGTCTATTGGTCTGGCTCGGGGCTGCCCGGGGAAAGCCGCCCAAACTGACGGGAGCCTTGCAGCTCGCGCCTGTGGCGAAAATCCCCCGGCCGATCCCGACGCACACGAAACGTCCCCACCTGCACGAGCGGCCCGGCCGACGCTAGCCCCATCCGCTAAGCCAGCACACTGGAGATGCAGTCGACGCGATACGGATAGGACTTGCGGCAAAGCTTGCGTTGCAGAACATTTCCGCAGCGGCGGGTGGTCCGGGTTGATGACGCGCTGGCCATAGGCCCGGCATTGCAGCTATGCGCAAGGCAGCCCGGCCTGGCATCTGTCAACCGGGCCGCTGGCAAATCGCGGCCGATCGAAACCGGCCCGGGGCATTCCACACGGGGAACTACCAAAGCTCATGAGCAAGGAACGACTGGTCGATCAGGCATATCGCCACATCAAGAGTCTGTTGCTCGACGGACTGGTCCGCGATCAGAACTGGTTTGCGATCGACGAGCTTGCCGGGGGGCTGGGTATCAGCCGGCAGCCCGTCATGGACGCGATGAAGCGCCTGTCACTCGAAGGCTTCATCGAAATCGTTCCGCAAGTTGGGTGCCGCGTCAAATCGGCCTCGTCCAGTGAAATTGCCGATTTCTTCCGGCTCTTTGCCGCCAGCGAAGGGCTGATCGGCCAGCTTGCGGCGGAACGCGCAACCAGCGACGACCTGCTCCGGCTCAAGCTGCTGTCGGCGCAGATCGGCGCGCTGGGCGGCTGGGACGGTGACAACGCCACCCGCGCGCAATCCTATCGCCTGCTCAATCGCCAATTCCACGCGGAACTGCGCCGCGTCGCCCGGTCGTCGGCGGTCGGCGACATTGTCGAGCGCCTGGCCGACCGCTCGGATTTCTATATCGCGCAGTCCGGAACCGCCCAGTTTGCCGAACATGTCGGCCCCGCCCATGACGAGCACGAGCAGATTCTGCAGGCGATCGAACGCCGCGATCCGGCGCTCGCCCGCGCCGCCAGCGAAAGCCACATTGCCGCCGCCGCCGCCCGGCTGCACCCGGCGCCCTGACCAGCGGCTTGCCCTTGCCCGCATAAGCTAATATTCTAGCACACAAGATTGGGAGAGAATCTTGACGCGACCGCAGCACAATTTCGGCTACGCCTACGATCAGATGACGGTTGCGACGATCCTGGCCGACAAGGCCGCGCGCAACGGGGACCGCACGTTCCTCACGTTCCTCCCCGATGGGCGGACCTTCACTTATGCCGATCTCGACACCATTACGAACCGCTATGCCAATGGCCTGAAGGCACTCGGCATCGGCCGCGGCGCACATGTCGCGGTGTGGATGGCCAATTCGCCCGAGATGATCTTCAGCATTTTCGCGCTCGGCAAGCTCGGGGCCGTGGCCGTGCCGCTCAACACTGCGGTGCGCGGCCAGTTGCTGACCTATTACCTCACCCACGCCGATATTTCGGCGATCATCGCCGATGCCGATCTGATCGACCGCCTGCCGGAATGCGCGGCCGACCTGCCGGACGTCAGACACCTGATTGTTCACGGCGAATTCGCTGATGCGGCACCGCTGCCGGGCGCGGAAACGTCAAGCCTGGCCGCCGCCGCGGCAGGCTCGCCCGAAGCCCCCGGCGTCGCCGTCAAGGCGTCCGATCTGGCCTACCTGATGTTCACCTCGGGAACCACCGGCCCGTCCAAGGCCAACATGCTCGCGCAATCGACCGCGTGGTCGTGGGGGATGAGCACCTCGAACAGCTATGGCTACCGCTCCGACGACCGCACCCACATCTGCCTGCCGCTGTTCCACGCGGCGGCGATGCAGTGCCAGACTTACGCGACCATCATGGCCGATGCGCAGGTCTGCCTGACCACCAAATTTTCGCTCAGCAACTACTGGGATGAAGTCCGCCAATCGGGAGCCACCATCATCGCGTTGCTGGGATCGATGGCGAACTGGGTGTGGAACCAGCCACCCGCCGCCGGCGACCGCGACAACGACGTGCGCATCTGCAACGTCACACCGATGCCCCGGTTCGGCCGGGCGATGGAAGAACGCTTCGGCTTGCGCGTGGCCAGCAGCTATTCGCTGACCGACTATGCGATGAGCACGATCTTCACGCCGCACGATCCGGTAAGCAAGTTCGGGTCCGCCGGCCGGCCGCGCGGCGGCATGGAAGTGCGCGTCGTCGGCGAGGACGATCAGCCGCTGCCGCCCGGCGAAGTGGGCGAAATCGCGCTGCGCAGCGAAAATCCGGGCGGCACGTCGCTGGGCTATTACAAGCGGCCGGAAGCCACGCTGGAAGCCTGGCGCAACTTGTGGTTCCACACCGGCGATCGCGGCTATCTCGATGACGATGGCTACTTGTGGTTCGTCGATCGCAAGAAGGACGCGATCCGGCGCCGGGGCGAAAACATTTCCGCCTACGAGGTCGAGCAGATCATCGATGGTCACGATGCCGTGGTCCAGTGCGCGGTCTATGCCGCCCCGTCGGACGCGGAAGACGAAGTGGCCGTTTCGGTCGTGCTCAAGGAAGGCTTTGAGCTGTCCCCGCAGGAAATCGTCGAACACTGCGCGCGCAACATGGCGCACTACATGGTGCCGCGTTATGTCGAGTTCCGGGCCGAGCTGCCGGTGAACCCGAGTCTGAAAGTCGAGAAGTTCAAGTTGCGCGAACACGTCGCGAAAAACCTGGGCGATTTCTGGGACCGCCTGCAAGATAAGCCCGCCTGACCGCAAGTGGCCTGACAGATACTGGATTTCTCATGATCAACAAAGTCTACCCCTCGCCCGCCGCCGCGCTCGACGGATTGCTGCACGATGGCATGACCATCATGTCGGGCGGCTTTGGCCTGTCGGGCAATCCGGAAAGCCTGATCCCGGAGATCAAGGCCTCCGGCGTGAGGGATCTGACGGTCATTTCCAACAATTGCGGCGCCGACGGGTTCGGCCTGTGGGTGCTGCTGAACAATCGCCAGATCCGCAAGATGATCTCCTCCTATGTGGGGGAGAACAAGCTGTTCGAACAACTCTACCTGTCGGGCGAGCTGGAACTCGAACTCAACCCGCAAGGCACGCTGGCCGAACGAATCCGCGCCGGGGGCGCCGGAATTCCGGCGTTCTACACCAAGACCGGAGTCGGCACGATTGTCGCCGAGGGCAAGCCGACCGAGGTATTCGAAGGGATTCCGTATCTTCGCGAAACCTGGCTCAAGGCCGACCTGGCGATCGTCAAGGCGTGGCGCGCCGACCGCGAGGGCAACCTGATGTTCCGCAAGACCGCCCGGAATTTCAACCCGGTCATGGCGACCGCCGGCCAGATCACCGTGGTCGAGGTCGAGGAAATCGTCGAGCCGGGCACTTTCGATCCCGATTGCATCCATACGCCCGGGATTTATGTCGATCGCATCGTGCAATGCACGATCAATGAAAAGCGGATCGAAAACCGCACCACCCGGCCGCGCGACGCGACCTGACCGACTTACACGCTCACCCCACCCAAAAACACCATCACCGGGAGACACAGGATGATCCGCAGTTTGAGCAAGGGGCAGAAGGCCGCCCTCATCGTCAACGAATGCCAGGTCGGTTTGCTGGAGCCGAAACTCTCGATGTTCCCCGCGCTGGGCGAACAGGCTGCGGCCCGCAACATGGTGGCCAACATCGCGGAAGTGGTGAAAGCCTTCCGGGCGAGAGGGTTCCCGATCTTCTTCACCCCGGCGCTGCAGCGCAAGGACATGGCCGACAAGAAGATCAACTCGCTGATCTCGGCGATGTCGGCCAAGGCCGGGAACCTCATTGAAGGAACCCCCGAGGCCGCCTTTTCGCCAGGCCTTGAGCCGGAAGCCGACGATTTCGTGATCCAGCGCGGGTCCGGCCTGATCGCCACGCTCGGCACGTCGCTCGATCTCACGCTGCGGCGGATGGACGTGGAAACGCTGGTGGTGACCGGCGTTTCGACCAATGTCGCCATTCCCGGCATTACCATTTCGGCGGTCGAATTCGGCTACCATGTCGTGATTCCCGAGGATTGCATCGCCGGGGCCGACCCCGACGCGCACAAGACGATCATCGAACACCAGTTGCGCATGATGGCCACGATCACCGATCGCCAGTCGGTCATCGCCGCGATCAGCGGCGCGGATGCGGGCGGCAAAGCAGCATGATCACCGCCGCGACCAGCCAGCCTGCCCCGGCCCTTGAATATGATGTCGTCGTGCTGGGTTCGGGCGCCGGCGGGCTGGCTGCGGCAACTGTCGCCGCTAACGAGGGCGCGCGCGTGCTGCTGCTGGAAAAGGAATCCAGCTTTGGCGGCAGCACCGCCATTTCCGGCGGGGTCGTGTGGATTCCGGACAATCCGGAAATGGCCAGGCTCGGAATGGCCGACAGCAGGCACGCGGCGCGGCGCTATCTCGATCAGGTCATCGGCAATCACATGCGGCCCGACCTCGTCGATGCCTTTCTGGAGAACGGTCCGGCGATGGTCCGCTACCTGCACGAGCACAGTTCGCTGCGGCTGATCCCGCGCGAAGTCGCGCCGGATTACTACACCCACCTCGAAGGCGCCTCCCACGGCGGCCGCAGCATGGACCCGCAAGTGTTCGACGGCCGCACGCTGGGCAAGTGGTTCGGGAAGTTGCGCGCGCCGCTGCCGTCGTTCCTCGTGTTCGGCGGGATGGTCGGGCGCAAGGAAATCGATCACCTGCTCGGCACCTTCAAGTCGCCGTCGAAATTCGTCCAGACCGTCAGCCTGGTCAGCAGCTTCATGCGCGACCGCCTGACGCATGGACGGGGCACGCGGCTCCTCGCCGGCAACGCGCTGGCCGCGCAGATGCTGAAATCGGCGATCGATGCCGGAGTCACGCTGTGGTCCGACGTGACCGTAACCGCACTGGTCCCGCAGGACGGCCGGGTGAGCCGGATCGAGATGCAACAGGATGGCCAGGCGCTGACGGTCACCGCCGCCCGCGGCATCGTCCTTGCCGGTGGCGGCAGCGCCGCGAACGCCGCCGCGATGCGCCCGCATCTGGCGACGCCCGACCATCATTACAGCATGGCGCCCTCCGGCAACGTCGGCGATCTGCAAACGCTCGCGACCCAGCTCGGCGCCCGCATTGATGACCGCGTGGTCGATCCCGCCAATTACACGCCGGTTTCTGTGTTCCGCGACGCAAACGGCCGCGAATCCCGCTTCCCGCACCTGTTCCTCGATCGCGCCAAGCCGGGCCTGATCGCGGTCAAGGCCGATGGCCGCCGGTTCGTGGACGAGGCCACCTCCTATCACCGCTTTGTGCAGGGCATGCTCGACGTGGCCGACGGCAAGGCGGTGCCGGCCTGGCTGATCTGCGACGCGGCCTTCCTGCGCCGTTATGGCATGGGCCTCGTGCGACCCGGCATCGGCTCATACCGGCAATATCTCGAAAGCGGCTACCTGCGCCGGGGCAAAACGGTGGCCGAACTGGCCGCGCAAATCGGCGTGCCCGCGTCCGGGCTGGCGGAAGAAGTCCGCCGGCATAACGAATATGCGAAAGAAGGCGTCGATCCGGACTTCGGCAAGGGCGGAAACATCTATGATGAGCATCAGGGTGATCTGACGCACAAGCCGAACCCCTGCCTCGGCCCGATCGCCAAACCGCCCTATTACGCCGTCGCCGTCTATCCCGGCGACATCGGCGCCACACGCGGCCTGATCACCGACGCGCGCGCGCGGGTGCTCGATGGGGACGGTGCGCCGATCCCGGGGCTCTATGCTTGCGGCAACGACATGAATTCGGTGATGTCCGGCACTTATCCCGGCGCCGGCATCACCCTCGGCCCGGCGCTCACCTTCGGCTACATGATCGGCCGCGAACTGGGCGCGGCAACGGCTTGAAGCCGCGCCGCGCCAGCAGCGTCAGTCCCGCACCTTGACGAAATAGGGCAAGTGCTTGGTGCCGTCGCCGACCGGCTTGAACACTGTGGTCAGCTTGTCGCCCAGCTTCAGGCCGGGCGCGTCCTGCTCGTCGGCCAGCCGCGACAGGAAACGGATGCCCTCATCGAGCAGAACATCGACCACCGTATAGGGCGCTTCGGCCTCGAACTCGGGCAGTTCCGGCCGGCGCACGGTGGTGAAGCTGTAAACCTCGCCGCGCCCGCTCAGCGCCTCGAACCGGATGTTCGCGCCAAGGCATTCGGAACAGACCGGCTTGGGGTAATGCTGCAGCCGGCCGCAATCGTCGCAGCGCTGCGCGCTCAGCACGCCGCGTTCCGCATTGGCCCAGAAATCACGGTCCCACGGAACGGTCTTGGGGGTCGGCCGTGTCATTCGAAAGGCTCCTTCCCCACGATCATGCCGCAGGTGATCACCAGGTTGCTCAGGTAAGACATCAGGCCGATGCCCGAAACAAGGCCGGTCTTCGCATCCTTGATTTGCCGTGGCCCGGCCTCGCCGCGCACCTGCCGCATCGCTTCGATCAGCGGGATATAGCCGCCGCCGAGGCGCGGTTGCCCGATCGAGAGAATCCCGCCGCTGGTGTTGATCGGCAGGTCGCCCCAGATCGAAATGTCGGTATCCTCAATGAACTTGCCGCCCTCGCCGCGCTTGCAAAAGCCAAGGTCTTCAAGCTGGGCGACGATCGCGATCGGGTAATCGTCATAGAGCTGGAGGAAATCCATTTCCTCGCGCGGGATGCGCTCGAACAGCTTGTCGCGAAACGCGACGAAGCCGGTTTCCAGCTTGTCGGGCGACATATCGTTGGCCCCGAAGCTGTGCTGCTCCTGATAGGCCCCGATATAGACCGGAGGCTTGGCCAGGCGCTTCGCGTATTCCTCGCTGGTCACGATCACGGCGACTGCCCCGGCGCAGCGCATCACACAATCGAACTTGCGGATCGGGTCGGCGATCAGCGGCGAATCGAGATAGTCCTGCAACGTCATGTCGCCGCGCAGCAAGGCATTGTCATTGAGCTGGGCGTGGCGGCGGAACGTGGTGGCGATTTTGCCGAGCTGTTCCAGCGTGGTGCCGTAAAGCTCCATGTGGCGGCGCTGCAGCAGCGCCATCTGCATGTTCGGCCCGCCATAACCGTAGGGCAGCACGAAGCTGCGGTGGGCATAATCGATCGGCGGCGAAACCGCGTCATGGTGCAGGTCGGTAAAATCGAACCGGTTGCCGCCGCCGACGCAGACGACCACCTCGGCCCGGCCGGCCTCGACCGCCTCGACCGCGCGCGCCACGCTGAGCACCGACGAGGCGCCGCCGTAATCGGCCTTCATCGTCCAGCGCACCGAGAAGCCGAGATGTTCGGCCATGTACGAGCTATCGTCCGGCAAGACGTTGGCACAAAATGCGATGCCGTCGACGTCCGCCTTGCTGATGCCGGTTTCCTCCAGCGCAAGGCGAATGGCCTGGGCCATGAACTGCAAGTCGGCGAGGTCCGAGGTACGCGAAAACCGGGTCTCCGCGCCGCCCGCGATCACGGCCCGGGTCATGACGGCCCGGGCCGTGACGACAAAGCTCGGCAAGGGTTCACTGTCATGGCATCCTTTCCTGCGCTCCCGCGCGGCGGGGCCGGCTCGTGGCCAAATGCACGCCTTGCCCGGCTCTGTCCTGTCCCGTTCCCGCTTATGGCCCGGCCGGCGCGGCATGGCTACCCGGCGGCGAACCAGACCATGATTGTGATATGCTAGAAGGCCACCCGATTGTAACCTTGACCCGTGGCATCACAGCCCGGATGGCAAACCGCAGCAAAATCCGGCATCCGGCCGGGCCAACGGAAGGCTAGGGCAATGGACGAGGCCAGCGCCGCACTGCACGCGCGATTGGCGCCCTGCATCGGCGTGACCGGGCCGCGCCACTTGTCGGCGCGGGCGCTCGAACAAAACGCGCTCTGGAATTTTATTTAGGCCGTGGAAGACGGCAACCCCCTCTATTGGGACGAAGAGCTTGCCGC
>VMTF01000078.1 GCA_013791705.1 Sphingomonadales bacterium | reverse complement strand
TTGTCGACTTTTTCAACTACGACCAAAAGCTGAAGAATGGCGAGGATGACAGTTCGATCAGGCAATATCTGTGCTCAGGCAAACTGAGTTTGGTGATTCTGGGCCCGCAGCATGATGACCGGGCGGTGTTTTACGACATCATCGGGGACAGCTTCAATAAATCCGTAGTCATGGGCGACTTCAGCATTCTCATTCCAAGGGACGACCCCGTGGGCTGTCCCCCGGCGGCATAAGAAGGTGGGCACCGGCAGGAGCCGGCCGGAGATTGAACGGCGCCGGTCCGACATGGCCCCCGCCGCAAGTCGGCAAAAGAGCCCCGTCGAAGGCCTTGCACGGCCGGAAAAATGCCTTTGACACGGCCGCCGGATTTCACTAACCGGCGCGCTCAGCACTGAAAGTCAGCAGCGAAAAAGGCGGTTGGCTGTCAGTTACAACTCTAAGTTTTTCAATGCCTCAGGTTTATCGTGCTCGGTCAGCTTCGCGAAGCTTTCGCTGCCAGCGACACGACATCCCGCCAGGTCATTGAGAAATGAGCCCGGAGACGTGGGTGAGTGGCTGAAACCAACGGTTTGCTAAACCGTCGTACTGGTAAATCCGGTACCGAGGGTTCGAATCCCTCCGTCTCCGCCACCTCGCATCTCCAACCCGTCCGGCAGCGACATACGGGCCTGCCCCAAACCGCAGCCAATATCCGCAATCGACAAATCGCGGGCGGCTTGAAGAACTGACAGTCCAGCAGGGCTTGAGCCTTGCCGCCCGGCCACTGGCGTTCGCCCCGGCCTGATGCAATTCGAGCGGTAGCGAAACTTCATCCATCGCCGACCATGCCCCCTTTGTGTTGCATGACAGTCTTGTTGAATTCGCCCGAAATCTGCTCGGCGTGGCTGACGGCCCAAATGCCCACAACGCAACGCTTACCGTTCCACGCCGGCGCCAGGCCGAAAATCGGGAATCGGTTTACCTTGCGCGCGTTTTATGTTTCAATTCGAAGGCGGCGTAAGATCGCATGTTGGAGAGTTGCCATGTCATTGGTTGATAGGATTGGTGATCGGGTATGCGCAGTGCTCGCGGTGGTGGGCGTCGGGTATATCTTCTATTGGCACATGTTGGCGTGATCTCAGTCGGCCTTCGGCTGCCACTTCGATTTTAACCGGCCGGACTGGTTGTGGCCGGCGGGCGATGGCTCCGGAAACGTGCCGAGTGCGCGGCGGTTCACTTCAGCCCGCCGCCCAGCGCACGATATAGCTCCACCGCATTGGCTTCCCGCACCAGCCGCACCGCAAGCAGGCTTTGCTGCGCGGCATAGAACGACCGCTGCGAATCGAGCGTTGTCAGGAACGGATCGACCCCCGCCTTGAACCGGGCTTCGGACAGTGAATAGGCGACCCGCGCATTGTCCCGCAACGAAGTCTGCGCCGCAATCTGCTCCTCGATCGTGCCGCGCCGCGCCAGGCCGTCCGCCACTTCCCGAAACGCCGACTGCACTGCCCGCTCATATTGGGCGACCATCGCATCGCGCGTTGCCTTGG
Source organism: Sphingomonadales bacterium (assembly GCA_013791705.1). Lineage (GTDB taxonomy): Bacteria > Pseudomonadota > Alphaproteobacteria > Sphingomonadales > Sphingomonadaceae > Novosphingobium. The sequence continues at coordinate 2,700 of VMTF01000078.1, read as the reverse complement.
CATAGCCGAGATTGCCCGCATTGCGCCCGAAGTCGAAGATCGGCAGGCTGGCCGATGGGGCCACCGACCAGAAATCGCTGCCTGCACCAAACAGACCGGACAAGCCGGAGCTGAGCGTGCCGAATGCCGCCGTCAGCGAAATCTTCGGGAAGAACGCCGCGCGAGCCGCGCCGATGTTGGCGTTGGCCGCCTTTAACTGATGTTCGGCCGCGATCACGTCGGGCCGGCGCAGCAGCACATCGGAGGGCAGGTCGGCCGGAAGATTGTCAAGCGTGACGCCTTGCTCTCCCAGGGTTTCGGGCAGCACGGCCGCATCCAGCGTCGTACCTGCCAGCAGGTTTAGCGCGTTCCGGTCTTGCGCGACCAGCGTCGTCCCCGCGGCAATATCGGACCGCGCCTGATCACGGCTGGTGCGGGCCTGCCGCACATCGAGTTCGGACGCGATCCCGGCGGCAAAGCGCGCTTCGGTAAGCCCGACGGTCTGCTCATAGGCAGCAGCGGTCTCGCGCGCGATGCGCAGCCGGTCCTGGTCGGCAGCCATGGTGAGCCAGGCAGTCGCCACTTCCGCGACCAATGCGGTCTGTGCGGCATCGCGATTGGCCCGCGCGGCGAAAAACTGCTCCTGCCCGGCCTTGCTCAGGTTGCGCACGCGGCCGAACAGATCGATTTCCCAGGCGGACACGCCGACCGACGCCGAATAGATATCGCTGCGCCCCGCCCCGGCTCCCGCCGTGCCCCCGGTCGCGAGCGGCGACTTCTGATACGTCGCGCTGCCATCGGCCCCGAGGGTCGGGAAAATATCGGCGCGCTGCACCCGGTATTGCGCGCGGGCCTGTTCGACCCGGGCCAGCGCCACCCGCAGATCGCGATTGTTCGCCAGCGCGGTGCCGATCACCTGTTGCAGGCGGGCATCGCGGAAGAAGTCGGCCCATGCGGTATCGGCCGGCAGGGCGGTCTCGCCGGCCGGGTCGGCCGCATAGGCTGGGCCGGCCGGGCTGGCCGGGGGCACCGGCAACTGCGGCTGCACATATCTGGGCGCCATGTCGCATCCCGCCAGGACGGACCCGGCCAGCAGCACGAGCACATAGGTCCGCTTTGTCATGCTCCGGCCTCCTGCGGACCGGCATCGCCGGTGGCGGCGCGTTCGTCGTCAGGCTCATTTCGCGGCTGGTCCTGCCGGAATATGCGCTTCACCGTGAAGAAGAACAGCGGCACGAAAAAGATCGCCAGCGCCGTCGCCGACAGCATGCCGCCCACCACCGCCCAGCCGATCGCGTTCTGTCCGCCCGCCCCGGCGCCCGAAGAAATTGCCAGCGGCAGCACGCCGAAGATGAACGCAAACGACGTCATCAGGATCGGGCGCAGGCGCAGCTTCGCCGCCTCCAGCGCGGCCTCGGCGGCATGCATCCCGCCCCGCATCTTTTCCTCGGCGAATTCCACGATCAGGATGGCGTTCTTGGCCGACACGCCGATCGTGGTGATCAACCCGACCTGCAGATAGATATCGTTGTTCAGGCCGGCGAGGTTCGCCGCCAGCACCGCGCCCAGAACGCCCAGCGGCACCACCAGCAGCACCGCGACCGGCACCGACCAGCTCTCGTAGAGCGCCGCCAGGCACAGGAACACGATCAGCAGGGAGAGCGCATAGAGCGCGGGCGCCTGCCCGCCCGACAATTGTTCTTCATAGGACAGGCCGGTCCATTCGAAGCCGATCCCCTGAGGCAGCTTCGCAGCGTGTTCCTCGATCGCCTTCATCGCGGCGCCGGTGCTGACGCCGGGCGCGGGCGAGCCCATCAGTTCCATCGCGGGCACTCCGTTATAGCGTTCGAGCCGGGCGGGGCCGTATGTCCAGTCAGTCGTCGCAAATGCGGAAAAAGGCGTCATCGCCCCGTCCGATCCCCGGACGAAGTACGTGTCGAGGGATTCCGTGCCCTTCCGGAACGGGGCATCTGCCTGCAGGAAGACCTTCTTCACGCGGCCGCGGTCGATGAAATCGTTGACATAGCTGCCGCCGAAGGCCGTGCTGACCGTTTCGTTGATGGCCGCCTGCGAAACGCCGGCCGCACCCGCCGCCGCCTGATCGACGTGCAGCTTGAGCTGCGGGGTATCTTCCAGCCCATTGGGGCGCAACTGGACGATCCGCGGATCCTGCATGACCATGCCGAACAACTGGTTGCGCGCGGCCAGCAGTTGCTCGTGGCCGAGCCCGCCCATGTCCTTCAGCTCGAAATCGAAGCCGTTGGCATTGCCCAGTTCGAGCACGGCCGGCGGCGCAAAGGCAATGACCATGCCGGCGCGAACCTTGCTGAAGGCCGCATTGGCACGCCCGACGACCGCCGCCACGCCATTGTCCTTGCCGGGGCGATCCGCCCACGGTTTCAGCCGGACAAAAGCGACGCCGACGTTCTGGCCCTGACCGACGAAACCGAACCCGGCAAGCGTGAACACATTGGCGATATTGGCCTTTTCATCCTTGAGATAATGGTCGCGCACCGCATCCATGGTCCGCTGGGTCTGTTCGATCGGCGTTCCGGCCGGCAGCACGACCTGGGTAAACAGCAATCCCTGGTCCTCATCCGGCAGGAACCCCGATGGCAGGCGCACGAACAGCAGGCCGACACCCAGCAGCAGCACGCCATAGATGACCAGCGTTCGCACCCAGCGGCGCTCGACAACGCGCAGCCCGTTGGCATACTTCGT
>VMTF01000119.1 GCA_013791705.1 Sphingomonadales bacterium | reverse complement strand
CCCAGCGTGAACAGCACCGGAGTCGCGATCAGGAAGGGCAGGCACGCCTTCTTCTGCTTAGCCTAGAGCCCGGGGGCGACAAACGCCCAGATCTGGTTGGCGATGATCGGGAAGGCAATGAAGAAGGCGGCGAACAGTGCCACCTTGAGCTCGACGAAGAAGGCCTCGTAGAGCTTGGTGTAGATCAGTTCGTCCTGGCCCGCCTTGAGCAGCGGCTGGACCAGGAAGGCGAGGATATCGTCGGCGAAATAGAGGCAGGCGCAAAATGCCGCGCCCAGCGCCAGGATGCTGCGCAGCAGGCGGGTGCGCAGCTCGATCAGGTGATCGAGCAGCGGCGCCTGCGTCTCGTCGATGTCGTTGATGCCGAAGGCCATCTCAGGGCACCTGATCGCGAGGTGCGGGGGTGGACGGCTGGTCCGCATCAGGCGCGGTCAGTTGCGCCGGGGTGGAGCGTGCCGGTATCTGGTCCGGCATCCGGCCGCTGGCGGCGGCCGCAGCGGCCTCGGCATCGGTGTCGGGCGTTATCGTGGGATGGGCGGACATGATCGCGGCATTCTGCTCGCGCCACTTCTGCTCCATTTCCTCCAGTTCGGCCTCGCGGATGACGTTTTCGATGCCCGAGCGAAAAGCGCCCGACATGCGGCGCAGCTTGGCCACCCAGCGGCCCGCGACGCGCAGCGCGCGCGGCAAATCCTTGGGACCGATGACGATAACCGCCACGACCGCCGTGAGCAGCAGTTCGTCAGCACCGATATCGAACATGGGGCGATGTCCGCCGAAACGCGCTTAGGGCTGGACGGTATCGGTGGTCTGCTGCTTGGCCGGCTCGGCCGGAGCGGCTGCTTGCGGCGGGATCTGGGCCGGCGGCGGTGCGACCGTGCGCGAGGTGTCCTCGTCCGCGATACCCTGCTTGAAACTTTTGATTCCCTTGCCGAAATCACCCATCAACTCGGAAATCCGGCCACGGCCGAACAGGACGAGCACCACCAGCGCGAGAATGATCAGGTGCGGAAGTGACAGACCCATGGGAACAAGCTCCTGAGATGCGGCGCGGTGCCACAGTGGCACTGGCCATAAGCCCCGTTGCCTTCCTAATCTAGGGCGTTTTCCTGCGTATTGCGAGTCTCGCCGCTCTCGCCGTCACGATTGGCCGCTTCGACGCCGGGGCCAGCGGGCAGTTCCAGCACCGCCGCCAGCGCCTCGTCGACCGGATCGAGCAGGCCCGCCGCGCGCAATTCGTCGATGCCGGGCAGGGCGCGGCGCGACGCGAGGCCGAAGTGGGCAAGAAATTCGGGCGTGGTCGCATAGACCACCGGGCGCCCCGGCACTTCGCGGCGGCCGGCGACGCGGACCCAGCCTGCTTCGAGCAGCACGTCGAGCGTGCCCTTGGCGGTCTGCACCCCCCGGATCGCCTCGATCTCGGCGCGGCTGACCGGCTCGTGATAGGCGACGATCGCGAGGACTTCGGTGGCCGCGCGCGACAGGCGGCGGTGCTCCTCGCGCTCGCGGCGCAGCAGGTGCGCAAGATCGGGCGCGGTCTGGAAGTGCCAGCGCTTGCCGTGTTCGACGAGGTGGACCCCCCGCCCCGCGTAATGCGCGACCAGTTCGCGCAGGGCCTCGCGCACGTCGGCGCCATTGAGGTGCGCGGAAATGGCTTCGGCGGTCATCGGTTCGGTCGCCGCGAACAGTGCCGCTTCGACCGCGCGGACAAGATCGCCGGGCGCCTCGCCGGGGGGCTGGTCGCTCATGTCCTGATCCCCCGCAGGCGCAACGGACCGAACACGGCTTCCTGTTCCAGTTCGGCCCGGCCGGTGCGGGCCAGTTCCAGCGCGGCGACGAAGCTGGACGCAAGCGCCGAGCGCCTGAGGCGCGGATCGGCGTGGGGCGGGAGAAAGTCCCGAAGCTCCATCCAGTCCAGATTGACGCCAAGCATCGCGGAAACCCGGGAAAGCGCGGAATCGAGCGTCATCACCATCCGGTCGCGCACCATGTGGACCACCGGCGCGGTGCGCGCCTTGACGTGGCCATAGGCCTGGATGAGATCGAACCAGTCACAGGCCCAGGCGTTCCGGCGATCGACCCGCAAGCCTTCGGGCGCGCCGCGCGAAAACACGTCGCGGCCGAGCCGGTCCCGCCCCATCAGGCGCGCGGCGGCCTCGCGCATCGCGCCGAGGCGCTGGAGCCTGAGTTGCAGGCGCAGCGCCAGTTCCTCGGGGCTCGGGTCTTCCTGTTCCTCACGCGGGAGGAGCAGGGCCGATTTGAGGTAGGCGAGCCAGGCCGCCATCACCAGATAGTCGGCGGCGAGTTCCAGCCGAAGCGCCTCGGCCCGCTCGATATAGACAAGGTATTGATCGACCAGACCGAGGATCGAGATCCGGCGCAGATCGACCTTCTGGCGGCGCGCCAGATCGAGCAGGAGATCGAGCGGGCCTTCCCAGCCATCGAGTTCGAGATAAAGCGCCTGATCATCACCGGGAGCCGAAGCCGGACCGGCCCAGTCCGCGCCCTCCGCGAGGGCATCGGCGGACAGGACCGGGTCCGTCACGCGGCCGCCCCGGCGAGCGCGAGGAGCGCGTCGCGCTTGCTCGCCAGCGAGACGCGGCGGGCCGTATCGGCGGCGGGCATGGGCGCGCGGGTGGCCGCAAGCGCGCGCTCCAGCCGGATGGCAGTCACCTCGGGCATGACCGGACAGAGCTGTGCGATGCCGATCATGTCCGCCATTTTCGCCCAGCAATTGAGCGCAAGATCACACCCGGCGGCAAGCGAGCGGGCGGCGCGTTCGGGCACCGGGCCGATGAGTGCCGCCATATCGAGATCGTCGGTAAGCAGCAGGCCGGCAAAGCCGATGCGCTTGCGAATGATCTCTTCGATCACGAACGGGGATTGGGTGGCGGGGTTCTCCGCATCCCATGCGGTGAAGCGGATGTGCCCGGTCATCGCGATCGGCGCGCCGGCGAGCGAGCGGAACGGGGCGATGTCCAGCTCAAGCTCGGCCTCGGACGCGGTGACGGTGGGCAGGGCCTTGTGGCTATCGGCCAGGGCGCGGCCGTGGCCGGGCATGTGCTTGACGACGCCCGCCACCCCGGCGCGTTCGAGCCCGCCCAGGATCGCCCGGCCCAGCGCGGCGACCCGCAGCGGATCGGCGCCGAGCGCGCGATCACCGATCACATCGTGCGCGCCGGGCTGGCGCACATCGAGCAGCGGCCAGCAATCGACGCTGATGCCGGCTTCCGCCAGATCGATCCCGAGCGCCTCGGCATTGCAGCGCGCCGCCTCGATCGCACTGGCGGGCGCAACCGTGTAGAGCCGGTCGAACAGTTCGCCAGTCGGGTAGCCGTCCCACACCGGCGGCCGCATCCGGGCGACGCGGCCACCTTCCTGATCAATACAGATGAACAGCCGTTCGCGGCCGTGGATGGCGCGCAGTTCATCGGTGAGCGCGCGCACCTGCTCGCGCGTTTCGATGTTGCGGCCGAACAGGATGTAACCCGCCGGATCGGCATCGGCGAAGAACGCACGCTCGTCGGCAGTGAGCCGGACGCCGGAAAGGCCGAAGATCGCGGGTGTCATGGATCAGAAATCGCAGCAAAGCCCCGCAATCGCAAGATCGCGGGGCTTTGGCAATGTGGATAGCAGTCGGGCGGATCGGCACGGGCATTCGGCAGCGGCCGGGCGCGGGTGCGCCCCCTGCCCCGGACTTTGCCTCAGCGCTTGACCTGGCAGGCGATGCCGCCGGACTTCAGCGTGGCGCACAGCGCATTGGCGGCGGCGAGGTCCGCCGTGACCGCCTGCAGGCGGTAGACCGTGCCGATATCGGCGCTGCCTTCGATCACCCGGTGTTTGAGCCCCTTGAACGCCGCGTTGCTGGCGGAAAGCCGATTCCAGCCCGCTTCGGCGGAGGCCCGGGTGGAATAGGCGCCGACCTGCACGCCTACTCCGGCAACAGCCTCGGCATCCCCGGCGTTGGCGCCGACCGCGATCGAGGGTGACGGCACGTCCGGATCGCCCAGCCGGGCCGGCTTCGACTTGCCTTCCGACACGGCGAAGGCGGAATCGCCGGTGCCGGCGAAAGTCTTGCCGCCCTGATCCTTGGGAACTTCCTTGTAGGGCTCGGCCGGGGCCTTGATCACGCTGCCGTCGGCGACCGCCGCGGGATCCGTCACCCGGTGGTTGACGTACCACAGCGTGCCGAGGATCGCGGCGAGCAGCATGACCCCGAACAGCACGAACCGCAACAGGCGCGCGGTATCGACGCCGCCCTCGCCCTCGTCATCATCGGCGGATTCGAGCCATGGCAGGCGCTCGTCCTCGTCGAGCGCGAGGGCGCTCTGCGGGCCTTGAGGGTCCAGCGCATCGTCAAGCGCTTCCTCGGCGAAGGCATGAAGGCCTTCGTGCGGTTCGCCTTGCCTGTCGTCCATTGAGCTCTCCAGCATCTGTGAGCGTGTTCGCGTCTTACGCCCGGCCGAACCGGTGCCCGCCGCCGCTACATCTCTTCGACGGCTTCAACCCCCAGTATGGCCAGACCGTTACGAATCAATTGCCCGATTTGCGCGCCGAGGAAAAGCCTTGCTCCGCTGAGCGCCGGATCGGAGGGGAGGATAATGCGCTTGTCCGGCCGATCATTGCCGAGATTCCAGTAGGCGTGGAACGCTGCGGCGAGATCGTGGAGGAAGAACGCGACGCGGTGCGGCTCGCGCGCGGCGGCGGCCGCTTCGACCAGGCGCGGGAACTGCGCGGCAAGCTTGACCAGCGCCAGTTCCTCCTCGCCGAGCCGGTCCAGCGCGTCAGCCGACGGGCCGAGCTCTTCGGCGGCGGCCTTGCGCAAGGTCGAACGAATGCGCGCATGGGCATATTGCACGTAGAAAACCGGGTTGTCCTTGCTCGCTTCGACCACCTTGGCGAAGTCGAAGTCCATCTGGGCCTCGGGCTTGCGGGTGAGCATGGTGAAGCGCACGACATCCTTGCCGACTTCGCGCACGACATCGGCCAGGGTCACGAACGTGCCCGAGCGCTTGGACATCTTGACCGGCTCGCCATTGCGCAGGAGCTGGACCATCTGGACCAGCTTGACCTCGAACGGAGTGGCCTTGCCCCCGGTCTTGCTGTCGGCCGCCCCGGTCAGCGCGGCGACGGCGGCCTTGATCCGCTTGACCGTGCCGGCATGATCGGCGCCCCAGATATCGACCAGCGCATCGGCGCTCGCGGCCTTCTGGAAGTGATAGGCGAGATCGGCGCCGAAGTAGGTCCAGCTTCCGTCGGACTTGCGGATCGGGCGATCCTGATCGTCGCCGAAGCGGGTCGAGCGGAACAGCGGCAGCGCGACCGGCTCCCAGTCCTCCAGCGTCTTGCCCTTGGGCGCTTCAAGCTCGCCATCATAGACCAGATCGTGTGCGCGCAGCCAGGCCTCGGCCTCGGCGGGCTTGCCGGCGGCCTGCAGTTCGGCCGCGGACGAGAACAGATCGTGCCGGATGCCGAGCAACGCGAGATCGTCGCGGATCATCACCATCATCGCCGCGACCGCGCGGACGCGGAACAGATCGAGCCATGCGGATTCGGGCGCGGCGGCATATGTGTCGCCGAACTCGGCGGCCAGCGCCTGGCCGACCGGGACGAGGTAATCGCCCGGATAGAGCCCTTCGGGGATTTCGCCGACCGTCTCGCCCAGCGCCTCGCGGTAGCGGATGTGGACCGAGCGGGCGAGCACCTGCACCTGCGCGCCGGCATCGTTGACGTAGTATTCGCGAATGACCTTGTGCCCGGCCCATTCGAGCAGCGCCGCGAGCGCATCGCCCACCACCGCGCCGCGGCAATGGCCCATGTGCATCGGCCCGGTGGGATTGGCCGAAACATATTCGACGTTGACCGTGGTTCCGGCGCCGACGGCCGAGCGCCCATAGCCGGTGCCCTGCGTGGCAATCGTGCCGAGTTCCGCCAGCCAGGCGGCGGGCGCGAGCCGCAAGTTGATGAACCCCGGCCCGGCGATCTGCGCGGCGGTGACCTGCGGGATCTTGCCCAGTTCGGCCACCAGCGCCTCGGCCAGCGCGCGCGGGTTCATCCCCGCAGGCTTGGCGAGGACCATCGCGGCATTGGTCGCAAGGTCGCCATGGCTTGGATCGCGGGGCGGCTCGACCGCGACCGGGGCACGATTGAGCCCGGCGGGCAGCGTGCCCGCAGCTTCAAGCGCATCGAGCGCGGCGGCGATATGGCCGGCAAAGGCGGCGTGCAGGGTTTGGGTGGCGGGTGTTTGGGTGGCGGACATGGTCGCGGCGGTTAGCCGGTTTGCGGCGACAAGGAAACGGCTTTGATCGGTGCGGAAAGGCCGGAGTTCTTGTTGGGTGCGCTATGGGCATCCGCCAAAGGCTGGCGGCGCCGGGTGGAGTTTTTGGTTTAGTGCGGTCAAGCCCTCCGGCTTGACCTTGCGGCGCCGGCCCGCTCCCCCGCCCGGCCACCCATCGAGAATACACTGAGTGGGT
>VMTF01000061.1 GCA_013791705.1 Sphingomonadales bacterium | reverse complement strand
TGAAGCGGTCATCGATACGTCGCACGGCAAAAAGCGCGATCCTCTTGTCCGCTGCCAGATGGCTGAAGCCTAGCCCGAGCACGAATGTCGTCTTGCCGGTATCGCGATAGAGAAAGCCGCTGACACCGCCACTCGCGGTCGCATAGCCGGGGTCGTTCGCAGTCTGGCGCACGCCGGAGAATTGGACTCCGCCGCCAAGTCGCGCCGCCATCGCATGATCGAGGCCAAGCGACAACGAGTAGCTCTCTCCAGCCTCAAGGTTGTTACGCTGATTATCGATATGGTCATAGCCGCCGTCTACCCGCAACTGGCTACGTGCACCCATCGGATGCAGCCAGTTTCCGGAGGCGGCGATCGACCGGGTATAGAGTGCGCCACCGTACCAACGCCACGCAGGCCCGGCCAAAACCTGGATCTTGTCTTTGCCCGCATGGATTTCAGGGCCGATCCGCGGCGAGAGGATGATATCGTTGAAGTCGTTGTCCCGGTAAAGATTGGCCTGCCCGGACAGTTGAGAGAGCAGATCGACGCGCTGGCCCAGGCGGCTGCGGACAAAGCTTTGTCCTCGTAACGTCAGCCCGACACCGGAACTGGCTTGTGCATCGGGGTTAAGGGTGAAATTCCCGATCACGGTGCCAAGGCTCGACGCGCGCGTCGCCCGGTTTACATTGCTGTCCGGCGCCAGTGCGATTTCAAAACCGCCGCCAATTTTCCGACGGGCCTCAAGCGCGTTCGCGTAGAAGCGTATGGTCTGGGCGACCTCCGAAGGCAGTCCGTCGGCTGCCGCCGATCGCAATTCGCGCTGCGCGACTGCGGATTCACCCAGCAGGGCGTTCATGCGAGCCAGTTCCAACCGCACACGGGTGGCATGAGGATTCTCATCCAAAATCGTGCGGAATTCGACCGCCGCTTCGCGGTAGTGGTGCTCGTCGTCAGCCAGCATCATGCCCAGCCTGAAGCGTGCCTCGGCGCGGAGTTGAATATTGCCATGCTCCGAAAGCGCGCGATAAGCGGCCTCGGCAGTTTTGAAATCACCATGTTCACGTGCGGCGGCCGCGAATGCGAACAACTGTGCGGCGGTAAGGTTTCGTGTTGCCGCCTTTAGCTGGTGTTCCGAATCGTCCGTCCGTGTCTGTTGGGCCATGCCCGCACAAGGCCAGCACAGAATAACCGCCGACAATGGTGCAAACCGCAATATTCGCACGAACCCTCGCGTACATTCGTCTACCAAATATCAGCAGCCTAATAGTACGGAGTATTGTTAGGACCCTGTAATCTGCGATGGAGGTGATAAGCCAATCGATGGTTTGAGGCAAGCCAGTCCAATTCCGCAGAGAGGATTCCCTGAACTGAAATTATCGCTCATTGCAGGGCAGGGATAAGCGCGCGCTTTTGTGATGTCCGCATGGGGAAGGCGAGAGCAAGTCATACTCGCTGCGATACGAGCCTCGGCTTTCTCACATCGCGGTCCGAAAGCCGCTTGTCAGGACCCGCCGTTCCATGAATTCGCACCAGCGGCGCGCGCCTCCGCAATCCATTTTCCTACACGCCGCCCGCCTGCCACACTCCGGGCGGTTCTTTCTTATCGTCGGTCCCTCGCAGCACCTTGCGCGCGCAAAGGATATGAAGTCCTGCGCGCGGGTATCATCAACTAACTCGCGTCAAGTCCCTGAAATTGCGTGATTCGCCGCAGCTTGCGCAACAAACTAACAATTTCCGGCGCATGGGCGCGCCGTGCCTCACACCCGCCAGTCGATCGCGCCGCGTCCGTTGGCTTCCAGAAAGGCGTTGGCCTGGCTGAAATGCCGGCAGCCCAGGAACCCGGCATGGGCCGAAAGCGGGCTGGGGTGCGGGGCGGTCAGCACCAGGTGCGGCCCGTCCATCAGCCCCGCCACGCGCCCGGCCTTCTTGCGCGCGTGGTTGCCCCACAGCAGGAACACGCACGGCTCCGGCCGGGGGGGGGGGCGGGGGCCCCGCCCCCCCCGCCCGCCGCCCGGCCCCCGCCCCCCCCCCCCCCCGGGCCCGGCGC
>VMTF01000036.1 GCA_013791705.1 Sphingomonadales bacterium | reverse complement strand
GGCAGGCGCGCGCCCGGCTGCGCATCCAGCATCGCCGCCGCCTGGGCGGTCGCGGCCAGCACGCGGCCATCGCGGTCGAGCGCGATCTGGCCGATGCCGATCAGGCCGAGCGTCTCCTCCGCCGCATCCCGCCGCAAGCGCACCGCATCCAGTTCGGCGCGGGACGCAAGCGCGGCCCCGAACGGTCCGGCGAGCGAGGACAACAGGGCGCTGTCGGCTGCGGAAAAGTCGGTGCGCGCATGGAGCAGCACCAGCCACGCGGTGTGCTCGCCCCGTGCGGCCACGCGAATGAACCGCCCATATGTGATGTCCGCTGCGTCCAGCGCGGCCTGCTGGCGCTCGCGGGCCTCGGCGCTGTCGAGGTTGAAGAACTCCTCCAGCGCATAGACGCGGTGGGGGCGCAGCGCGGCATAGGGGATCAGCCCGAGCGCGCTCAGAATTTCGAGGTCGGGCCGGGCAAGTGCATCCGGATCGGCGGAAATCCACCGGGTCGATGGGCTGGCGTGAGCCGCCGGGCGGAGCATCAGGCCCAGCCGGTCGGCGCCGGTGCGCGCCATCAGGCGGCGCAGGAATGTGCGCCATGCGGGCGTTTCGTGAATGCCCTCGAACAGGGGCAACAGCAGATCGCGTTCGTCGGCGGAGCCCAGGGCCATGTGCCTATGCTCCCATATGGGAGCTTAAAGATCAAGGCCGAGTCGTCATCTGCAGGGAAACCGCAGCGGCGGAGAGGACTTATGAGCGACAGCGCCAAGCAGACCCTGACCCACCTCGAACGGCTCGAGGCGGAAGCCATCCACATCATCCGCGAGGTCGCGGCCGAGGCGACCCGCCCGGTCATGCTCTATTCGGTCGGCAAGGACAGCGCGGTGATGCTGCACCTCGCGCGCAAGGCGTTCTATCCCTCGCCGCCGCCGTTTCCGCTGCTCCATGTCGATACGACGTGGAAGTTCCAGGAAATGTACAAGCTGCGTGACAAGATGGCGGAACTCAGCGGCATGGAACTGCTGGTCTATCACAACCCCGAAGCGATGGAGCGCGGGATCAACCCGTTCGATCACGGCGCGCTCCACACCGATATGTGGAAGACCGAGGGGCTCAAGCAGGGCCTCGACAAGTGGGGCTTTGATGCGGCCTTCGGCGGCGCCCGGCGCGACGAGGAAAAGAGCCGCGCCAAGGAGCGCATCTTCTCGTTCCGCACCGCCTCGCACGGCTGGGATCCGAAGAGCCAGCGGCCCGAATTGTGGAACCTTTACAACGCCAGGAAGAACAAGGGCGAATCGATCCGGGTATTCCCGATCTCGAACTGGACCGAGCTGGACGTGTGGCAATATATCCACCTCAACGACATTCCGATCGTGCCGCTCTACTTCGCGGCGAAGCGCCCGACGGTCGAGCGCGACGGAATGCTGCTGATGGTCGATGACGCGCGCTTTCCGCTCTTGCCCGGCGAAGTGCCGGTCGAACGCTCGATCCGGTTCCGCACGCTCGGCTGCTATCCGCTCACCGGCGCGGTCGAGAGCGCGGCGAAGACCTTGCCCGAAGTGATCCAGGAGACCTTGCTCACCACCACGTCCGAACGGCAGGGCCGCGCGATCGACAAGGACTCCGGCGGCGCGGGCATGGAAAAGAAAAAGCAGGAGGGGTACTTCTGATGTCCGAGACAACCACCCCGGCTGATCCGGTCTATGTCACCGATGCGCTGATCGGCGAGGATATCGACGCCTATCTCGATACCCACCAGCACAAGACGATGCTGCGCTTCATCACCTGCGGCAGCGTCGATGATGGCAAGTCGACGCTGATCGGGCGGCTGCTCTATGATTCGAAGATGATCTTCGAAGACCAGCTCGCCGCGCTGGAAAGCGATTCCAAAAAGGTCGGCACGCAGGGGCAGGAGATCGATTTCGCGCTGCTGGTCGATGGCCTCGCGGCGGAACGCGAGCAGGGCATCACGATCGACGTTGCCTACCGGTTCTTCAACACCGAGAAGCGCAAGTTCATCGTCGCCGATTGTCCGGGCCACGAACAATATACCCGCAACATGATCACCGGCGCGTCGACTGCCGACCTCGCGGTGATCCTGGTCGATGCGCGCAAGGGCGTGCTGGTGCAGACCCGGCGGCACTCCTATCTGTGCCACCTGATCGGCATCCGCAACATCGTGCTGGCGGTCAACAAGATGGACCTGGTGGACTATAGCCGGGACGTGTTCGACAGCATCGTCGCTGCCTACGCCGCGTTTGCGAAGTCGATCGGGATCGACAGCTTCACCGCGATGCCGATCTCGGGCTTCAAGGGCGACAACATCACCACCCGTTCGCCCAAGACCTCGTGGTATGCCGGGCCGACCCTGATCGACCACCTCGAAACGGTCGAGGTCAATTCCTCGCTCGATGCGGACAAGCCGTTCCGTCTGCCGGTGCAGTGGGTCAATCGCCCGAACCTCGATTTTCGCGGGTTCTCAGGCCTGATCGCGACCGGCACCGTGAAGCCGGGCGACGCGGTGCGCGTGCTGCCCTCGGGCAAGACCAGCACCGTTACCCGGATTGTCACCATGCCTGCCGCTGGCGCGGAGCCGGGGGACGGCGATCTTGATCGCGCGATGGCGGGGCAGTCGGTCACGCTGTGTTTCGCCGACGAGATCGACTGCTCGCGCGGCAACGTGATTGCGGTGGCCGACAATCCCCCGGAAGTGGCCGACCAGTTCGAGGCCACGCTGGTCTGGCTCAACGATGCGGCGCTCCATGTCGGGCGGTCCTACTGGCTGAAGCTCGGCACGCAGATGGTGTCGGCGACGATCCAGGAGCCGAAATATTCGGTCAACGTCAACACGATGGAGCATCTTGCCGCCAAGACGCTGGAACTCAACGAAATCGGCGTGGCCGAACTCACCACCGACAAGCCGATCGTGTTCGAGCCCTACACGGACAACCGCACGCTCGGCGGCTTCATCCTGATCGACAAGCTGACCAATGCCACCGTCGCGGCGGGGATGCTGAACTTCTCGCTGCGCCGTTCGCAGAACGTCCACTGGCAGGCGATCGATATCGGCCGCGCGGCCCACGCCGGGCTCAAGAACCAGCAGCCGGCGGTGCTGTGGTTCACCGGGCTGTCGGGCTCGGGCAAATCGACCATCGCCAACCTCGTCGAGAAGAAGCTGCACCGGATGAACCGGCACACCTTCCTGCTCGATGGCGACAACGTTCGCCACGGACTCAACAAGGATCTCGGCTTCACCGAGGCCGACCGGATCGAGAACATCCGCCGCGTCGGTGAAGTGGCCAGGCTGATGACCGACGCGGGCCTGATCGTGATCACCGCGTTCATCAGCCCGTTCCGTGCCGAGCGCGAGATGGTGCGCGGGCTGATCGCCGATGGCGAGTTCTTCGAAGTGTTCATCGATACTCCGCTCAGCGTGGCCGAGGAACGCGACGTGAAGGGCCTCTACAAGAAGGCGCGCTCGGGCCAGCTCAAGAACTTCACCGGGATCGACAGCCCCTACGAGGCGCCGGCCAAACCGGAAATCCGCATCGACACCACGCGGATCACGCCGGACGAGGCCGCCAGCCTGATCGTCGACAAGCTGCTGGGAGACGCATGATGAGCAAGCCGGATGCACCGCTGACCGACGCCGAACTGACCGACGCCGAACTGGCCGCGCATCTGGCCGAAGTGGCCGGGCGCATCCTGCTCGAAGTGCGCGCCTCGGGGATGCTGTCGCTCAAGGCGCTGGGCAAGGCCGGCGATGCGACCGCCAACGAATTCCTGGTCCATGCCCTCAAGGAACAGCGGCCCGAGGACGGGCTGCTGTCGGAAGAGGAAAAGGACAACCTCGCCCGGCTCGAACAGTCGCGCGTATGGATCGTCGATCCGGTCGACGGCACGCGCGAATATGGCGAGGAACGGATCGACTGGGCGGTCCATGTCGGCCTGGCGATCGACGGCGTGGCCGTGATCGGCGCGGTCGCGCTGCCGGGTGCCGGGGCGGTCTTGCGGACCGACCGTCCGGGCGTGGTCCCGCCCGCGCCCGCAGTGCTGCGCATGGTCGTCAGCCGCACCCGCCCGGCGCACGAGGCAACCACGGTCGCCGCGCGGATCGGCGCGGAACTGGTGCCGATGGGCTCGGCCGGAGCCAAGGCCATGGCGATCGTGCGGGGCGAGGCGGACATCTATCTGCACTCGGGCGGACAATACGAATGGGATAGCTGCGCCCCGGTCGCGGTGGCGCTCGCGCACGGGCTGCACTGTTCGCGGATCGACGGCACGCCGCTGGTCTATAACCAGGCCGATACCTACCTGCCCGATCTGCTGATCTGCCGCCGCGAACATGCGGCGATGGTGCTGGGCGAAGTCGCGAAGATCGACGCCTGATCCGGCGTGTCCGCGCCCGCGGGGGCACGACCGCTTTCACGGTGACACTTTAGGCTGGACTATAGTAAGCAGCGCTATTATTTGCGACACGATGGACGAAACCATCGGCACAATCCTGTCGCAAGTCGCGCGCCTGATCCGCCGCACGTTTGACGAGCGCGCCCGTCTGGTCGGCGCGACGCGCCCGCAATGGCAGGTGCTTGTCATCCTGTCGCGCAATCCGGGGATCAATCAGGGCGCGGTCGCCGATCTGCTCGAAGTCGAGCCGATCACGGTCGGCCGGATGATCGATCGCCTGCAGGAAGCCGAACTGGTCGAGCGTCGGCCCGATCCGGCCGATCGCCGGGCGTGGCGCCTGCACATGACCGCGAAGGGCTGCGATCTGCTCGAACAGATCAAGCCTTACGGCATCGAAACGCTCGAACTGGCGCTTGACGGCGTTAGCGAGGAGGACCGGCAGACGCTGCGCCGCGTGCTTGACCGGATGCGCGCCAACCTGTCGCGCAAATCGGCGGACCCGGCCGCCAATGGCTGAACGCGGCCCGCACTGCGCGGGCGCTGCGGCGCGGCGCGGGTAGCGGCCATGGCGCTCGGCGATCACATCGTGCCGATTGCCGATTTCTGGCCCGGCGATGCCCTGGCCGGGCGCGATTGCGTGGTGGTCGACCTTTCGGCCGGTGCGGATCTCCCCGAAGGGGCGCGGCTCCCGCCGGTCCCGGTCATCGCGCTGGGCGAACATTGCGCATGGGCCGATGTGGTGGTTCCCGATCCGCGCTCGGCCGAAGCGATCGCGACCAACGTGCTGCGCTTTCCGCGTGCGGCCGGGGTGATCGCGGAATTGCTGCGGATTCTGCCGCATCTCGATCTCGAACTTGGGCTGGTGGCCGAATCGTTCGCATATGCGTTGCTGCAGGGCAGCGCCGAGCACACGCGCTGGGTCCATGCGCGCACCGACGAGCCTGAACTGGTGATGCCTGCGCCGCCGCCCGGCCAGGTGCGGGTGGCGCGCGAGGGCGGCGTGCTGGAAGTCCGGATCGACCGGCCCTGGGCGGGCAATGCGATTGACCGGCCGATCCGCGACGGACTGGTCGAGGCCTTCGAGCTGGCCGCGCTTGATCCCACCATCACCACGGTCAAGCTGCGCGGGGAGGGCAAGGCCTTTTCGCTCGGCGCGGACCTCCACGAATTCGGCACTACGCGCGATCCGGCAACTGCCCATTACATCCGCCAGCTCAGCCTGCCCGCAAGGGCGGCAGCGCGCTGCGCCGATCGGCTCGATGTCCATGTCCAGGGTGCCTGCGTCGGCTCGGGGCTGGAACTGGCGTGCTATGCCAGGCGGCTCACCGCCGGCCCGCGCGCGTGGTTTCAGTTGCCCGAACTGGCGATGGGCATCCTGCCCGGCGCGGGCGGCTGCGTTTCGCTCACCCGGCGGATCGGACGCCAGAAAACCGCCGCGATGATCCTGTCGGGCCATCGCCTCACCGCGCGGCAGGCCCTGTCATGGGGCTTCATCGACGCGCTCGTGGATTAGCCGGCCGGCACTGACGGTCGCGCGGACATCGGATGAGGAGAGCCGCTCGCGCGCCTGCGCCCAGGGCAGCGACAGCAGGCACAGGTCGGCCGGCTCGCCCGGCGCGATGCGGCGCCGGCGGGTCAGGTCAACGGGGTCCGCGAGATAAAGCGCCAGCGCCTCCTCCGGGCTGAGCGTTTCGTCCGGGCCGATCGCTCGTCCGTCCCCCGTGCACCGGGCCACCGCCGCGCGCATTCCCGCCCACGGATCGAGCCCGCCGAACGGCGCGTCGCTACCTGCCGCCAGCGCTATCCCCGCAGCCTGAAACGCGCGCAGCCGGTAGAGCGCGCCGTGCAGGCCCGGTTCGACATCGGCGAGGTATTGGTCACCCCGTTCGGCGATGAAGTGCGGCTGGCTGACCACCGCAAGGCCGAGCCGGGCGATTTCTTCGACCAGCGGATCGGGCGCGATCCCGGCGTGTTCGATCCGGTCGCCCACGTTGGCCCCGGCCGCATCGAGCGCGGCCAGCGTGAACACCAGTTCGGTCTCGGTCGTGCAGTGCGAGGCAAGGGCGCGGCCCTGCCGGTGCGCGGCGGCGATGAATTCCACCGTCGCCGCAAAATCGGGCATGGCATTTTCGTGGAGGTGGAGCTTGGCCGGGCCAAGCCGCCAGTGCGGCGATGGCGCGGCATCGGCGAGCGCCAGCGATCCGGCCAGCAGCAGGCGCTGCACCAGCGCACCGCGCGCGGCTTCCTGCGCGAAATGCGCCGCGATCACCGCATCGTTGCGCGGCGACATCTCGGTCACCCCGGTAACGCCGTAGCCCGCGAGCTCTGCCGAGATTGCGCCGAGGTCGGGCGGGGTGCCGCCAAGCGCCTCCCGCAACCAGTCGTCGCCTTCGAACAGGCGGCCGGTGTAGTCGCCGCCATCGCGCTCAAGGCCCTCGGGCGCCGCCGCCGCGCCGAGCAGCAGTTCCAGCGCGGGCGAATTGAACAGCCACATCCGGCCCGAGCGGTGCTGCAAGCGGAGCGGCCGACTGGGCAGCAGCGCATCGAGCGCGCGCGCATCGGGCAGGCCCATCACGCTTTCGTGATAGCCGACCGCGCGGACCCAGCCGGTGCCGGGTATGGCGGCAAGGCGCTCGGCCAACCCGGCCGCATCGCCCACTTCGGGCGGCCCGGCAAAGACCGAGGCGGCGCGCACCGCGCTGGCGGCAAGGTGGATGTGATGATCGTGGAGGCCGGGCAGCAGCGCGCCGCCGCCCGCATCCAGCACCGCTTCGCCGGGGCGCGGCGCAAGCGCGCCAAGCTCGGCGATCCTGTCGCCCGAGAGGCGGACGTCAGCAAGGCCGGCGCCCCGGATCTCGGCGTTGCGGATCAGCATCGGCGCAGTCTAGCCGAGCCAGCGCGCGTTGTCCGCCCCGAGCGGGCGGGCGGGCGCGGCCGGTTCGCGCATCGGGGCGGGCGGGAAGGGCTGGCCGGTTGCGGTGCCCCATTCGGCGAGTTCGGAATGCAGCAGGGCCGGATCGAATGCGCGTTCTTCGGTCAGGGCCGTTGCCGCGATGGCGCTCATCGCAAGACCGATCCGCCCACCCGCGCCGCTGTGCCACGCGCGCCACGCCTCATGCGCGGCGACGATCCCGGTTAGCGGATCGGCGGGCGCATCGCCGACGAAGCCGATCCGGCCCGAAGCATCGCGCAGCGCGGCGGAAAGGCCGCCGGCCACCGCGCAATCGTCGCCGAAGCCGGTCCAGCCCGCCGCTTCACCCCGCGCGCCGTGCCCGGTGATGGTCATCCAGACCAGGCCCGGCCGCTGCGCCGCCAGCGCCGCCGCATCGATCCCGAGCTGGGCCAGCCCGCGCGGACGGGCCGCTTCGATCACGATGTCGGCGCGGGCCAGCAGCGCCAGCAGCGCCGCGCGGTCGGCATTCAGGGCGGGATCGAGCGCAACATTGCTCTTGCCCTGATTGAGCAGCGCGAAGAACGCGGGCTCGCCCTCGCGCATCCGGTCGGGCCGGTTCGGATTTTCCAGCTTGATCACCTCGGCCCCCGCCAGCCGGAGCAGGTTTCCGCACAGTGGCCCGGCCCACAGCGCGGCGAGGTCGATCACGAGCGGCGCGCGGCGGGGCGGGGCCACTTGCGCGCACGGGCCGAGCCGTTCCACAGCGGGCGATACCGGCGTCTCGTCCAGCGCGGCAATCGCCAGTCCCATCTCGCGCCCGCGCGCGGTCAGTCCGGCCGCATCCCGATCGGCGATGGCCCGTTCGAGCGCGGCATCATCGTCCGGCGCAATGGCTTGTTCCAGCAGCGCCGGCAGCAGGTCGCGGTCGTCGCCGCGCGCGAGATTGAGCGCGATCCAGCCGTCCCGCGCGGCGATCAGGCGGCAGCCGCCGCCCGCCGAGATCCGGCCCGGAATGGCAAAGCCGCCCAGCCGGGCGCGTTCGCCCAGCAACGTTTCTCCGGAAAGGGCGGCAAGGCTAGACGCGCCGCAATCGCGCGCGAAGGCGGCGAGGCGGCGCGTGGCCCAGCGGGCAAGCGGCAGTGGCGGCGCGGGTCCGGCCTCAGGCCGCAAGACGCGCCTTCACCTCACGGCGCAGCAGCTTGCCCATCTCGTTGTAGGGCAGCTCGGGCACGAACACGATCTTGTCCGGCACGCGGCTCGAGCGCAGGCTGGCGCGGATCATCTGCCTGATCTCGTCCTCGCCCGGCTGCGGCTGGCCCGGGCGGACGACCAGCGCGAGGCCGATCCCTTCGCCCCATTCGGCCGAGGGCACCGGCACCGCGCAGGCATCGGCGATTGCCGGATGGGTCAGCACGACGTCCTCGATCTCGCCCGGCGAGATGTTTTCGCCGCCGCGCACGATCACGTCGTCGGCGCGGCCGGCCAGGAACAGGAAGCCGTCCTCGTCCAGGAACCCGGCATCGCGGGTCGGGAACCAGCCGTGCATGTCGAGCGCGCTGCGTTCCTTGTATTCGCCGGCCACCTGATCGCCGCGCACATAGATTTCGCCGGCCTGCCCGGCGGGCAGCGGGCGGCCCTCGTCGTCGCGGATTTCAAGCTCGATCGTGGGCAGCGGGCGGCCGACCGAGGCGAGCCGCGCGCGCACTTTCGGGTCGTCCGAGCGGTGCGCTTCGCGGTGTTCCTCCGGGCCGAGCAGCGCGACGGTCGAGCTGGTCTCGGTCAGGCCATAGGCATTGGTGAAGCTGGTTTCCGGAAACAGGTCGAGCGCATGGTCGATCAGTTCGAGCGGCATCTTGCCGCCACCATAGGCGATCGCCTTCAGCGACGAGATGTCGGCCTTCACGGTCTTGTCCAGCGCCTCGACGATGCGCGAGAGCATGGTCGGCACGACGAAGGCGTTGGTCACTTTCTCGCTCTCGGCCAGCGCCAGCCACTTCTCCGGCGAGAAGGCCGGCAGCATCACGATCCGCCGCATCGAATAGATCGAGCTCATCAGCGCCGAAATGCCGGCGATGTGATAGGGCGGGACCGAAACCAGCGCGGCGTCGGTCTCGTCGGCCGAAGCGAACTCGACCGTGCCGAGAATGTAGGAAATCAGGTTCGAGTGGCGCAGGATCGCGGCCTTCGGCGCGGCGGTCGTGCCGCTGGTGAACAGTTGCACCGCCAGGCCTTCGCCCGGATCGTAGACCCGGTCTTCCTCCTCGGGCACCAGTTCCTGAACCTTGATGTCAAACTCCCCGCGCGAGAGGATCGTGTGGCCCTGCTCGCCGGCGATGCGGGTCAGGCGTTCCTCGTCGCCGATCACCAGCGCCGGAGCGATGCGGCCCAGCAACGCGGCCAGATCCTTGTCGGCCAGGCGATAGTTGAGCGGGCAATAGGGCACCCCGGCCAGCGCCGCGCCGAACAGCGCGATCACCGCGGCTTCGCTGCTCTCGTCCAGCAGCGCGACATATTCGGCGCCGCTCAGTTCGATCAGCTCGAACGCGCCGCGTGCGGCGGCGAGCAGGTCGCCGTAAGTCCAGCGCTTGCCGTCACAGACGACGCCGACCCGGTCCGGAGCGGCTTCGGCCGCCATTTCAAGAAGCAGGGCAATGTTCATGGGGCGGGGTCAGTTCCTGTCAGGCGCGGGCCGGAAGGGTCGGGGCCGGTCAGTCCGATAAGGCCGGCCAATTCGACAAGGCTGGCCAGTCCGATAAGCGAAGTCAGTCCGACGAAGGCAGCGGCTTGGCTTCCTTCTGGCCGAGCGCGATGCCGTCGACGCTGAGCGAGCCCTTGCCCGGCTTCACCACCAGCAGCTCGAACTTGCCGCCCGCATCGACATAGCGCTTGCCCATCAGGGCGCCGCCCGCGAAATCGGGGTTGAGCGCGCCGGCTTCGGCGGGCTTGGCTTCAGCCATCGGCGCGCCGCCGCATTCGATGGTGCCTTCGCCGCAGCGAATGACCATGACTTCGGTGTCGCAGACTGCGCTCTTGAGACGAGTACCGGCTTTCATAGACCTATCCTGCCTGTTGTTGGCTCCGGGGATAGCAGCCCGCAGCACAAATTGCACGCGCCCGCCCTTAGTCCGTGATGCCCTGTCGGTTCAAGGGGTGGCGTGCCGGAATATGACGGGTTGTCATAAAATAACGCGCTTGCGCTGGATTGGCGTCAAGTATCTGATCAAACGGCAATCCTGACCGCCGAATTCAGGCCGCCGCAATGTTTTCCGCCACCGCGATCAGCCGCCGGGCCTGATCGAGGTGCAGCAATTCGGCCATTTTCCCCTCGACCCGGATCGCGCCCTTGCCGGCGTTGTCGGGCAGGGCAAAGGCGGCGATCACCGCGCGGGCCCAGTCCAGCTCGGCCGCGCTCGGCGAGAACACTTCGTTGCACGGGCCGATCTGGTCCGGGTGGATCACGGTCTTGCCGTCGAAGCCGAACAACAGCCCCTGCTCGGCCTCGGCCCGGAACGCCGCCAGATCGCGGAACTCGTTGCAAACCCCGTCGAGCACCGCGACGCCGTGCGACCGGGCGGCGCAGACCGCCAGCGTCAGCACCGGGAGGAAGGCGGTGCGCTCGGGCGTCAGGCGCGCGCGCATCTCCTTGGCGAGGTCGTTCGTGCCCATCACCCACAGCGACAGGCGCGTGATGGCGGCAAGCGCGGCGATCGCGTCAAGCCGGGCGACCGCGCCGCATGTCTCGATCATCGCCCAGAGCTGGAGCGTGCCGGGCGCGCCCGCCAGAGCCCGTTCACAGGCGATCACGTCATCGGGCGTGGTAACCTTGGGAACCAGCACCGCATCCGCTCCCGAGCCGGCGATGGCGGCAAGGTCGCCCGCGCCCCACGGCGTATCGAGGCCGTTGGCGCGGATCACCACCTCGCGCGATCCGAACCCGCCTTCGCGCACCGCGGCGAGCGCGGCGGCGCGGGCCTGGGCCTTGGCCTCCGGCGCGACCGCGTCCTCAAGATCGAGGATGATCACGTCGGCCGGCAGTGTCCGCGCCTTGGCGAGCGCCTTGGCGTTCGAGGCCGGGAGATAGAGCGCGCTGCGGCGCGGGCGGTCGGGGGCGATCATGCCTGGAGGTCTCGCATCAGGGGGGGCGCTCAGTTGACTTCGGCGAAGCCGCCGTATGTGCCGCGGAAGAACAGCATCGGATCGGCCTCGCGCCGTGCTTCCAGCCCCAGCACCCGGCCCATCACCATCCAGTGGTCCCCGGCTTCGACCACCGTTTCAAGCCGGCACTCGATCGCGACCATCGCGCCGCCCAGCACCGGCAGATCGTGTTGCGACAGGGTATATTCGACGCCCGCGAACTTGTCGCCGGGGGAGGCGATCTGGCGGCACAGCGCGGTCTGGTCGCTGGCGAGAACGTTGACGCAGAAGTGGCCGGCCGCCTCGATCCGGGGCCAGGTCGTCGAGCGCTTGTCCGGGAAGAACCCGACCAGCGGCGGATCGAGCGAAACCGAGGTGAACGTGCCGACCACCAGGCCGATCGGCATGCCATCGTCCGACAGCGCGGTGATCACGCAGACGCCGGTCGGATAATAGCCCAGCACCTGCCGGAATGTCGCAGCTTCGACTTTCATCTCGCTCATGCGCCGTTCCTTTCCCGTTTCACCCGGCCATGGCCAATCGCGGCGCGCAGCGCAAGCCTGCGGGGGGCCAACCCTGTCCACGAAATCGCATACTCGATTTGGCGAAAATGATGACTGGCGCTAACGATGCCCGCGAACTTGTTGGAGGAACCCTGGCACATGGCATTCAAGACCCGCGTCACCGAAATGCTCGGCATCGAGCACCCGATCGTGCAGGGCGGCATGATGTGGGTCGGCTATGCCGAAATGGCGGCCGCCGTGTCCAATGCCGGCGGCCTTGGCCTCTTGACCGGGCTGACCCAGCCCAGTCCCGCCGCGCTGCGCGATGAGATCGAGCGCTGCCGGGGGATGACCGACAAGCCCTTCGGCGTGAACATCACCGTGCTGCCGACGGTCAATCCGCCGGATTACAAGGGCTTCACCCAGGCCGTCATCGATAGCGGGATCAAGATCGTCGAGCCTGCGGGCAGCGCCCAGGTCCGCGAACTGTGGGAGATGATGAAGCCGCACGGGATCACCATCCTGCACAAGTGCACGGCGGTGCGCCATGCGGTGTCGGCCGAAAAGCACGGCGCCCACATCATTTCGATCGACGGGTTCGAATGTGCCGGCCATCCAGGCGAGGACGACATACCGGGCCTGATCCTGATCCCGGCGGCGGCCGACAAGGTCAAGGTGCCGATGATCGCCTCGGGCGGCATCGGCGATGCGCGCGGCTTCGTCGCGGCGCTGGCGCTGGGCGCGGAAGGGATCAACATGGGCACGCGCTTCTGCGCGACCGTGGAGGCGCCGATCCATGACAACGTCAAGGCCA
This sequence comes from Sphingomonadales bacterium, assembly GCA_013791705.1. Classification (GTDB taxonomy): domain Bacteria; phylum Pseudomonadota; class Alphaproteobacteria; order Sphingomonadales; family Sphingomonadaceae; genus Novosphingobium. The sequence goes on along the minus strand of VMTF01000036.1, from coordinate 10,736 downwards.
AGATGATCGAGAACGACGAGCGCGGGACCAACCTGATCTTCCGCAAGCTCCACAATACCGCGCGGGTCGGCAAGAACGAGGTCTCGGACGAGGTCGTGCGGATTCTGAGCGAGCCCGGCACCAAGTTCGAGGACGTGCGCGGCCTTGTTGCCGGCATCAAGGGCCGCGAAGTGCTGCAGACCGGCGACATGTCGAAAGGCATCTTCTGGGCCAGCATGGTGCAGGGCCTGATTCACGATATCCCGACGTGCGAGCAGCTCATCTCCGGCATCATCAGCGAGGCGGAAGAGATCGTTCGGGGCCGGCTCGGCGGGTTCCTCGTCTGATCGCGCAGGGTTCGGCCGGTCGGCCGGCACGGTGGCGGCGGCCCGGGGTTGCCTCGGTCCGTGTTGCGGTGCAGTAAGCCCCGGATCGAGCCGGGCGGATCGCGATGGAGCGGTGAGGGCGGAGCGGTGAGGGCAGAGGGCTTGGCGATGCACCGACGCGAACCAGTGTTGTCAGCCTTGCGGTTCGCCAACCGGCCCGCGCTGGCGCTGCTCGCCGGATGCGTGCTGGCCGTGGGCGGATGTTCGGGCGGTTCCGAGCCGCCCGCCGGGCAATCGTCCGACACCCCGCCGGTCGGCGCGGCCGAGTCCGGCGCGGCAGCGGTTCCTGCCGGCGAAACGGCCACCGGCGCGAGGTTCTCCGCCGCCGCCATTCCCCGGGCGCTGCGCGGCCGGTGGGGCCTGGTCGAGCGGGACTGCACATCGACCCACGGCGATGCCAAGGGCCTGCTTGAAGTGGGCGCGAACGAGTTGATCTTCTACGAAACCTCCGCCCGCCTCGGCACGGTGGCGGCGGCCGGCACCGACCGGATCCGCGCGACCTTCGCCTTTTCCGGCGAAGGACAGGAATGGACCCAGGACGTGGAACTGCGTGCCTGGGACGGCGGGGCGAAGCTGATCCGGCAGGATCGCGGACCTGACGCACAGACCGGCCCGCTGACTTATCTGCGCTGCGGCGGGTAAGGGCATGGCGGGGCCGAGCGCGCAACTTACCAATCGTGGCCGGCGACGCCTGTCGCGGCGCAAGCAATGGGAACTGGCATGACGTACGAGACGATACTGGTCGAACAGCAGGGCGCGGTCAGCCTGATCACGCTCAACCGTCCGCAGGCGCTGAACGCGCTCAATTCGCAGGTTCTGGCCGAACTGATCGCGGCCTTCGCCGCGTTCGAGGCTGATCCGTCGCAGCGCTGCGCGGTGTTGACCGGATCTGGCGAGAAGGCCTTCGCGGCCGGGGCCGACATCAAGGAAATGGCCGATAAACCGGCGGCCGACTTCTACCTTGAGGATTTCTTTGCCGGCTGGAACAACGAGATGGTCAAGCCCACGCGCAAGCCGTGGATCGCGGCGGTCAACGGGTTTGCGCTGGGCGGCGGGTGCGAACTGGCGATGATGGCGGATTTCATCATCGCCTCCGATACCGCGAAGTTCGGCCAGCCTGAGATCAAGCTCGGCGTCGCCCCCGGAATGGGCGGGTCGCAGCGCCTGACCCGCGCCGTGGGCAAGGCCAAGGCGATGGACATGTGCCTGACCGGCCGGATGATGGATGCCGCCGAGGCCGAACGCGCCGGGCTGGTTTCGCGGATCGTGCCGCTGGCCGATCTGCTCGCCGATGCGCTCAAGACCGCCGCCGCGATTGCCGCGATGCCGCCGGTGGCCGCGCTGGCCAACAAGGAAATGGTCAACGCCGCGTTCGATACCACGCTCGATCAGGGCATCCAGCTCGAACGGCGCCTGTTCCAGATCCTCGCCGCGACCGAGGACCGGGTGGAAGGCATGAACGCGTTTGTGGAGAAGCGCCCCGGCGTGTGGAAAGGGCGCTGATTTCAGGCCGGGCGCGGGGGGATCATCCCCGCACCGCCGTCAGTCCTTGCGCGCGGCCGGCCCCTTGCTGCTCGCGCGTGCCACCAGCCGCACCGGCACCCGGCGGCGGTCGGTCGGCTTGCCGGCGACCTGGTTGAGCAGCTTTTCGACCAGCATCACCCCGGCTGACTGGAAGTCCGGCTCCAGCGAGGTCAGCGGCGGGATCGCATAGCCGCCGGAGCGGATGCCGTCGAAGCCGACGACGCCGACCTGGCCCGGCACCGCGATGCCGCGATCGTGCAGTTCGAGCAGAACGCCCAGCGCAATCTGGTCGCACACCGCGAAGATCGCATCGAACGGCTCGCCCGCCGCAATCAGCTCGGCCACCGCCTTGCGGCCCTGATCCTCGCGGGCCAGCCGCTCGTCGATCTCGATCGCGCGGGGTTGGTGGCCGGCTTCGCGCAATTGCGCGGCATAGCCGTCATAGCGTTCGTTGAACTGGCGCTGCGGCGAACCTTCGGACGTCACGCAGACGATCCGGCGATAGCCGGCGCCGAGCAGGTGCGCGGTGGCGAGCCGCGCGCCCTGGTGATTGTCGCTGCGGGTCCAGTCGAGGTCGTCGAACGGCGAGCCCCAATAGACCACGAGGGCGCCGGATTCGCCCAGTTCGCGAAAATAAGTCCACGCCGGGCGGTTGGCGGTGGTGCCGATCACGATCAGCCCGTCGGCCTTGCGCTGTTCCTCATAACGGCCGGAGAGGCTGTCTGGCGTATCCTGGAAGGTGACGAGCGTTTCGTGGCCCCGGCTCGAGGCGGCGGCGCAGACCGCGCCGAGCAGCGAGAAGTAGAACGGGTTGACGTCGTGGTGGCCCTGGCCCTCGCGGCTGATCACGACCACCGCGAGCGTGCCGGTGCGGCCGGTGCGCAGGCGTGCGGCATTCTCGTCGATATGGTAGTTGAGCTGGCGCGCCGCCTCGACCACGCGGGTCCGGGTCGGCGGGCTCACCACCGGATCGCCCGCCAGCGCGCGCGACACGGTCGACTGGCTGACTCCCGCCAGCGCCGCAACGTCGAACGATGTCACGCGAACCTGCCGCATTTCCTGCTGTTCCCCACCTCTCGCCAGGCAGACTATTCCCGCGTCGGCCGCCGAAAGTAAACCCCGGCGCGCGGTCCTGACCCTAGAGCAGATGCGGCCCCAGAATCAGCAGCATCTTGACGTCGATCGCATCGCCCAGCGCGCGCCGCGCGGCGATGAATTCGCGGATATCGGCAAGCGGCACCCGGTGGACGATGATGTTCTCGCCGTCTGTCCCGCCGCCCGGGCCAACTCTGGTCAGCCCGTGTGCCTTGAGCAGCGTGAAGCTCTCGCTGACCATCCCGGGGGAGGACCAGAATTCGCCGATCACTTCCATGCGCTCGGCATGGAAGCCGGTTTCTTCCTCCAGCTCGCGCGCTGCGGCGGCGGTCGGCAACTCGCCGACCGTATCGTCGTGGTCGCCCACCAGTCCGGCCGGAAGCTCGATGCAGTTGCGCCCCAGCGGCACGCGGTATTGCTCGACGAGGATCACGTGGTCCGCCGCGTCCACCGCCAGGATCACCGCCGCGTGAATCCCGCGCGCGCGGCTGACGAATTCCCAGTTGCCCTTGACCTTGGTAGTGATGAACCGGCCCTGCCAGACGATCCGTTCTTCCGTTTCGCTGCTCATCACACCTCGATCAGCCGGTCCGGCAATTCGTTCACATCCTGGTTGGCGCGCGGGAAATGCTCGGCCAGCACCACCCCGACGCGCGAGACCGCCGCGATCAGGCCATCGGCCATGTGGCTGGCCTTGAGCTCCACCAGCATCGCCGCCAGCGCCTCGCCCCACACTTCTGCCGGAACCTTGGCCGCGATTGCCTCTTCGGCGATGATCTCGGCGCGGTGTTCGGCCAGTGACAGATAGATGAGGATACCGGTCTGCCCGGTGGTGCGCCGCTCCGCCCCGACGCGAAAGCAGGTCAGCGCGCGGGCGTGGACCCGCCGGTTCCGGATCGGGCGCGGCACCAGCCACAGTCGCAGCGGACGCCACAATTGCAGCAGCCACACCGCCGCGAACTTGATCGCCGCCACCAGCGCAGCCACGCCGAACAGCTCGCGCGGCGTCCATTCCTGCATCCAGGCCCCGGTCAGCCGGTCATAGAGGCCGAGATAGAAATCGGGCGCGAGCGAGAGCGCGATCAGCGCGATCAGCCCCGCCAGCGCCGACCATGCCAGCGCGATGTCGCCATAGGAATCGGATTGCTCCGCCAGAATGGTGACGATCTCGCCGGCGGAATTGGCCTCGGCCGCGGTCACGGCCGCGCTCACCCGCCGGTGGTCGGCGTCGGTCATCGGTTCCAGAGCTGAATCGGGCCGGGCCATGCGATCTCCTACCAACTGCCCGAAGAGCCGCCGCCGCCGAAGCTGCCGCCGCCGCCCGAAAAGCCGCCCCCGCCGCCGAAACCGCCGCCGCCGCCCCAGCCGCTGCCGCGACCGGACATATGGCTCATCGCGTCGAACAGGATCAGCGGCCCGAGCCCGCTTCCGCCAGCATAGCGCCGCCCGCCCGATCCCCGGCGCAGCGCGGGCAGGACGAAGAAGAACAGGATGAACAGGATGAAGATCACCGGGCCGATCCCGCCGCCTTGCGACTGCCTTTGCGCGGCTTGCGCATCGGCGGCGGTCGCGACGGCGGCGGCTTCGGCCGCGGGCAGGGTGAGCTGGCTGATGATCGCGTCGGTCCCGGCCTCGATGCCGCCCGGCATGTCCCCGGCCTTGAAGCGCGGGATGATCTGCTGCTGGACGATCAGCGCCGAAAGCCCGTCGGTCAGCACGCCTTCAAGGCCATAGCCGATCTCGATCCGCACCTTGCGCTCGTTCGGCGCGACGATCAGCAGTGCGCCGTCGTTGCGCTCCTTGTCGCCCAGCCCCCAGTGGCGGCCGAGCTGATAGCCGTAGTCGGAAATGTCATAGCCCTGCAGGTCGGGCAGCGTGACTACGACCACTTGCCGCTGTGATTGCTGTTCGAGCGCCGCCAGTTTCTGTTCAAGCCGCACTTGCTGGTCCGCCGGCAGGATGTTCGCCGCATCGACCACCCGGCCGGTGAGCGCCGGGAAAGTCTGCGCGCGGGCGAGCGCCGGCACGAGCGCCAGCAGCAGCGCGCAGAGCGCGGCGAGCGCGAACAGGCGCGCTGCGAGCGGTGCGGGCAGGGAAGGGCGCCGGGTCCGCACAGGCTCAGGGCCGGCCATTTGGGAAATCCTCGCGATCAGAGCTTGCCTTCAAGGCTGGGCGCAACTTCCGCGCCCGCAGTCACCGCCTGATAGGGCACCATCGGCTTGGCGCCATAGACCACCTTGGCGGCGACCACCGACGGGAACGTGCGGATCGTGGTGTTATAGGCCTGCACCGCGCCATTGTAGTCGCGCAGCGCCACGCGGATGCGGTTTTCCTGGCCCTCGATCTGGCTCTGCAGCATCTGGTAATTGGTGATGCTCTTCAGCTCGGGATAGGCTTCGGCATTGGCGAGCAGCCGGCCGAACCCGCTGAGCGAGGACGAAAGCTGGTTCTGCGCGTCCTGGAACGCCTTCATCTTGGCGGGATCGGTCAGGTCGTCGGCACTGATCTGGATCGAGGTGGCCTTGGCCCGCGCCTCGGTCACCCCCACCAGGATGCCCTTCTCCTGCTCGGCCGCGCCCTTGGCGACGGCGGCGAGGTTGGGGACCAGATTCGCGCGTTCCTGGAAGGCGGCCTGCACATCGGCCCACTTGGCCTTGGCCGCTTCTTCTGCGGTCGGCACCGAATTGATGCCGCAGCCCGAAAGGCTGAGCGCCGCGACGACGGCAACCGGGGCGGTAACGGCAAAACGGCGGGTCACATGGGCGAACATCGGGCAAGTCCCTCCTTGGGCCGGCAACAGACCGGCCGGGTCGCCGCGAACATAGTGGGGTTATGTGTCCGATCAAGCAGCACGGGGACAATTATGACGATTGCCGAAGCCGCACGGTGCTGGCAGATAGCGCTCCGAGGTTGGAGGGAGAACCGATATGCTTGCGGAATTCAAGACTTTCATCGCCCGGGGCAATGTCCTCGATCTGGCGGTCGGCGTGATCATCGGCGCGGCCTTCGGCAAGATCGTCAGTTCGCTGACCGACGATGTGCTGATGCCGGTCATCGGGAAGGTGTTCGGCGGAATGGACTTCACGAGCAAGTTTTTGCTGCTCGGTCCGGTCCCCGATGGCTACACCGGCTCGCTCACCGACTATGCGGCGCTGAAAGAGGCCGGCGTCGCGATGCTGGGCTATGGCTCGTTCATTACCGCGCTGATCAACTTTCTGATCATGGCCTTCGTGATCTTCCTGATCGTGCGCCAGGCCAACAAGCTGATGCCGCCGCCGCCCGCCGCTCCGGCCGGGCCGAGCGAAGTCGATCTGCTCACCGAAATCCGCGATTCGCTCAGGAAGGCGTGATCCGGGCCATTCCGGCATATTTGGCGGGCGGGGGCATGCGCTCCCGCCCGCTTCATTTTGCGCAGCACCCTTTTCATTTTCCGCAACATGCCTATATACGCTCGTGCCGGTTTCGACCGGCTATGGTGATAAATGGCGGCGTGAAATAGACGCAGCGGACCCGGGGGCGGTACCCGGCGGCTCCACCATCCTTCTCGCAACGGCTTGGCCGGATCGGGAAAGTTGACGGGGCCGAACTAGGATCGACGTGTGTTCAAAGACGCTGTTTTTGCCCGGGCTGAGTAACCCGTTCAAGGCTCAAAACTCACAAGTGCCAATGACAATGACGCACTCGCTCTCGCAGCGTAATCTGACGGCCTAACGGCCTGATCTTACAAAGCCAGAACGCGGTTGGACCCACCGGGCAACAGAAGGGATTCCAGCGGTTCGGGGTGTACCGGGCAACAGAAACACCCCACCTTCGCGCGCCGGTTCGGCTGGCGTGCGGTTCCCCCACAAAGTGCAGGTCTATCGTGGGCTGATGCGCGGTGCTTGCGGATGGCCGCTTGCGACCGGGTTGTGGACATTCCCCCACCCGCTCAGGCTACTACCACCCGCTCAGCCTGAGCCTGTCGAAGGCCACGCGCGACCTTCGCCCCGCGCAATCACCCCTTGCGGCTGCCCGCCTGAGCGCTGATCAAGTTCCAGTCACCCGCGATCAGCGCCTCCTTCTTGGCGCGGCTCCAGCCCCCAAACACCCTGGACTGGTGCTGCGTGACGCGCAGTTCAAGATCGTCGGTAGGGCCTGCGTATATGCTGCCGTCGTCGCAGCGCAGGAGGCAGGCATGGAAGTCCATCGCGCCGGGTCGGCCGTGGCGCGGGGCCTTCGACAAGCTCAGGCTGAGCGGGCGTAGGGAATGTCGGGTTGCGAACCGATTCCAGACAGCAAGCCGCGCCGCGTCCGCAAGCGCTACATTAGCCAACGAAAGTCACGCGCCCCGAAACCACCGCCTGCAGCCGGCCGAATCAGCCCTCGTCGCGCTTCGCGGCCTCGCGCGCGGCGGCTTCGTATTTCAGGCAGTCGAGGATCTTGGCGCCGGCCAGGAACACCGCGCCGGTGGTGGCAAGGAACAGCAGCTTGCCGCCAAGGCCGGGATACTGGTCAAGGTAATGCGCGCCGCGCGCCGTGGCGCCGAGCGCCAGCGCGTAGATGATCAGGAACGCCTCGATGCGGGTCTTGATGGTGAACAGGCGGGCGACTTTTCGCAGCATTCCTTACCTCGGCTGGCGCTCCGGGACTTCCGCGCTTTCGGATAGCGGACGGCACCGTGAAATTGGTAGCAACGATCATGCCACATGCACGGCTGCGCGCAAGTGCAAGGTTAACGCCGGTTCACTTGTAAGCGTTACCGACGCCGCAACGCTTATCCGCAAGGCGCGCAGCGCGCGGAATCAGTGTCAGGATCGGCGACAACCCGGCGGCGCGGGCCGGGTTTTCCGCGTCCGGCATGGGCCTTCGGCTGTTGCAAAACCCGGAACGATCCGCCTATACGGCGGCTGTCCTCCCCAGACATCATCGCAAGATTTTCCTTCGCGGCGCACACGCGTTCGCGGTTTTTCGAGTGTGAGGTAAGATGACAAATCAGGTTGTCCGCGAAAACGCGCGTGTCGATCGCGCGGGCCTTCAGGTCGATGCGCAGCTTGCGGCCTTTGTCGAAGGGGAAGTGCTGGGCCCGCTCGGCAAGGACGCCGCTGCGTTCTGGGCCGGGTTCGCCGCGCTGGTGGGCAAGTTCGCGCCGCGCAACCGCGCGCTGCTGGCCAAGCGGGACGAGCTGCAGGCGCGGATCGACGCATGGCACGCCGCCCGCGCCGGCAAGCCGCTCGAACAGGGCGAATATCAGGCCTTCCTGCGCGAGATCGGCTATCTGGTCGAAGAGCCCGCGCCGTTCACCGTCGCCACGCAGCATGTCGATGCCGAGATTGCGACGATGGCCGGGCCGCAGCTCGTGGTGCCGGTGCTCAACGCGCGCTTCCTGCTGAACGCGGCCAATGCGCGCTGGGGCAGCCTTTATGACGCATGGTACGGCACCGACGCGCTCGACGCGGCCCCGGCCAAGCCGGGCGGCTACGATCCGGAGCGCGGCGCGGCCGTCATCGCTGCGGGCCGGGCGTTTCTCGATCAGTCGGTTCCGCTCGCCGGGGCAAGCTGGACGAACTGGGACGGCGCGGGCGATCCGCCGCTGGCCGATCCGGCGCAACTGGTCGCCCGCAAGCCCGGCGGGCTCCTGCTGCGCAAGAACGGGCTGCACATCGAACTGATGCTCGATCGCGCCCACCCGGTCGGCAAGACCGACAAGGCCGGGATCGCCGACATCGTGCTCGAAGCGGCGCTGACCACGATCGTCGATCTTGAGGATTCGATCGCGGCGGTCGATGCCGACGACAAGCTGGAGGCCTATCGCAACTGGCTGGGCGTGATCCGCGGCGATCTGACCGACACCTTTGAAAAGGGCGGCAAGACCCTGACCCGCGCGCTCAATGCCGATCGGGAATGGACCGCGCTCGATGGCAGCGCGCTGACCCTGCCGGGCCGCAGCCTGCTGTTCATCCGCAATGTCGGCCACCTGATGACCAATCCGGCGATCCTCCTGCCCGATGGCGGCGAAATCCCCGAAGGGATCATGGACGGCGTGATCACCAGCGCGATCAGCGCGCAGGACATCGCCGGGCTCGGCAAGTATCGCAACAGCCGCGCCCGGAATGGCCGGGGCGCGGGCATCTACATCGTCAAGCCCAAGATGCACGGGCCGGAGGAATGCGCGTTCACCAACGATCTGTTCGATGCGGTGGAAGACCTGCTCGGCCTGTCCCGCTTCACCCTCAAAGTCGGCGTGATGGACGAGGAACGGCGCACCTCGGCCAATCTTGCCGCCTGCATCCAGGCGGTGAAGGACCGGATCGTGTTCCTCAACACCGGCTTCCTCGATCGCACCGGGGATGAGATGCACACCTCGATGCGGGCCGGGCCGATGATCCGCAAGGGCGCGATGAAGGCCAGTGCGTGGATCGATGCCTACGAGAAGCGCAATGTCGCGATCGGGCTCAGGCATGGCCTGTCGGGCCGCGCCCAGATCGGCAAGGGGATGTGGGCCGCGCCGGACCGGATGCGCGCGATGGTGCTCGAAAAGACCGGGCACCCCAAGGCCGGGGCCAACACCGCCTGGGTGCCTTCGCCCACCGCCGCGACGCTCCACGCGATGCACTATCATGAAATCGACGTGTTCGCCGTGCAGCGCGACCTTGCCAGCCAGCCGGTCCCGCCGCTCGATGCGTTGCTCACCGTGCCGCTCGCCGACGGGGTCAACTGGTCCGAAGCCGAAGTGCGCGAGGAACTCGATAACAACGCGCAAGGCCTGCTCGGCTATGTGGTGCGCTGGATCGATCAGGGCGTCGGCTGCTCCAAAGTGCCCGACATCAACGACGTCGGCCTGATGGAAGACCGCGCGACGCTGCTCATCTCCAGCCAGCACATGGCCAACTGGCTGCTGCACGGGGTCTGCACCCGCGAGCAGGTGATGGAATCGCTCCACCGCATGGCCGCCAAGGTCGATGCCCAGAACGCGGACGATCCGGCTTACGAGCCGATGGCCGGAAACTGGGACACCAGCCTGGCCTTCCAGGCGGCGTGCGATCTGGTGTTCAAGGGCGTCGAACAGCCCAACGGCTATACCGAGCCGCTGCTGCACGCCTGGCGCCGCAAGAAGAAGGCGCAAGGCTAGGATCACGGCCGGCGCGCGGGGGCAGGGGGCTCCAGCCCGCGCGCGCCGGGCGGCGCCTGCCATCGCCTGAATAAATTCGCGCGATTTGATTCATGTCGTCGTCATGAGCGGCGGCGCATGATCATGCTTGTTTGAAGGCCGGATATCGACGTGCCGTCCCTGTCCGGCCTTCAAACAACGAAGGAATTCGCGATGAAACGCACGACAGCACTATTGGGCCTCGCCCTGGCCACTTTGCCGCTGGGCGCCTGTGTCGATGATGGCTATCGCGGTGGCGGCGTGATTTCGGTCGGCTACCCCTATGCGGGCTGGTACGATGGCTATTACGGCTCGATTTACGATGGCTACTGGGGCAGCGACAACTATTTCTACTATCGCCTGACTCCGCAGGACCGGGCCTATCGGCGCGATCTGCGCTATCACTTCCGCCGGGATGGCACGCGGCCAAGCCCGACTTACCGCCGGTTCGAGGGCACCCTGCGCTCGCCGCCGCAGGGCACACGGATGCCGCGTTTCCCGCGCGACCAGCGCCCCGACTATCGCCCCGACCGCGATAAAGACCGGGATCGTGATCGCGACTACAATCGCGACCGGGACCGTGACCACCGCAACTGACGCAGGCCGGGTGGGGGGGGGGCCCCCGG
>VMTF01000253.1 GCA_013791705.1 Sphingomonadales bacterium | reverse complement strand
GTGTCGAGACCAAAGTGTTCGCCGAGCCGTTTGAGCGTCAGCGGCTTCAAAGCCCGGGCAATCTCCAGCTCCAGCAGATGCGTGGTCGCTCCAGACGTGGCATCGGTTCGCAGCAGCGTATCGGAGATCACATCGAAGCTTTCGACCGCGATCGTCTCAACGCCAAGATCGAGGGTGCCCGCCTGCCGTGCGGCATCGACTCGTGCCTCAACCAGGGAGATGAACTCGTCGAAGATCGCGTTTTGCAGCGCGATCGGCAGCGCCAGGATGCGATTGAGCCAGCGCTGGATCGACGGCAGATCGTCTACCAAACTCCCGTCAGCACCCTCAATCCTCAGCCCGGTCAGGTCCTGAAACCTGGACAGGCCGACAGCCTCGAGTTTGCCCATGAACAGAAGCCCGAACCAACGGTTCAGCGCTTCCTTGGCATATGTGCTTTCAAGGTTGTCGGAGGGATCGAAGAGGTTTTGACCGCCGGTCTGGCGTTGGCCACGGGTCAACGCACCGAGGCTGTCGAGCCGCCGGGCAATCGTCGAGATGAACCGCCGTTCGCCGCGAACGTCGGTCGTGACCGGCCGGAACAAGGGCGCAGAAGCCTGATTTGTGCGGTTGGAGCGACCAAGCCCCTGGATGGCGGCATCCGCCCTCCAGCCAGGCTCCAGAAGGAAATGGACGCGCCGTGCCTGGTTCCGGACGGAAAGGTCAGCATGGTAGCTGCGCCCCGTGCCACCGGCATCGGAAAAGACCAGGATGCGCTTGCGGCCATCCATGAAGGCCTGGGTCTCGGCGATGTTGGCGCGCGGACTGCGCGACTGGAGCTTCTGCCGCCCATCACGTCCAATGATAAGGCGCCGGCTGCGGCCGGTCACTTCGGCGACCGCATCGACCCCGAAGCGCTCAATGATCGCATCGAGCGCAGTTGCTATCGGCGGGAGAGCGCACAGCTGCTCGATCATCCGGTCGCGCGCGGCAAGTGCCGAGCGGCACAAGACCGGCTGCCCCTGCTCGTCGATCATGGGTTCCGAACGGGGATTGCCATTCTCGTCGGTGAACACTGCCATGAGCCGGACAGGGAAGCTCCTGGCGACGTAGTCGACCACGTATTCTTTGCAGTCGCAGTTTATGTCGAGCGTGGTGGCGGGAGGCGCAGGTTTCCTTCGGTTTTCCATGATTTCACTCCAGATAATTACGGTTCCCTCGACCTCAACAAGTCGAAGGAACCAACATGCGATCAAGATCATCATTGCCGTTTCGAGCGGCCCCGCTCCGGGTCGAAGACCCGCCCAGTCACGGCACCCTTCTCACCACATTCCTCTCCTCTCAGTCGCTCGACGAGAAGTCAGGCTGTGCGGTTCTGTATGGCGCGGCGGTCCGCCATTTCCTGCATTGGCTGGGCCTGCATAGGATCGCCATCCGCACGATTGACGATCGGGCTGTCCGGCGGTTCGAAAAGCATGGGTGCCGGTGCCACCGGTATTCGGCGCAGCAAGCGCACTACAAGGCTGACCAAGCAGCAAGGGTCAGGCGCTTCGTCCGGTTCCTGGAAGATCAAGGCTACGTCGAAGTCGACGACGGGATCGACGATCTGCCACGGCACCTCGCCGACTATTCCGATGCGATCGATCGCCTGCAACTTGCCGAGGGACCGGCACAGGCCTATCGGTCCGAGGCCGAGCATTTCGTGGCCTGGCTTCGCATGGCGCGGCGCCAATGGATCGATATCGATGACACGATCATCGACCACTATGCAGCGCATGATTGCCGATGCCCGGTCTGGCGCAAGCGGGGCAAGTTGGTCGCAACGGGCACCAAGCGGCGGCGGCGATGCGCACGGCACTTCGTCGAGTTCCTGCGAGGCCGGGGCGCCATCCCATTGGTTGAACCGGTGGCGGACGATGACCCGCACATGTCGGCTTACTTGGCATGGCTCAAGCAACACCGCGGCGCCACGGACGAGACGATCCGGCGCTACCGGACCGATATCAGACGGCTCATGCCAATGCTGGGCGAGCCTTCGCAATGGGATGCCGCCGGACTCAGGAGCGCATTCCAACGACGAAGCAAGGAGACGCCGGGGTCGGCATCGCTGCTCGTCACGATAATGAGGAGCTACATCCGGTTTCTGGTCGTGCGTGGCGAGTGCCGGCCGGCATTTTTGCATGCAGTTCCATCAGTACAGCGCTACCGCCTTTCGACGCTGCCGCGCCACGTCGACCCGGCAACGATCGAGAGGATCATTGCGGCCTGTCCGACAGATCGTCCGGTGGAAGTCCGGGACAAGGCCATCATTCTCCTGCTCGCCAGGCTCGGCCTGCGGGCTGCCGATATTCAGAACATGCGTCTCGACGACATCGACTGGCGATCCGGCCACCTGACGGTCAAGGGCAAGACGCGTCGACCGGACCGCCTGCCATTGCCGCAGGATGTTGGCGACGCGATCCTGGCATATCTTGCGGCAGCCCGCCCGAAGGCCGCCGAAGAGCATCTGTTCCTGCGTGCACAAGCACCGTTTCGGCCATTCCGCTCGTCCGCTGAGATAGCGGGCATCGTCGCTCGTACGCGCGACCGCGGTGGGATCGAAGGAGTGCCGACCGGGTCGCACATATTCCGGCATTCGCTTGCCACCAACCTGCTGCGCGCGGGCGCAGGCCTGGAGTCCGTCGGGACCATCCTGCGTCACAGCTCGCCCGAGACCACTGCCATCTACGCCAAGGTCGATCTGCCGATGCTCATGAAGATCGCGCAGCCCTGGCCGGGAGAACAGTCATGCTGAACATCCACATTTCCAGATACGTGGCGCTGCATCGCAGCCTCGGGCTGAAGTTCTCTGAACAGGAACGCATGCTGCGCCTGTACGCCGCCTACGCCGGGGGTTTCGGCGATCGGCACACTCAGGTCCAGCGCATCTACGACTGGTGCCATACGTCGAGCTCACAATATGTGGCCCGCCGGAGGTTCGACACCGCACGTAACTTCAGCCTTTTCGCTCACGCCGAAGATTCAGGCCACGAAGTTCCGCCTGCCGGCGTCTTCGGTCGGGGCAAGCGGCCACGCCCGACGCCGACCATCATTGAGCCGGACCAGGTGCGGGCGATCATGACTGCTGCATTGGACGTTCCACCCCAAGGCACGATCAGCCCACACACGTACCATTACCTGTTCGGGCTGCTGGCGGCGACAGGTCTCCGGATTTCCGAGGCCCTCGCATTACAATGCAAAGATCTGGTCGAGGATGGCCTGATCGTCCGCAACGGCAAGTTTGGCAAGCAGCGGCTGATTGCCTTGCAGCCATCGACGCGCCAAGCACTCGAAGCCTATCTCGCCCTCCGCGAGAAGCACGCGGCCAGGGGCAACGACCTGTTCGTCACTATCCGGGGACGGGCACCGCACAAGGTGCGCGCCCACGTCGTGTTCGTCAGATTGGCCCGGCAGCTCGGATATCGTGGACCAACCGGTACGGCGGGCATGCGACTCCACGATCTGCGGCACACCTTCGCTGTCCGTTCCCTTGAGTCCTGCCCACCTGACAGGGAGGCCATCGCTCACCACATGGCCGGTCTCAGTGTCTATCTGGGGCACGCGTCGGTCGCCAACACGTACTGGTATCTCGAGGCCACTCCGGTGCTGCTGCGCGACATTGCGGCTGCGAGCGAGCAGCTTTACCGGGGAGAGGCGGCATGACGGCGCTCGCTCCGCATCTCTCGGCATACCTGCGTGAGCATCTGCCACGCGAACGTGCTGTCAGCCCGCACACAGTGAAGACTTATGCCAACTGCTTCGTCCTCCTCGTTCAGTTCGCTGCCGATCGGCTGAAGCGTCGGCCGACCGATCTTGAGATCGAGGATCTCGGCCCCGACATGATCATGGCTTTCCTGGACCATGTCGAGACCGGGCGCGGCAGCTGTGTGCGGACCCGCAATGGCAGGCTCGCCGCGATCCGGTCCTTCTTCCGGTACATCGAGTATCGGATTCCGGCCTGCCTGGATCTGGCCCTCCGCGTCAGATCGATCCCGACCAAGAAGACCGACAAGGCGCTGATCGACTACCTCGACCGGGCCGAGATCAAGGCTTTGCTCGATGCCCCGGATCCCCGGACACGCCTTGGCACCCGCGATCGCGCGATGCTGCATCTGGCCTATGCCGGCGGGCTGAGAGTGTCGGAACTCGTAACGCTGCAGCTGCGCGATTTCCCGGACCGCTCCCTGTCCACCGTGCACATCATGGGCAAGGGTCGGCGTGAACGGGTCCTGCCGCTCTGGAAAGAGACCCAGTTCGTATTGCGCGCGTGGCTTGCGATACGGCCCGACGCGCAAGCTGCCGAGATATTCCTCAATGCCAACGGGCAGCGCATGACCCGCGACGGATTTGCGTTCCGTTTGGCCGAGCACGTCAAGACCGCGGCAACGAAGCAGCCGTCGATCCTTGGCAAGCGGGTTACGCCGCACGTGCTGCGGCATTCCTGTGCGATGCACACGCTCGCGGCG
>VMTF01000126.1 GCA_013791705.1 Sphingomonadales bacterium | reverse complement strand
GCGGCCCGGCGCGAGGCTAACAACAACTTCTCAACCACCGCACCGCGCGCCGCCCCGGGCTCGCGGCGGGCGGACCGGTGCGCCCGCCCTTCCCTTCCGCGCCAATCCGCCCTAGCATCAGGCCAAGCCGTAAGCTTGCCGCCGAACGGGGGAAGGAAGGAACTTGGCCATGCAGGTGATCCGCACGATCGTGTGGGTGGTGGTGCTCATCGCACTGCTCCTGTTCTCGCTGAACAACTGGACCACGGTCGAGGTGAAGATCTGGGAAGGTCTCGTCTGGGAAACCAGGCTGCCGGCTCTGGTCATCCTCTCGTTCCTGCTCGGGCTCGTGCCGATGTGGCTCCGCCATATGGCCGGGCATTGGCGCATGAAGCGGCGGATCGCTGCGCTGGAGGTGCTCACCCGGCAGCCGTCCTCTGGCCTTTCGTCCACCCAGCTTGACGCGGCCTCGGCGGCTGAAACCCCTGAAAACTGAACCGGAACCCCATGAACCCGATTTACCTCGCCCTCGATCTGCCCCGCCTCGATGGCGCAATTGCGCTGGCACAAAAGGTGAAGGGTCATGTCGGCGGCTTCAAGCTGGGCCTCGAATTCTTCTGCGCGCACGGCCACCACGGGGTGCACGAGATCGCCCGCGTCGGCCTGCCGATCTTCCTCGATCTCAAGCTGCATGACATTCCCAATACGGTCGCGGGCGCCATGCAGTCGATTCACGTCCTGGAGCCGGCGATCGTCACGGTCCATGCCGCCGGCGGACGGGCGATGATGGAAGACGCCAAGGCCGCCGCCGGCGAACATTGCAAGGTTGTCGCGGTCACGGTCCTCACCAGCCTTGACGAAGGGGACTTGCGGGCCACGGGCGTCGCCGGCGCGCCGCATGACCAGGTGCTGCGCCTCGCCGATCTCGCGCAGGAAGCCGGGCTCGACGGAATAGTCTGCTCGGGCCACGAAGTTTCCGAAGTACACAGCCGCTGGAAGAACGGATACTTCGTCGTGCCCGGCCTGCGCCCCGCCAACGGATCCGCACCGGGCGACCAGAAGCGCACCGTCACGCCGCGCGCGGCGCGCGATTCCGGAGCCAGCATATTGGTGATCGGCCGTCCGATCTGCCGCGCCGACGACCCGGTGCTCGCAGCCCGGGCGATCGAGGCAACGCTTTAGGGCGCGCGACGATACGTTCAGATTGCGGAAACCTGCCGGAATGCACCCGGTGCACACCTCAACGAAGGGAGATGCCGCCTGTGAAACGCTTTTCGCTGCCCGCCACGGCGCTTGCCGCCGCGCTCGCTTATGCACCGCTTGCCGCGCCTGTCGCCCAGGCGCAGACCGGACCGGCTCCGGTCCTCGCGGTGGGCGGCACATTGCTGACCGTCAGCGCCGATGGACAGGTCACCCGTGAGCCCGATCTGGCCGTATTCAGCGCGGGCGTGACCAGTTCCGGCAAGACCGCAGCCGCCGCGCTCGCCGCGAATTCGGCCGACATGACCCGGGTGATCGCGGCCGTGAAGCGTGCGGGGATTGCCGACCGCGATATCCAGACCAGCAACCTATCGCTGAGCCCGGTTTACGCGCCGCAGCGCAGGCTTCCGGACGGAACCATCACCCCCGAACAGCCGACCATTGCCGGCTACCGGGCAAACAATTCCGTTTCGGTCCGCCAGCGCAAGCTGGACGACTATGGCAAGGTGATCGACGCGCTCGTTACCGCCGGGGCCAATGAAGTGAACGGGCCGAGCTTCGAACTCGACGATCCCGATCCGGCGACCGACGAAGCCCGCACCGCCGCGATACGCAAGGCGCGAGCCCGCGCCGAGCTTTATGCCCGCGCCGCCGGGCTCAAGGTTTCGCGCATCCTCTCGATCAGCGAAAGCGGCGGATGGTCGCCGCCCCAGCCGGTGATGTACCGCATGGCCGCGCAGGATGCGGTCTCGTCCGCGCCGCCGGTTCAGTCAGGGGAACTGCAGATGCGCGTGAACGTCACCGTGCAATTCGAACTGGCGCCGTGATGCCAGCGGGGGGCCGCACTCCCCGAAGGCTTCTCCCGCCGCGCCTTCTCCGCTAGAGGGCGCCCATGCCCGCTCCGGCCATCAAGATCTGCGGTATATCAACGCCCGTCGCACTTGACGCGGTGATCCGCGCGCGTGCGGACTATGTGGGCTTCGTGTTCTATCCTCCCTCCCCCCGTCACCTTGCCCCGCGCGATGCGGCACTTCTGGCGGAACGCGCCGCCGGGCGGATCGCCCGCGTCGGCCTGTTCGTCGATGCGGACGACGCCCTGATTGGCGAAGCGGTCAGTGCCGGGCAGCTCGATGCCGTGCAATTGCACGGGACGGAAAGCGCCGAACGCGCGGCGCAGGTGCAGGCGCGGTTCGGCCTGCCGGTGTGGAAGGCGATTGCCGTTGCCGGCGCAGCCGACGTGGAACGGGCCGCCGACTATGTCGGTGCGGTCGATCTGGTGCTGTTCGATGCGAAAACACCCTTGGGCGCGCTGCCCGGCGGGATGGGGCTGGCGTTTGACTGGTCGCTGCTGGCCGGATGGAAGAACCGGGCTCCGTGGGGCCTCGCCGGCGGGCTCAATCCCGGCAATGTGGCCGAAGCCGTGCGGCTGACCGGCGCGCCGCTGGTCGATACGTCGTCGGGCGTCGAAAGCGCACCCGGGGTCAAGGATCTGGAAAAGATTGCCGCGTTCTGCGCTGCCGCGCGCGGCTGAGCCGCCACAAACAAGGGGACGACCCGTCGCCGGGCCGTCCCTCCGTTCATCTGATCGGGAGAGGTTCGATCAGAACTTGATTCCGACGCCGGCAGTCAGCGCATCGGAATCGAAGGTCTTGTCGCCAAACAGGTGACGATATTCGACCTTCCCGTAGAGCGGACCCATCAGCGGCATTTCAGCGCCCGCACCCAGGTGCCAGGCCCCGTTGCAGTTGCTGCACGGCTCGGTGGTATAGCCGCCGGCGCCATAGACCTTGGCCACGGCGGCCTTGATGCCGGCGCGACCGGTGAACCCGAACGCCGTCTTGTAGCCGGAGGCGAGCGCCTTGTCGGCCGAGATCTCAAGGCCGGTGAAGGCCGCCGGTCCCATGTCGAAATCGTAGCCGGCCGCGACACCTGCTGTTGCCTCGCTCTGTCCCGGCAACCAGAGCACGCCGCCGCGCGCCTCGACCCGGCTTTCGTTGGCGAGCGCCGGCGATGCCATCGCGAGCGACGCGAGCAGGGGGAGAATGAGCTTACGCATTTGAAGAACTCCTTGATCCTTTGTGCCCCCGGCGCAGGTCACTAGGTGCGACTGGCTGTCCGCCGGATGAACAAATTGGTTCATTTTCAAGGCAGTTTGGCAAACTGTTGCAAGGGAGCAACAACTCCGGGTCCACACTACACCAGCGTGCGACACACCGCATTCCGTCCCGGCGGGAAGGCCGCGATGCGGACTGCACCCCCGGGAATCTGGACATTGCGCCCCCCTTCTGCCAAGCGCCGGGCCATGACCGTCGCCCCTCCTGCCCAGACCGCCAACAGCTTCCGCAACCAGCCCGATGAGCGCGGCCATTTCGGCCAGTTCGGCGGGCGCTACGTGGCGGAAACGCTGATGCCGCTGATCCTTGAGCTTGAGCGGGAATACCGCCGCGCCAAGGGCGATCCGGCCTTCCAGGCCGAGTTCGACGATCTGCTGGAGCACTATGTCGGCCGCCCCAGCCCGCTCTACTTTGCCCCGCGCCTGACCGGGGAACTGGGCGGCGCGCAAATCTGGTTCAAGCGCGACGAGTTGAACCACACTGGCGCGCACAAGATCAACAATTGCATCGGCCAGATCCTGCTGGCGATCCGCATGGGCAAGACCCGGATCATCGCCGAGACCGGCGCGGGCCAGCACGGCGTCGCCACCGCCACGGTCTGCGCGCGGTTCGGCCTGCCGTGCGTAATTTTCATGGGCGCGACCGACGTTGCGCGGCAGGCCCCCAACGTGTTCCGGATGAAGCTGCTCGGCGCCGAGGTCGTGCCGGTGACGGCGGGCGCGGCCACGCTCAAGGACGCTATGAACGAGGCGCTGCGCGACTGGGTCGCGAATGTCCACGACACGTTCTACATCATCGGCACCGCCGCCGGGCCGCACCCCTACCCCGAACTGGTGCGCGACTTTCAAAGCGTAATCGGGCGCGAGGCGCGCGAACAATTGCTGTCGCGCACCGGCCGCCTGCCCGATCTGCTGGTCGCGGCGATCGGCGGCGGTTCCAACGCGATCGGGCTGTTTCACCCGTTCCTGGACGATCCGGGCGTGAAGATGCTGGGAGTCGAGGCGGCGGGCCATGGCCTCGACAAGGAACACGCCGCCAGCCTCGCGGGCGGGCGTCCGGGCATCCTCCACGGCAACAAGACCTACCTGCTGCAGGACGAGGACGGCCAGATCCTTGAAGGTCACTCGATCAGCGCCGGGCTCGACTATCCCGGCATCGGCCCGGAGCACGCCTGGCTCAAGGAGACCGGCCGGGTCGAATACACCTCGGTCACCGATACCGAGGCGCTCGCGGCCTTCCAGCTCCTGTGCCGGACCGAGGGCATCATCCCCGCACTCGAACCGGCCCACGCCATCGCCGCGCTGCAAAAAGTCGCGCCGACGATGGACAAGGACCAGATCATCATCGCCAACTTGTGCGGGCGCGGCGACAAGGACATCTTCTCCGTCGCCGAGCATCTGGGGGTGACTCTGTGAGCCGCCTCGCCGCTGCCTTCGCCAAGGGCCACCCGGCCCTCGTCACCTTCGTCACCGGGGGCGATCCCACGCCCGCCGCTACCGGCGCGATCCTCGACGCGCTGGTTGAAGGCGGCGCGGACGTGATCGAACTGGGGATGCCGTTCACCGATCCGATGGCCGATGGCCCGGCGATCCAGCTCGCCAACTTGCGCTCGCTCGGCGCGGGGACGAAAACGGCAGATATCTTCCGCATCGCGAGCGAGTTCCGCGTCCGGCACCCGCACCTGCCGCTGGTGCTGATGGGCTATGCGAACCCGATGATCACGCGCGGGGCCGAGTGGTTCGCCGCCGAATGCGCGCAGGCGGGCGTCGATGGGGTGATCTGCGTCGATATTCCGCCCGAGGAAGACCCCGAGCTTGGCCCGGCCCTGCGCGGGGCCGGCGTAGCCCTGATCCGCCTCGCCACGCCGACCACCGATACGGCGCGCCTTCCGGCCGTGCTCGAAGGCTCGTCGGGCTTTCTCTACTATGTGTCAGTGGCAGGCATCACCGGGATGCAGCAGGCGGCGCAAGCGTCGATCGAGCAGGCTGTCGCTCGGCTCAAGGCGGCCAGTGACATTCCGGTCGCGGTCGGGTTCGGGGTCCGCACGCCCGAGCAGGCCAGCGCGATCGCCGCCCATGCCGATGGCGTTGTCGTCGGCTCGGCGCTGGTTGATATCGTCGCCAGGCACGGCGCCGATGCGCCCGCCCATATCCGCGCGCTGACGAGTGCCCTCTCGCAAGCCGTCCACGAATCCCGTAAGGCAACCGCATGAGCTGGATTACCCGCGTCCGCACGTCGCTTTCGAACCTCAAGAAGCGCGACACGCCCGACAACCTCTGGGTGAAATGCCCGTCGTGCAGCGAGATGCTGTTCGCCAGGGAATATGAGGACAACCTGAGCGTTTGCCCGCGCTGCGAGCACCATGGCCGGGTGCAGACCGATGCGCGCTTCGCGCAACTGCTCGATCCCGGCTTCACCGTGCTGCCGACGCCGAAGGTGAAGGAAGACCCGCTAAAGTTCCGCGATTCCAAGCGCTATGGGGACCGCCTGAAAGCCGCGCGCGCCGCCAATCCGCATCCCGATGCGCTGACCAACGCGCAAGGCGCGATTGCCGGGCACCAGATCGTGCTGGGCGTGCAGGATTTCGCCTTCATGGGCGGCTCGATGGGCATGGCGGTCGGCGCGACGTTCGTCGCCGGAGCGGAGGCCGCGATCAAGGCCAGGGTGCCGTACGTGATCTGCACCGCCGCCGGGGGCGCGCGGATGCAGGAAGGCATTCTCAGTCTGATGCAGATGCCCAAGGCCACGGTCGCGGTCAGCCGCCTGAAGCGCGCCGGGCTGCCCTATATCGTCGTGCTGACCGATCCTACGACGGGCGGGGTCACCGCCAGCTACGCCATGCTGGGCGACATCCACATTGCCGAGCCGGGCTGCCTGATCGGCTTTGCAGGCCAGCGCGTGATCCAGGACACGATCCGCGAAAAGCTGCCGGAAGGCTTCCAGCGCGCCGAATACCTCTATCAACACGGCATGGTCGACATGGTGGTGCACCGCAAGGATCTGAAGGCGACGTTGGCGCGAGTGCTGGAATACCTCGCGCCTGCGAAAGCCGCCTGAGGCACACCCGAAATCCACGGCCAACCAGGGGCGCTGATGCGCGATTTCGCCACATCGGATAGCCCCGCAGTCCAGGCCCAACTGGATCGGCTGGCCGCGCTGTCGCTGCCGCAAGGGCGGTTCGGGCTGGAAACGATCACCCGGTTGTGCGGCCGGCTCGGCAATCCCGAGGCGCGCCTGCCGCCGGTGTTCCATGTTGCCGGGACCAACGGCAAGGGCTCCACTTGCGCGTTCCTGCGGGCGATGCTCGAGGCGCAAGGCTATTGCATCCACGTTGCAACCAAGCCGCATCTGGTGCGCTACAACGAACGCATCCGCATCGCCGGCAAGCTGATCGGAGACGACGAACTTGCCGCGCTGCTGGCCGAAGTGCTCGACGCTTCGGGCGACCTGGGGCCGAGCTTTTTCGAAGTCACCACCGCCGCGCTGCTCCTGGGCTTCAGCCACCATCCGGCCGATGCCTGCGTGATCGAGGTCGGGCTTGGCGGGCGGTTCGATGCGACCAATGTGATCCCGGCTCCGCTCGTTTCGGGGATCAGCTCGCTGGGAATCGATCACGAGGCTTTCCTGTTGCGCCCGGAAGACGGCGTTCCCGCCGATCCGCTCGCCCGGATCGCGTTCGAAAAGGCCAGCATCGCCAAGCGGGGAACGCCGCTGGTGACGCAGGCCTACCCGGCGGGAGCCGAAGCGGAAGTGATTCGCATTGCCGTCGCCCACGGGGCGCCGCTGGCGATGCGCGGGCGCGACTGGTGGGCCGAGGACTTGCCCGGCGGGATCGCCTATCGCGACCACCTGGGCGAGCTTACCCTGCCCCTTCCTGCCCTTCCCGGCGCGCATCAGGCCGACAACGCCGCGCTGGCGGTGGCGATGATGCGGCACCAATCGCGGCTGGCGATATCGGCGGAGGCAATCGCGGAGGGCCTCCGCGCCGCGCGCTGGCCGGCGCGTCTGCAGCGGCTTGACGAAGGCCCGCTCACCGCGCTGGTGCCGGGTCGCACGATCTGGCTCGACGGGGGGCACAACCCCGACGCGGGGCTGGCGCTGGCCCGGCATTTCGCGGGCAAGCGGCTGCACCTCGTGATCGGGATGCTGGGCAGCAAGGCCGCCGGGGCCATCGCCGGACCGCTGGCGGACCGCCTCGCCTCGCTTCAGGTCGTGCCGGTGCCGGGACATGAGTGCCACGGCCGGGATGCCTTCGGACCCCATGCGCAAGCCGCGCCGGACGTGGCCGCCGCGCTGGCCGCGCTGCCGGACGACGGGCTGGCGTTGCTGATCGCGGGATCGCTCTATCTTGCGGGCGACGTGCTCCGGCTCAACCGGCAACCGCCCGATTGAGCCGGGCCTGCCGCCACCATTCGACCAGACACAAGGCAACAGCAAAGAACCCGATCGCGGTGGTCAGCAAAAACACCCGGTAATAGCCATCGGTCTCGATCATCTTGCCCAGCGCGCCGCGTCCCAGCGTGCCGACCAGCAGGGTAAGCGACGACAGCAGCGCGTATTGCACGGCGGAATACCGCTTCGCCACGATCGACGAAAGGTAGGCCACAAACGCGGCCCCGGCGATGCCGACGGCAATATTTTCACCCGCGATGGCGACCATCAGCTTGGCCAGCCGCGCCTCTCCGCCCAAGTGGACGACCAGCCAGGTAAAGCCGGTCATGTCACTCACCGCAGCCATTCGCGCGCCGCCAACGGCAAGATCGGCGTAGAGCAGGTTGGTCAGCGCCGCGATCATGGCCCCCAGCGTCAGGGTCTGCATCCGGCCCAGCACCGTCAGCAGCGTGCCGCCCAGCGCCAGCCCGATCATCAGCGCGCCGACACCAAAGAACTTGGAGGCCACCGCCACCTCGTCCTTGGTGTAGGCCAGTTCGCCCAGATAGAACGGATAGGCGAAGCTCCCCCAGATCGCATCGGTGATGCGGTAGGTCAGGACCAGTCCGAACACCACGATCACCGCCCAGCCCAACCGGCCGACGAAATCGGTCAGCGGCAGGATCAACGCGCGATAGCCATGGTCGATAATGCGGTCGAGCGCATCGCGCGCCGGGGCCGCTTCGGCGAGGACATGGCGCCCCGTCCGCTTCATGTGGACCAGCCAGGCGGCGACGGCGGCAGGCAGCACGACTGTCGCCAGCACCACCAGCGGACCTTGCGTGGTGATGAAGCTCACCGAATCCGGCCGCTGATCGGGATCGCCGCCGAGCGACTGGACCATGAACACGCCGACCCGGATCAGCGCCCAGGCCCATAGCAGGCCGATCAGGATCATCGCCCGCGCGCGAACCTTGGGGCTGATTTCCCCCGCATTGCGCAGTTCGGCCAGTTCCGCCTCGTCGGCGCCGATCCGCGCGACAGTCTGCGGCGTATCCGGCGCAAACAGCGCGAGCAGGCCGACGCCGGCCATGATCGCGCCCATGGTGGCATAGACCGCCGGCCAGTCCGTGCGTTCGGCCAGGAACAGCGCGAAGGCCCCGCCGATCAGCGCGGCCACCCGGTATCCCATCTGGTAGACCGTGGAGAGGATATCGATCGTCGCGGTTTCATCCGCGACATCGACGCGCCAGGCATCGACCACCACATCCTGCGTGGCCGAGGCGAATGCCCCGATTCCGGCAAGCAGCGAAAACCATCCGAGCGCGCCGACCGGATCGAGCGTGGACAGCACCAGCAGGATCGCGCCGAGCAGCAGTTGCGCGGTGACGATCCACTGCTTGCGCCGCCCGAGCCGCCGCATCAGCGGCAGGTTCAGCCGGTCAAGCAGCGGCGACCACAGGAACTTGAACGCATAGGCCAGGCCGATCAGCGAAAAGACGCCCATCGTCTCCAGATCGACCTTGGCATCGGACAGCCAGGCGTAGAGCGTGCCGAGCAGCAGGGCATAGGGCAGCCCGGCAGCAAAGCCGAACAGCGCCATATAGCCGGTCTTGCGATTGCCCAGTGCCAGCAGAATCCGCTTCCAGCCGGGCTTTTCCGGCGTTTGCGCGGCAGATTCTGGCATGGATGGCGCTCCCTTCCTCGTAAAGCCGCGACAGTAACGCGCCCGCGCATGATGGGAAGGCTGGATGAACCTTCGCTCAACAGCTAAGTGCCCCCGATGAGCCAGCCCGAAAATCTTCCCGACCTGCCAGATTCCCCTGCGGCAAAAGGCGACCGCATCGCCAAGCTGCTGGCCCGCGCCGGCATTGCCAGCCGCCGCGAGGTGGAGCGGATGATCGCGGACGGGCGGGTGAAGCTGAACGACGTGGTGCTCACCACCCCGGCGACAATCCTTACCTCGCTGCACGGCGTGACGGTGGACGGCAAGCCGGTGAAAGCGCCCGAACCGACGCGACTCTATGCGTTCCACAAGCCGGCCGGCCTCATCACCGCCGAACGCGACCTCGCCGGCCGTCCGACGATCTATGACGCGCTACGCAATGCCCTGCCGCCCGGCGCGCCGCGCGTGATGCCGGTCGGCCGGCTCGATCTCAACACCGAAGGCCTGCTGCTGCTGACCAACGACGGCGAACTGAAACGCGCGATGGAGCTGCCCTCGACCGGGGTGCCGCGCACTTACCGCGCCCGAACCTTCGGCGAGGTGACCCAGGCCCAACTGGAAGAACTGATGGAGGGCATCGAGGGCGAAGGCGTCCGCTATGGCTCGATCAACGCCAATCTGGAGCGCAGCACCGGACGCAACCAGTGGATCGAGCTGACCCTGACCGAGGGCAAGAACCGCGAAGTGCGCCGCGTGCTGGAACATCTCGGCCTGCAGGTCAGCCGCCTGATCCGCATCGGCTATGGGCCATTTTACCTCGACGACCTGCCGCGCGGCATGGCCGTGGCGATCACCCACAACGAAGTCGAGAAATTCCGCAAATCGCTCAAGCTGGCCCCGGCTGCGCCCGGCGCGGCGCGCGCGGTGGCGGCGGACAAGCCGGCGCGGGCGG
>VMTF01000159.1 GCA_013791705.1 Sphingomonadales bacterium | reverse complement strand
GCGCCAAGGCCCGACAGGGCGCCGGCCGCCGCGGCCGTGATCGAGCTTCGGCGGATCGCGAGATCTTCAAGCGCTTCGCCATCGGAGCCGAGGTGCGCCGCGATCGTGCCGCCGCCCCGTGCGGCGATCTCGGCAATTGCGGCGCCGGCCAGCCGCGCGAACAGCCGGGGCCGCAAATCGGCCAGAGTGAGCAGCGCCGCGCGGTGGCCGAGCAGGCGCTCGAAATAACGCGCCAGGGTGCGCACGATCGCGAACCCGCGAATCCCCGCGCTGGGCAGAAGGTAGTTGAAGGCCTGCACTGCGGCGAAACCGCCGGCGCCCGCCAGCGCCGCCCCGGTCAGGAACCAGCCCGAGATCGCGACCAGCGCGACGCCGGCCAGAGCGGCGGCGATGCCCGCGAAAATGGCGGCGACAGTCGTGCGGCGCTGGGCGCGGCCGGCGAGTGCGAGGAGATCGGCCGTCATGCGATGGCGACCTCGCTGACGGCCTGGCCGATCAGGCCGGGATCGTGGGTGGCGACAATGACCAGCCGCGTGCGTGCGGCTTCCTGCAGCGCGCCCGCGACGGCGGCGGCGCTACCCGCGTCGAGGTCGGCGGTCGGCTCGTCGAGCAGCAGGACCGGCCGACCCGAAAGAATCGCCCGGGCCAGGCCAATCCGCCGCCGCTCGCCGCCCGAGAGGCCCGAACCGGTGGGATCGATGATCAGGCCCGCGCCGCGCGCCGCCAGCAGGGCAGCGAGGCCGAGCCGCTCGACCAGTTCGCGCCAGTCGGCGTCGGGCCGGTTGGCGCTGCCGAGCAGGAGATTGTCCTCCAGCGTACCGGGCAGCAGGAACGGGCGCTGGCCGCTCCAGCCGATCTGGTCGTTCAGACTGCCGGCGGGTACGCTCTGGCGCGATGCGAGGATGCGGCCTGTGGCCATCGGAGCCATGCCCACCAGCGCATGCAGCAGCGACGATTTGCCGGAGCCGGTCGCCCCGGTGATCACGTGCAGGCCGTTCGCCGGCCAGTTTGCCGTAAGCGGCCCGATGCTGCTGCCGTCATCATAGCGGACGACCAGTTGTTCGACCGCGAGCGGGGCTGCGCGGGCGGTGACTTGGGCCATGCCCGCGAGCAGCGCTTCGGCCCGATCCAGTTCCGGCGCGATCGCGCGGGCGGCGGCTTCGCCCTGCTGCTTGTCATGATAGGCCGCCGCCAGCCGCCGCATGCCGAGATAGAATTCCGGCGCCAGCGCGAGGACGAAGAAGGCGCGGGTGAGGTCCAGCCGTTCCGGAGCGGGAAACGGGAGCAGGCCGAGCAGCGAGAACCCGCAGTAAACCGCGACCAGCGCGATCGAAAGCGCGGCAAAGAACTCCAGCACCGCGCTCGACACGAACGCGATCCGCAGCACCTGCAACGTCCGGTCGGCCACTTCGCGCGCGGCGGCGGCGATCTGGCGGGTGACGCGCTCCTCGGCGGCAAAGCCGACAATGGTGGGCAGCGTGCGTGCGCGATCGACGAACAGCCCGGTCAGCCGCGAAAGCGCGGTGAATTGCCGATCGGCTTCGACCCGCGCGGCATTTCCGGCCAGGGCCATGCCGATGACGAAAGGCAGCAGGGTCGCCAGCATGATGGCCGCCGCCACCCAACTGGCGAATGCGGCGAGCGCGGCGCAGACCATTGGGGAAACGGCGGCGGCGGTGCGGATCGGGGCAAAGCGTCCGACATAGCCTTCGGCGACCTCGACATCGTCGATCGCGGTGCGCAAGTCTTCGCCAGGCAAGCGCCCCCGGCGGTATCCGGTCGGCAGCAGCGCCGCGAACAGCCGGTCGCGCAAGCCCTGCTTCACGGCGTTGGCGGCGCGCTGGCCCTGGGTGGCGGCACTTGTCTGCGCCAGCGCGCGCAGGCCGCCGCTGGCCGCGAGCGCGATCAGCAGCCAGGGTGCTTGCGCTGTGCCGGGCGATGCGACGCCGCCGCCCAGCCACAGGGCAAGGCTGCCTGCGAACAGGGCGGCGCCGAGCATGTCCGCGCTCCACCACAGCGCGGCCCGCCGCACGGCCGATGACTTCGTGTTGAAAAACTGGGCGGCTAGCACCAGGACATTATCCGACTGGACGGCTTGACGGTCAATTCATATTACCATACTCTTATATTCACACTTTCATTAAGCAAGGGGGTATCGCGAGTCGAGCCCCATCCGGCGATCGGCAAGTGAAAAGGGCTCCATGATGGATATGGCCGTAGTCGAACTCTCGAGGTTTCAGTTTGCCCTGACCGCGATGTATCACTTCCTGTTCGTGCCGTTGACCCTTGGCCTGTCGTTCCTCCTGGTCATCATGGAAAGCATCTATGTGTTGACCGGGCGCCCGATCTGGCGGCGCATAACGCGGTTCTGGGGCAAGCTGTTCGGAATCAATTTCGTGCTCGGCGTGGGAACCGGCCTTACCATGGAGTTCGAGTTCGGGACCAACTGGTCCTACTACTCGCACTATGTCGGCGATATTTTCGGCGCGCCGCTGGCGATCGAAGGGCTGATGGCCTTCTTCCTCGAAGCGACGTTCGTCGGCCTGATGTTTTTCGGCTGGGACAAGCTTTCGAAGGTCGGTCACCTCATCGTCACCTTCATGGTCGCGCTGGGCACCAACTTGTCCGCATTGTGGATTCTCATCGCCAACGGCTGGATGCAGAACCCGGTGGGATCGAAATTCAATCCCGAAACGATGCGCATGGAAGTGACCGATTTCTATTCGGTGCTGTTCAATCCGGTTGCCCAGGCCAAGTTCGTGCACACGGTCAGCGCGGGTTATGTCTGCGCCTCGGTCTTCGTGCTCGGCGTTTCGGCCTGGTATCTGCTCCAGGGCAAATGGATCGGCGTGGCCAAGCGCTCGATGATGGTCGCGGCGGCGTTTGGCCTTGCATCCTCGCTTTCGGTCGTCGTGCTCGGCGACGAATCCGGCTATGCGCTGACCGACAACCAGAAGATGAAGCTCGCCGCGATCGAGGGGATGTGGGAAACCGAACCCGCGCCCGCCGGCCTCTCGATCTTCGGCATCCCGGACATGGCCAACCATACGACCCACTACGAAGTGAAGATTCCCTATGTGCTCGGGCTCATCTCGACCCGGAGCCTGACCGGCGAAGTGACCGGCATCAACGAACTGGTGCTGAAGGCCGACGAGCGGATTCGCAGCGGAATCATCGCCTATGACGCGGTCGAACGGCTCAAGCTGGACCGCAACGACATCGCCGCGCGCGAAGCCTTCGAACTGCATCGGGCCGATCTTGGCTATGCCTTGCTGCTCAAGCGGCACATCGCCGATCCGCGCACCGCAAGCGACGCACAGATCCTCATGGCGGCGAAGGATACCATTCCCGAAGTGCCGGTGATGTTCTGGCTGTTCCGGATCATGGCCGGGCTTGGCTTCTTCTTCATCGGCTTTTTCGCGCTGGCCTTCTATTGCGCCTCGTCCTGCCAGTTCGAGCGGCGCTGGTTCCTGCGGGTGGCCGTCGCGATCATCCCGCTGCCCTGGATCGCGATCGAGTTCGGGTGGGTTCTGGCGGAAATCGGCCGTCAGCCCTGGGCGGTCGATGGAGTCTTGCCGACCTTCCTGGGCGTCTCGTCGCTGACGGTCGGCCAGGTCTGGGCCACGATCATCGGCTTTACCGCGCTCTATACGATCCTGGCCTTCATCGAGGTGCGCCTGATGCTGGCCGCGATCCGCAAGGGTCCGGTCGAGGCGCACGATCACGACGCGCAGCAGCCAGCAGACCAGGGCGGCGGTTTCGCACCGCTGCCCGCCGCTTAAGGGAAGGCCCGTTCGATGCATATCCCCCTCGACTACGAGACCCTGCGGGTGATCTGGTGGGCGCTCATGGGCGTCCTGCTGATCGGCTTCGCACTGACCGATGGCTATGATCTTGGCGTGACGACACTGCTGCCGTTTGTCGGCCGCACCGACGAGGAGCGCCGGCTCGTGATCAATTCGGTCGCGGCCCACTGGGAGGGCCATCAGGTCTGGCTCGTGCTGGGCGGCGGCGCGATCTTCGCGGCCTGGCCGTTCGTCTATGCGGTCAGCTTCTCGGGCTTTTACCTCGCGATGTTCCTGGTGCTCGCTGCGCTGATCGTGCGACCGGTCGCCTTCAAGTATCGCTCCAAGCATCCCGATGCGGGCTGGCGCGCGCGCTGGGACTGGGCGCTGTTCATTGGCGGACTGGTGCCGGCGCTGGTGTTCGGGGTGGCGGTCGGCAATGTCCTGCAGGGTGCGCCGTTCCGACTCGATGGGGATTTGCGCAGCCACTATGAAGGCACGCTGCTGGGCCTGTTCTCGCCCTTCGCGCTGCTGACCGGACTGCTCTCGGTAGCGATGCTGGTGCTCCATGGCGCGGGCTGGCTGGCGATGAAGATCGAGGAAGGCCCGGTGCTGGTCCGCGCGCGCCGGTTCGGATCGATCGCGGCCGTTGTCAGCATCGCGCTCTTCGCGCTGGGCGGTGTGCTGGTTGCCGGCGGCGGGATGGGTTTCCGGGTCGCCGAGGCGGTCGATCCCGCCGGGCCGTCCAACCCGCACTATTCGGGGACTGTCGCGGCAGCCGGAGCCTGGCTCGGCAACTATGCCCGCTACCCCTGGATGATTCTGGCGCCGGCGCTCGGGCTGCTCGGGCCGGCGGCCGCCTGGCTGGGCATCCGCCACCGTAGCCACGCGCTCAACTTCGCCGGTTCCTCGGCCGCGACGTTCGGCATCATCGCCACGGTCGGCCTGTCGATGTTCCCGTTCATCCTGCCGAGTTCGATCGATCCCGGATCGAGCCTGACGGTGTGGAGCGCCTCGTCGAGCCATCTGACCTTGTGGATCATGCTGGTGGTGACGATCATTTTCCTGCCGATTGTGCTGGCCTACACCGCCTGGGTAATGCGGGTGCTGTTCGGCCGCATTTCGCTGCGCGACGTGCAGACCAACCCTGACTTCTACTGAGGAGACCTGGCGCTCATGTGGTACTTTTCGTGGATTTTGGGGATGGGCCTCGCCGTGTCGTTCGGGATCATCAACGGCGTGTGGCACGAGTTCCGCCTGCCGGTGGACGATGAATTCGGCGAGTAAGGCAGATCACCGTGGATCATGCTGCGGATGATCCCGGCGCATTGCCTGTCGCGCCGGGTTGGCGTGCGCCAAGCCGGCAATCCGTTCCCCTACCCATCAGGAGGCGTGCTTGACTGCAGAGAAAACCACCGCTCACGTGATCGAAACGGGCGAAAGCCCCTATTCCGTCCGCATCGACGTTTCCGGCCACAGCTTCGTTGGCGATGAGCCCGCGGCGATGGGTGGCGGTGACCTGGGTCCGGCTCCGTTCGATCTGCTGCTGGCGGCTCTGGGCGAGTGCACGGCCATGACCTTGCGCTGGTATGCCCGCGAGCAGAACTGGCCGCTCGAACGTGTCGAGGTGTCGCTGACCCACACCAAGGGCGGCATCGAGGGCAAGTCGGCCAAGATCGACCATTTCACCAAGACGATCCGCATTACAGGCGACGCGCTGACCGACGAACAGCGCACCAAGCTGATCTCGATTGCCGGCCGGTGCCCGGTTCAGCGCACGCTGGAAGGAACACCGGTGATCACCACGCTTACGGCGAACTAGGTCATTCGGCCCGGGGGGGGCCGGGGGGGGGCCCGCCCCCCCCCCCCCCCCACACCGGCGCGGGGGGGGTTTTGGGGGGGGGGGGGGGGGGGGGGGGGGGGGGGGGCGGGGGCGCGGGCCGGGGCGGGCGCCCCGGCCAGCCGATCCTCCCCCCGCTCCCACCCCCGACGGCCGATTCCGAGGCGGGGGGGCCCGGGGGGCCGGGCGGCGCCCCCCCCGCCGCGCGCAAAAACAGGGCCGGGCTCTTGTATCTTGCGGGTGCCGGGTCGACTTGGGGCGGTGCGGCCCGTTGACCGCAGACAATGACCGGGAATTTTGATGGCCGACCTCAATCCGTTGCTCGCCGACGCCGAACTGCCGGACTTCGGGCGCATCCTGCCCGACCATGTGGTTCCGGCGACCGAGCGCCTTATCGCCGACCATCGCCGCGCGATTGACGCGGTGACGACAGCGGGGGCGAGCGATTTTGGCTCGGTGATCCTGCCCTCGGAGCGGGCCGATTTCGAACTGTCGCGCGGGTGGTCGCCGGTGTCCCATCTCAACAGCGTGGCCGATACGCCGGCCTTGCGGGCGGCCCATGCCGAAGCCGAGGAAAAGCTGACCGCCTATCTGATGGAAGCGGGCCAGAATCGCGCGCTGCACGAAGCGATTGGGCGGGTGGCGCAGAGTGCCGATTTCGGCAAGTTGTCCGCGCCGCAGCGCCGTGCGGTCGAACTTGCGCTGCGCGGTTTCCGCCTGTCGGGCGTTGCACTGGAAGGCGCGGCGCGCGAGCGGTTCCTGGAAATCGGGGTTGAACTCAGCCGGCTGAGCACCCGGTTCGGCAATGCGGTGCTCGATGCGACCGAGGCGTGGACCGAGCATGTGAGCGACGAGGCCGCGCTGGCCGGCATTCCTGCTACCGACAAGGCCATCCTGGCCGCATATGCGCGCGAAAAGGGCCTGGGCGGCTGGCTGGTCACCCTGCGGCAACCCAGCGTGATGGCGGTGCTGTCGCACGCGGCGGACCGCGAACTGCGCCACCGGGTCTACCGCGCCTACAATACGCGCGCCTCGGACCAGGCGGCCGCGCCGGACTTCGACAACAGCCAGCGCATCGAGGAGATCATGGCGCTGCGCCATGAAGCCGCGCAACTGCTTGGCTTCAACGATTCCGCCGCGCTGTCGCTGGAAACCAAGATGGCCGCCGATGCCGAAGAGGCGCTGACGTTCCTGTTCGACCTTGCGCACCGCGCCCGCCCGGTTGCGGAGGCCGAACTGGCCAGCGCGCGCGCGTTCGCGCAGGAAAAGTTCGGTATCGAAGAACTGGAGCCGTGGGATCTCAACTATGTCGCGGAAGCGATGCGGCGCACGCTCCACGGGGTCGATCAGGAGGCGATCAAGGCTTACCTGCCGTTCCTCCGCGTCATGCGGGGGACTTTCCAGTTGATCGAGCGGCTCTACGGCGTGCGGCTGGTGGCGCGCGAGGGTGTCGCCACCTGGCATTCCGACGTGGTGTATTGCGATCTCGTGGACTCGGGCGGCGCTATCGTCGCAGGAGTCTATCTCGATCTCTACGCGCGCTCGGGCAAGCGCGGCGGGGCGTGGATGGACGTTTGCCGCCCCCGGTTTCGCGACGCAGACCGGTTTCACAAGCCGGTGGCCTATCTCACCACCAATTTCGCGCCGCCGGCCGGGGATCAGCCCTCGCTGCTGACGCACGGCGACGTGGAGACGTTCCTGCACGAATTCGGCCACGTGCTGCATCACCTGCTGACCGAAGTGGACCTGCCTTCGATCGGGGGTATTTCCGGGGTCGAATGGGATGCGGTCGAACTGCCGAGCCAGTTCATGGAAAACTTCGCGTGGGACCGCGCCTCGCTGCTGCCGCTGACCGGCCATGTCGAAACCGGCGAGCCCCTGCCGGCGGACATTTTCGACCGGATGCTGGCGGCGCGCCACTTCCAGTCCGGGCTGCTGCTGCTGCGGCAGATCGAATTCGCGACGTTCGACATGATGCTCCACCGCGATTTCGATCCGGAGCAGGGCGCGAAAGTGATGGAGGCGCTCGCCAAGGTGCGCCGCGAGATCGCGGTGTTCCATCCGCCGGAGTGGAACCGCTTCCCCCACGCTTTCGGCCATATCTTCGCGGGGGGCTATGCCGCCGGCTACTACAGTTATCTCTGGGCGGAACTGCTGTCGTCCGACGCTTTCGAACTGTTTGGCACCGCGCAGGCCGACGGGGGCGGGGGCAGCGCATTCTGCCGGGAGATCCTGGCGGTGGGGGCAAGCCGCACCGCCGCCGAGAATTTCCAGGCCTTTGCCGGCCGGCCGCCGCAGATCGACGCGCTGCTGAGGATGCGCGGGCTGGCCTAGGCCTGTTCCATGTGCATCAACTGCGACGGGAACGGTGCCGCCAATCGTTGCGCCTGCTTCCAATCGCCAGCGAGCCAGAGCTCGTAGTCTTCCGGGTGCAGGATGACGGGCATCGCCTTCGGGTGGACCGGGGCGACGACGGCATTGGCGTCGGTCGTCAGGAAAGCAAAGCTGGCCACTTCGGAATCGCGCCAGATTCCGGCGAAGGCAAACACCGGCGTGGACGGGACCGAGAACCAGTGCCGGGTTCTGGCGCCTTTGCGGCCGCCCCATTCCTGAAAGCGGGTGACCGGGACCAGACAGCGGAATTGCGTGTGCCGGAGCGTGCCGATCCAGAACGGGCTGGCCAGATTGCGGACGTTGGTGACCACGCGGTCGCCCTTGGGCGGGGGCGGAACGCCCCATTGGCGCGGCACCATGCGCCGCACGCCATCGTCCCCCCGGATGACGACCGGCGCATAGCGCCCGGGGGCGACATATCCTCCCGCCCAGACATCGCCGGCGGCATCGGCGCCGAGCGCCAGCGCGATCTGGTTGGCCGGCGCATCGAGGCGGTAGAGGTTGCACATGAAATCCCGCATCCCGCTGAGGCCATTGGAGCAGCGAGCATACCGCGCCGGGCAGCGCGCGGCAAAGGCCGGCCTCATGCCCCGATGGCGGGCGGGAGCGGGCTCCCGCCCGTCCCGCGCTGATCCGGCAGTTTGAGGTGCGGGGAACATAGGATACAAGCCTATCAGCCGCGCGCCAAGATGCGGGTTCATATTCAATCGGGCCGGGCTGGTCCGATTGTTCGGGAGTTAGGCCTATGTGCTTTTCCGCAACCGGCAGCATCGGCGCCGGGCTTGTGGTCCTTGGAATAGGGGGCGCCACGGTCAGGCTGGCCAATATGCTTGGCGAGGTGCCCTATGCGGCGATCCCGAT
>VMTF01000206.1 GCA_013791705.1 Sphingomonadales bacterium | reverse complement strand
GTCCCCACCTCTTGCCCGATCAACCCCAGTGTCCCCCCAATGCGCCGGGCACTGCGGCCTAAGCCTTCGCCCGGGCCGGTGCGGGGCCGTCGCAGATGCGACGGCGCGAGTTCCCGGCCCAGGGTGTGCCGGTGATCCACCGGGTCAACTGGCTCGGGCTGTGGACGCTCTATATCAAGGAAGTCCACCGCTTTTTCAAGGTGCAGACCCAGACGATCTGGGCTCCGGCGATGACAACGCTGATTTACCTGATGATCTTTACCGTCGCGCTGGGGCGCGGGGACCGTCAGGTGCTGGGCGTATCGTTCGCCACGTTCGTCGCGCCGGGTCTGATCGCGATGGGCATGATGAACAACGCCTTCGCCAATTCGAGCTTCAGTTTCCTCGCCGGCAAGATCCAGGGAACGATCATCGATTACCTGATGCCGCCGCTTTCCGAACTGGAACTGATGGTCGCGCTGATCGGCGCGGCCGTAACCCGCGCGGTGCTGGTCGGGCTGGCGCTGACGGGGGCGATCCTGCTCTGGCCCGGCGTCAACCTCGGCATAGCGCATGCCTGGGCGATCGTCTGGTTCGGCCTGTCGGGCTCGGTGCTGCTGGCGCTGATCGGCCTGCTGACATCGCTTTGGGCGGAAAAGTTCGATCACAACGCGGCCATCACCAACTTCCTGATCACGCCGCTGACGATGCTTTCGGGAACGTTTTACGTGATCGACAACCTTGCCCCTGCGTTCCAGGCGGTTAGCAGGTTGAACCCGTTTTTCTATGTAATCTCGGGCTTTCGCTTCGGCTTCCTCGGAGAAAGCGATATCGGCGATACCAACCTGGCGGTGCTTCACGGCGCGTTGGGGCTGGGCGCGCTCAATATCGTGCTGGGCGCGGCGACTTACCTGCTGATGCGGTCGGGCTGGAAGCTGAAGAGCTGAACCGGGGGGGCCGGAGCTCGGCTTCAGCAACGCATCAATGCGTCAGTCCCGGGCGCAGCCGATAGCGACCGGCCTTGTAATCGTCGAACAACTGCTCGACCGACGGATGTTCCACCGGCCCGCCGTCGCCGTCGCCAATCAGGTTCTGCTGGCTGACATAAGCGACATAGGCGTTCTCCCCGTTTTCGGCGAGAAGGTGATAATAGGGCTGTTCGCGATGCGGCCGGATATCCTGCGGGATCGATTCGTACCATTCCTCGCTGTTGGCGAAGACCGGATCAATATCGAAGACGACGCCGCGAAAGTCATGATGCTTGTGGCGAACGATGTCGCCGATGCCGAACCGGGCGTGCGAATGGCGCGGTGCCTCGATCAGGCGGCCTGCCTGCGGCGAAAAGAAACTGGCGCGTTCGATGCGTTCCATATTGGCCAATATAGGTTTCCGCAGTTGCGAGACAAGGACGGGAGGCAAACGATCCCCCGGAATTTCGGCGCGGCAGGCTCATCAGGGGCTTGGCAAGCGCACAAGCATCCGCTAACCGCGCGGCTCTTCTGACCGGACGGCCCTTAACGGGCGGCTCACAGACGCTTCGCGGAGAGGTGGCACAGTGGTCGAATGCACCGCACTCGAAATGCGGCATACGGGCAACCGTATCGAGGGTTCGAATCCCTCCCTCTCCGCCAGCGACCCCCAGCACAGGTCTCCGTCATCAGGTCTCCGCCGCATAGCGGCGCGGATTGGCCGTTATCAGGGCCCTAATCCGTAACAGGCCGGCCTGTGCGTGGCCACCTTCGCGTGCTTTGGGCGCGGCGGGCACGGCCAGTCTCCGCGCGGATCGCCATCGGTGCGGTTTCCCTGTTTAACAGGCAATAACAGGGAAAAATGCAAAAACGAGGGTCAAAAACAGTCGTTTTCGAAGCATGGGGGTTATGGCGAGTCCAGAAAACTGCAGTTTTCCGGGGGTTTCAGAGCCGATTTTCCGAATTCCCTGTTATTCGCCGGAACAGGGTATTTAATCGGCCGTAACAGGCATTTTTACCGCGATAACAG
This sequence comes from Sphingomonadales bacterium, assembly GCA_013791705.1. Lineage (GTDB taxonomy): Bacteria > Pseudomonadota > Alphaproteobacteria > Sphingomonadales > Sphingomonadaceae > Novosphingobium. The sequence goes on along the minus strand of VMTF01000206.1, from coordinate 6,571 downwards.
GTCGTGGAACGCAGGTATCAGGAGGTGGGTTGTTGAGACCATCCGAATGCGATGCGCTGCTGATCCCAAGCCAGCGGGACCTCGCTGCGCAGGAACGTCTCGAGCCTGAACCGGCGCGGCTGGCGCCCGGCAAGAATGTCGCACTGGAGCGCGGGGTCGAGCAGGGCGAGGCGCAGGAGCCGCCGCTCGTAAGCCGATGCCGGGGCAGAGGCGAGCGTGGGTCGGCCCGCGGTGTCTCGATCCAGCATTGCGTGGGCCCGGCGCAGTGCGGCGATCAGAACCGAATCGGGCGCGGCCGCATCGCGCTGTCCGCCGCTGACACTGCGGCGGCCGCCACGTAGCGGAAGGTCAATCGGCACCGTCACAATGCAGTCGCGTCCGGCGGGGTGCAGCGCTTCGCCTGGCGCGAGCAGGCCCTCCAGCGAGCGGCGCAGCTTGCCGGGCAACACGAGATCAATCCCGGCAGGCCGCAGGTGGACGGCCGTTAGCTGGGCAAGCGGATCGGCCTCATGCGGCAGCAGGCGACCAAGGACGTCGGTGACGAGTTGCTCGATCGCCGGGGCCGGGACGCGGCGCAGGATGGTCAGGGCTGTTTTGGCGTTCCCGTTCTGGAGCGAGGTCGAGACATAGTAGCGATAGGTCCCGCCGCGCGCCCCGCGCGAGAACGACGGGCTCATTGCCTCGCCGGCGGCATCGAACAGCCGCCCGGTCAGCGGTGCCCGGATCACCGTGCGCTCAGCATGGCTGCCGTGGCGCCGCCGCTGGGCATCGAGATGCGCTTGCACCGCTTCGAACAGGGCGGGCTCGATGATCCCGGGATGGGCGCCGGGATAGATGGTACCCTTGTGGACGATCCGCCCGATGTAGACCGGATTGCGCAGCAGGTGGAACAGCGCGCCGCGGCTGTAGGGTCCGCCGCCGCTGGTCCGGCCCGAGGCAAAGACATGGCGCTTGGAGACCATGCCTGTTGCCGTGATGTCGGCGGCGAGCCGGTGAACCGAGCCCAGCTCGAGATAGCGGGCGAAGATTGCCCGCACGGTCTCCGCCTCGATCTCGTTGACCTGCAGGACCCGCTCGCTGTCCGCCGGGCGGTCGTAGCCGAGCGGCACGATCCCGCCCATCCACATCCCCTTGGCCTTCGACGCAGCGATCTTGTCGCGGATCCGCTCGCCGGTGACCTCGCGTTCGAACTGGGCAAAGGAGAGCAGGACGTTGAGCGTGAGCCGGCCCATCGACGAGGTGGTGTTGAACGCCTGGGTGACCGAGACGAAGCTGATCCCGCGCGCATCGAAGCGTTCGACGATCCGGGCAAAGTCGGCAAGGCTGCGGGTCAGCCGGTCGATCTTGTAGACCGCCACCACGTCGATCAGCCCGGCATCGACATCGGCGAGGAGTCGCCTGAGCCCGGGGCGCTCCATCGTCCCGCCCGAGTAGCCGCCATCGTCGTACAATGCAGGCAAGGTGCGCCAGCCTTCGCCGGCCTGGCTTTTGACATAAGCCTCACCCGCCTCGCGCTGCGCATCGAGGCTGTTGAAGGCCTGATCGAGCCCTTCGTCGGAACTCTTGCGGGTGTAGATTGCGCAGCGCTTGAGCGGCGGTTTGCTCATGCCGCGTCCCGAAGGCCGAAGAAGCGTGGCCCGTTCCAGCGCGATCCGGCGATCGCAGTGGCTGCGGCCGAGAGGCTCTTGTAGAGTTGCCCCTCCCAGCGGAAGCCCCCAGCCTCGACCAGCACCTCGTGGCTGCGGCCCTGCCACTGGCGGGTCAGCCGCGCGCCGATCCCGAGTTCGAGCCCCTCGGCGCGCAGCCGACCCTTGCGGGCAAGCACGCGGCGGGTCTCGCCGCCGATCCCGCCGCGCGCGTCCGCCTGAATGCGCCAGGCCAGCAGCGAGGCCATGATCGGGACCGAGCGGAGCGGCGGCGGGGCGCCGTACCGGCGCGCCCACTCAGTTCTCAGCCCGTCGAGATCGAGCGCGGCGATGACCGCAACCTCCGCGGCCAGGCACTCACCCTCGCTCATGCCGGCCGCTCCGCCCGGTAGCGGCGCGTGCCGTCGCTCTTTTCGGAGGTGATGCTCAGCCCCCGCTTCTTCAGCGCCCCGGCGATCCCCCCGCGGACCGAGTGCTGCTGCCACCCGGTCGCTTCCATCAGTTCGGCAATGCTCGCGCCCGCAGGGGCAAGCAGCAGGGCCTCGACCTGGTCAAGCTTCGAGGGTGATCGCGGCTGGGTCGGGGCAGGCGTGGCGGACGGGGCAGAGTCGGTGCAGCCGGCATAAGGTTCGCGGGCCATCCGGCGCGGCTTGGCCGTGCGGGTTGGCTTGGCAGCTTCAACTGCGGTGTGTGCGGTGGTCATCGTGGTTCTCCGGTACGGCGCGGGACAACTCCCCGCCGCTACCGCCACGAGCCCGGCTCGCCGGGCCGGACCACCCATGCTCGGCTTCGCGGTACAGTCCAGTCAGTTCTGCGATTCCCAGCTTTTCCCCAGTCGGCGTGGCGGCGTCTCTGGACAAACGGGGAACGTTCCCTCATTGTTCAGGTCCATGGACATCGCACCCGCACTGGCAGCCTCCTCTGCCACTCGTCCGCTCACCATCGCCTACCGCGCGATTGGCGAGCTCGTCCCCGATCCGCGCAATGCCCGGACCCATCCCAAACGGCAGATCGCCCAAATCGCCGCCTCGATCCGGTCGTTCGGCTTTGCCAATCCGATCCTGGCGGATGAGCAGGGCCGGCTGATTGCCGGGCATGGCCGCCTGCTCGCGGCCAGGGAGCTCGGTCTCAGCGAAGTCCCGGTGATCGAACTTGCCGGGCTTAGCGACACCCAGAAGCGCGCGCTGCGCCTTGCCGATAACAAGATCGCGCTCAATGCTGGCTGGGACATCGAGATCCTCAAGCTCGAACTGGCCGAGCTGTCAGTGCCGGAGATCGACCTTGATCTCTCGCTGACCGGGTTTGCCTCGGGCGAGATCGACGTGATCCTCGCCGGCAGTCCCGATCCCGATGACGAGGTGATCCCGGCACTGCCGGTTACGCCGCGCACCCGGGTTGGCGACATCTGGCAGCTGGGCGAACACCGGGTCGGCTGCGGCGATGGCCGCGACCTTGGGTTCCTGCGCGCAGTCGTGGGCGAGGGGGTAGCAGTCGATGCAGCCTTCCTCGATCCGCCGTACAATGTGAAGATCAACGGCCATGCCAATTCCAAGGGGCGGCACCGCGAGTTCGCCATGGCCTCGGGCGAGATGACTGCCGCGGCGTTCCGCACTTTCTTGACCGAGACCCTCTCGGCCTGCGAGCAGGTATCGCGCAATGGCGCGGTGCACTTCGTCTGCATGGACTGGCGCCATCTCGACGACCTCAGTGCCGTGGGCGGCGAGGTCTACAACGCGCTGCTCAACATCTGCGTGTGGAACAAGAGCAATGCCGGGATGGGCTCGCTGTACCGCTCGAAGCACGAGCTGGTGTGCGTTTACCGGGTCGGTGACATGCCTCACACCAACACGGTCGAGCTCGGCAAGCATGGCCGCAATCGGACCAATGTCTGGGACTATGCCTCGGTCAACTCGCTGCGCGGCAGCCGGCGGGGCGACCTTGACCTGCATCCGACGGTCAAGCCGGTGGCGCTGGTTGCCGATGCGATTTGCGACGTGACCCGGCAGGGCGAGCTGGTGCTCGACATCTTCCTCGGCTCGGGCACCAGCCTGATCGCGGCGCAACGGGTCGGCCGGACGTTCCGCGGGCTCGACATCGAGCCTGCCTATGTCGATGTCGCGATCGGCCGGTGGGAGCAGCTGACGGGGCGCAGCGCCGAACTGGTCGCGAGCGCAGACGGCGAGGCGGCGGCGTGAGCCGGTTCGAAAAGGGCCAGTCGGGCAATCCGGATGGCCGCCCCAAGCAGCGGCGCCCGCATGTCTCGGCGTTCGATATCGTGTTCGACCAGACCCTGATCATGACGCAGGGCGGGGTCGAGCGCGAGCTGACCGTTGATGAGGCACTGCAGCTGCAGACCTACCATGCCGGACTCAAGGGCAGCCGGATGGCGGTGCGTGCGGTGCTCAAGATGATCGAGAAGCGCGAGGTCGCGCTGGCCAAGCGCAACCCTACGGTCCAGCGCGGTGCGCGGATGGAGGTCGAGCATGACAGCGACAATGCCGAGGAAGCGTTGCGGATCCTCGGCATTGCGGTCGATGGTCATGTCCCACCCGGCGGCGGCGAGGGAGCCCGGACGCTCAAGCTGGCGAACTGGGCGGCGCAGGCGGCGATCAGGCGGCCCGGGCGGCGCGGGTTCAGCGACAAGGACAGGGAGGACATTGCCCGCTATACGCTTGATCCGGACAAGCTGCGCTGGCCGCGGGGCAAGCGGGCGAACCCGGCATGAGCGTAGCCGAGGAGGACCAGCAGCCATCCGGATACAAGCGGCCGCCCGCGGCAACCCGGTTCGTAAAAGGGCGCAGCGGCAATCCGCGCGGGCGACCGCGGAACCGGCATCGCGAGATCCCCTACGACACCGTGCTCGGCCAGATGGTCACAATCCGCGAGGAAGGCCGCGAGCGCCGGGTGACCGCTGCCGAGGCGTTCATCCTGCAGTTGACCCGCAAGGGGCTGCAGGGCGACAGCGCGGCGGCGCGCGATTCGCTTGCCGCCATCGAGACTGCGCGTGCCTCTCGTCACACGGCCGGTGAGGGCGAGATTTTTCGCATTTTGATAATTGCGTACGGAGTCGGCGTGGCGTTGAAGAGGCTCGGGATGGGCATCAAGCGCAATCCGCTGAGCAAGGAACGCGTTCGCTGGGAGCTGCAGCCCTGGATCGTGCAGGCGGCGCTCGATCGACTGGGTGGGCGCGTGCTGACGCCCGAGGAGCAGCGCGAGGTTTGGATCGTCACGCATCAGCGGGACAAGGTGCAATGGCCGGAGTGGTGGATCGAGAAAGGGTGAGAGGGCGGTGCTCCCGCTTTTTTGCTGGGACCTGGTTATTCGACTGCACCAGCCCAATGTCCGCCATTGCCGACGAGTACGAACGCGGCCGCAACGGCCGGGACAACCCGTGGTGCTGTCGGAGCTTCGAGCTCGCCAGACTGAGTGGGACCCGGCCAGCGGACACCATCAGGGCCAGCGGCCATCATGCGCCGCAGCAGTAGGCCGGACAGATGACCGCACCCTGCCAGATCAGATCATCAACTCAATTTACCCCTTGCAGCGCAGGGGCCATCCACAGATGACAGCACCCTTATGACCATTGATTGTCCGGTCATCGCAGGTGCGCGGGGGCGAACTGCGAAAGCCTCTAGGCCGGAATTGGGCGCGCGGCAGGTCGCGACCGGCGAGTTATTCAGGCCCCCCGGCGCAACAGAACCGCGCCGCCCAGGCTGCCTCCACCGTTGCCGACTACGGTCACGTTGACTTCTTTCTTGACCTGGCGCTCACCGGCTTGGCCGCGCATTTGCAGTACCGCCTCGTACAGATGGCCGAAGCCGTGCATGCGCCCCTCTGACAGCTGGCCGCCATTGGTGTTCAAGGGCAACTCGCCGTCCAGGGCAATGCGCGCCCCGCCTTCGATGAAGGCACCCGATTCACCTTCGGCACAGAAACCCAAGGCTTCGAGCCAGAACATGGTCAGATAGGTGAAGCCGTCATAAAGGTGCGCTGTATCGACATCCTTGGGCTTCAGATCGGTGCGCGACCACATCATGTCGGCGGCATCGTGCATGCTCATCTTGGGATAGTCGGTGCGGCCTAGCCAAGTGTCCATTTTGTCCTGGGCGCCGGCGCCCACCGCTTCGATGACGATCGGCTTGTGCCGCAGGCTGCGCGCGGCGTCGAGGCGCGAGACGATCACGGCGGTAGCGCCGTCGCAGGGCACATCGCAATCCAGCAGACTGAGCGGCGTGGTGATCATCCGCGCCGACATGTAGTCGTCCAGAGTGATCGGGTCGCGATAGATTGCCTTGGGATTCAAGGCCGCATTACGCCGCTGGTTGATCCGGATGGCCGACATCTGCTCGCGGGTGATCCCGTAGCCGGCCATATGGGTGCTGGCGTGCAGCGCCGTCCAGATCGCAGCGGAAGGCGCGCGATAGGGGGCGATGAACTCCATAAATCCGTTTGGGGTTGTCATCGGACTGCCGCCGGCTTCGGCTGCGGCATTACCGTAACTGGGCTCCCAACGTTCGCCCAAGGCGCGCCAGCACAGCACGTGATCGGCATATCCCGCCGAAATGGCAGCCACGGCATTGATGATAGGGGAGAGCTGGGCGCCGGTGTCGCCGGCGTTGAACCGGTCCTGTCAAAAGGAATGCACCGTTTGGCGAGATGGCCGGGCGAGGGTAGGGGAGGCGGATGCCCCGACCCAGAAAACCGGCCAGTCCATTTCGCTATTTTCACTCCTCACCCGAGCTGATCCGCGAAGTGGTGATGCTCTACGTGCGGTTTCCGCTGAGCCTGCGCAATGTTGAGGATTTGCTATTCGAACGCGGATACGACCTCTGCCACGAGACGGTCCGTTTGTGGTGGAACAGGTTCGGCCCGCTGTTCGCCGCCGACATTCGGCGGCGCCGGGTCAGCCGGATGCGGGGTTTCCG
>VMTF01000244.1 GCA_013791705.1 Sphingomonadales bacterium | reverse complement strand
TCCCTGTGGCTCAGCGTCTGTCATGACCGCGAAGCCGGCCCGCCGCCGAAAGTCGATCTTGCGGCGGAGCGGCGCCACGCGGAGTTCATTCGCACCCTGATCGATCGGGGCTTCGTCACCGCCGTGCACGACGTTTCGGATGGCGGGATTCTGGTTGCAGTCGCGGAAATGGCGCTGGCCGGGAACGTCGGCGCCAGGCTGGAACTGGCCGCGTTCGAAAATCACGTCGATCGCGAAACCAGGGTCCATGCCTGGTCACTGTTCGCGGAGAATCAGGCCCGGTTCCTCGTGACCGAGCCGTTCGACCAGCACGTTGTCGAGAAGATGGCGCGGGAGGCCGATATCGGTTGCTGCTTCCTCGGTTGGACCGGCGGCGAGGCGATCACGTTGTGCCGGGGTGAAGACGCCTGCTATCCCGAAGTGGAGCTTGGCGAGTTGCGCGAAGCCAGTGACGCGTTCTTCCGTGACTGGATGGAGGCCTGACGCCGCCGGTTTGCCGGACGGTTCACGCAATATTCTTGCGCAAAATTCCGGAGCGACGGGATTTCAACGACTTGCGAGGGTTTAGTTGATGAAACCCATGCGCAGGACATCGTTTGCCTTGCGCGGCGCGAACGAGTGCGCGGACTGCGGGGCATCGACAATGACAAAGAGCGGCGGCACGCAACGGCGCCGATGCCCAGCATGGCAGACCCCGGCCGTGTAGGAAAACCGCCGTGTAGGAAAACCGCCGGACGGCGGGTCCGCCGCAAGCGGTTGGCTGCCTCGCCCCGCCGATTGCCCGCCGCCTATTCCCAGACCCATTCCCCGCGCGGAATTCCGAACAGGGCGAGGACACTGGTGAGATCGCCGCGATCGATCCAGCCATCGCTCGCCGCGCGGGCCTTGGGCTTGGCATAATAGGCGATCCCGAAGGTCGCGGCTTCCAGCATCGGAATATCGTTCGCGCCGTCGCCCATCGCGAGGCTTACCGCGTGATTGCCGAGGCGGGCCATTTCCTCGAGCAGGACGGCGCGTTTCACGCCGCTGTCGGTGATCCCCCCGACGAGCCCGCCGGTGAGCTTGCCCTCGTGAATGCCGAGCCGGTTCGCGACCACCCGGTCAAACCCCAGTTCCTGCGCCACCGGATCGGCGAACTGATGGAAGCCGCCGGTGACCAGCACGGTGTGGCAACCCTTGCTTTTCAGCGTGGCGACGAGGGTGCGGGCGCCGGACATGGCGGTGATCCGTTCGGTGAGGCAGCGGGCGATCGCGCCCTCGTCCAGACCTTCGAGCAGCGCGACGCGTTCGGTGAGCGCCTGGGCGAAATCAAGCTCGCCCTGCATCGCCCGCTCGGTAATCGCCGCGATCTGCGGCTTGATCCCCGCGAAATCGGCCAGTTCATCGATGCATTCGGCGGCGATCATGGTCGAATCCATATCGGAGACGAAGACATGCGGCAGCGCGATCGGCTGATCGGAAATGAGCAGGTCGGACGGCGCGAAGCACCGGCCGAGCACCGCGCGGACCGCAGCGGGATCTCCTTCGGGCAATTGCAGTTCGATCACGTCCTCGCCGCTCATCAGCGGGCCGGCCATCGCGACCGGATGGCCCTGATCGGCGAGCGCGCGACGCGCCTTGTCGAGATTGTCCGCAAGTGTCGAAGTGTCTGCTATCAGCCGGGCAATGAGCACCGAATATTCCCTTGTCAGTGACGACGACCTGCCGCCGGTCGCGCTCATTGCAGGGCCAACCGCCAGCGGCAAGAGCGATCTCGCGGTGCGGCTGGCGCTGGCGCTGCACGAGCGCGGCCGCGCGGCGGTGGTGGTGAATGCCGACAGCGCGCAGGTCTATGCCGACCTTGCGGTGCTGAGCGCGCGGCCCGCCGCCGCCGAAATGCGCGGGATCGAACATCGCCTGTTCGGCGCCTGGGACGGCGCGGTGGCGTGCTCGGCGGCGGACTGGGCCGAAGCGGCCAAGGCGGAGATCGCAGCGGCGCACGAGCGCGGCGCGGTGCCGATTCTGGTTGGCGGCACCGGACTCTATCTGCGCACGCTGATCGATGGAATCGCGCCGGTGCCGCCAATCGACCCGGCGGTGCGCGCGGCCGTGCGCGCGCTGCCGGTGAGCGAAGCCCATGCCGCACTCACCCACGCGGACCCGGAACGCGCGGCCGCGCTCCATCCCTCCGATACGACGCGGGTGGCGCGGGCGCTGGAAGTGGTCCGTTCGACCGGGCGGCCGCTGGCGGCGTGGCAGGCCGAACGCACGGGCGGGATCGGCGAACGGATTACCCTGCACCCGGCAGTGCTGCTGCCCGACCGGCCGTGGCTCTACGAGCGCTGCGACCGGCGGCTGGCGCAGATGCTGGCGAGCGGCGCGATTGCCGAAGTTGAGGCGCTGCTGGCGCGCGGGCTCGACCCGGCCCTGCCCGTGATGCGCGCGATCGGGGTGCCTGAAGTGGGCGGATTCCTGCGCGGAACGTGGTCGCTGGAAGAAGCCGAGGCACGCGCGGCCCAGGCGACCCGCAACTATGTGAAGCGCCAGATGACCTGGCTGCGGCACCAGTGCCCACTCGACTGGCCGCGGATTGTGACACAACCTTACGATGAAGCGTCATTGTTTGTTAGATTATTTCACTAACTTGGGTTGACGAGACATTTTTCGTCCGCTAGCGCGCCGCGACAACGATGGCCGCGCGCGCATTTGCGCGGCTGTCCGGGGTTGACAGGGCATCGGGCGAGTTGGATGGGGCGCAGCGATTGCGCCTGACCGGCCGCCCGATCCCGGTCCTTTGATCCTGGTCCCGGTGTTCGGGAGCGACGAACAGGTCACGCGAAGAGGAATTGACGGTGAGCGAAGAGCGCAGCGGCGCAGAAATCCTGATCGAAACGCTGGTTCGCCAGGGTGTCGAAGTGGTGTTCGGCTATCCGGGCGGCGCGGTGCTGCCGATCTATGACGCGCTGTTCGAGCACAGCCAGATCCGCCACATCCTGGTCCGCCACGAAGCGGGCGCGGCCCATGCCGCCGAAGGCTATGCCCGTTCGACCGGCAAGCCCGGCGTCGTGCTTGTCACGTCCGGACCGGGCGCGACCAATGCGGTGACCGGCATTGCCGACGCCTTCATGGATTCGATCCCGCTGGTCGTCATCACCGGGCAGGTTCCGACCGGCCTGATCGGCTCCGACGCGTTCCAGGAATGCGACACGGTTGGCATCACGCGGCACTGCTGCAAGCACAACTACCTGGTGAAAGACCCGGCGGAGCTGGCCGCGACCATTGACGAGGCATTCCAGATCGCCACCACCGGCCGCCCCGGCCCGGTTGTCGTCGACGTGCCCAAGAACGTCCAGATCGCGACCGCGCCGTGGAGCGACGCGCCGCCGCAGCGGCGCAACCGCTATACCCCCCGCACCGAAGGCAGCGCCGAGGAAATCAACGCCGCAGTCGAACTGCTGGCCAACGCCAAGGCCCCGGTGCTGTATACCGGCGGCGGCGTGATCAATTCCGGGCCGCGCGCCACCCAGTTGCTGCGCGACCTGCAGGCGCTGACCGGCGCGCCCCTCCCCTCGACCCTGATGGGGCTTGGCGCGTTTCCGGCGGACCATCCCGACTGGCTCGGGATGCTGGGGATGCACGGCACATACGAAGCCAACCTCGCGATGAACCAGTCGGACCTGATCGTCTGCGTCGGCGCGCGGTTCGATGACCGGGTGACCGGGCGGCTCGATGCGTTCGCGCCCAACGCGACCAAGATCCACATCGATATCGACCGTTCGTCGATCAACAAGACGGTGCCGGTCGACCTGCCGATCGTGGGCGACTGTGCAGCGGTGCTCGATCAGATCATTACCGCCTGGGGCAAGCGCAAGCCGCAGGATCTGGCGCCGTGGAAGGCGCGGATCACCGAGTGGCGAGGGAAGGACAGCCTGTCATACCCGCGCCGTGCCGACGCGATCGCGCCGCAACTGGCGGTCGAGCGACTGTTCGCGCTGACGCGCGGGCACGATCCGATCATCACCACCGAAGTGGGCCAGCACCAGATGTGGGCGGCGCAGTATTTCGGGTTCTATGGCCCGAACAAGTGGCTGACCTCGGGCGGGCTCGGAACGATGGGCTATGGCCTGCCGGCCGCGATCGGCGCGCAGCTCGGCAATCCGGATTCGCTGGTGATCGACATCGCGGGCGATGCCTCGATCCAGATGAACATCCAGGAACTGGGCACCGCCTCGCAGTTCCGCCTGCCGGTCAAGGTGTTCGTGCTGAACAACGAATACATGGGGATGGTCCGCCAGTGGCAGGAACTGACCTACGAGAGCCGCTATTCGAACTCCTATTCGGACAGCCTGCCGGACTTCGTGAAGCTCGCCGAGGCCTATGGCTGGAAGGGCATCCGGATCGAGCGCGAGGACCAGCTTGATGCCGGCATCCAGGCGATGATCGATCATCCTGGCCCGGTTTTCGTCGATTGCCTCGTCGCCAAGGAACACAACTGCTACCCGATGATCCCCTCGGGCGCGGCCCATACCGAAATGATCCTCTATGGCGACATCGTCGCGGGGACGATGGACGACGAAGCCAAGGCGCTGGTCTGAGGAAAGATGATGAAGATCGCAACCGAAGCCTCGGAACGGCACGTCCTTACCGTCATCGTCGACAACGAGGCGGGGATTCTCGCGAAGATCGCGGGGCTGTTCACCGCGCGCGGCTATAACATCGACAGCCTGACCGTGGCCGACATCACCGAGAACCATCAGGTGAGCCGGATCACCATCGTCACGCACGGCCCCCCTGCGCAGATCGACCAGATCCACGCGCAGCTCGAACGGCTGGTGCCGGTCCACAAGGTGATCGACCTGACCGAGCATGGCCCTTATGTGGAGCGCGAACTGGCGCTGATCAAAGTGGCCGGCACCGGGGATTCGCGGGTCGAGGCGCTGCGCATCGCCGACGTGTTTCGTGCCAAGGTGGTCGATACGACGACCGCCAGTTTCGTGTTCGAACTGACCGGCGCGCCGGACAAGATCGACAACTTCGTCGGCCTGATGCGCGAGCTGGGGCTGGTCGAAGTGGGCCGGACCGGCGTGGTGGGCATGACCCGCGGAGCCGCTGGAGCCTGAGTTTTTGAAGTCATGCGCGGCCTTGCGGGGTGGCGCCTATCCAATAGCGATCCCGGCCCGGTGAGTGGCCCGGGATGACGAATGAGGGAACGGACATGAAGGTTTATTACGACGCCGATTGCGACATCAATCTGATCACCGGCAAGAAGATCGCCGTGCTCGGCTATGGCTCGCAAGGCCATGCCCATGCGCAGAACCTGCGCGATTCGGGCGTGAAGGACGTGGCCATCGCGCTGCGCGCCGGTTCGGCCACCGCGAAGAAGGCCGAAGGCGCCGGCTTCAAGGTGATGTCCAACGCCGAAGCGGCCAAGTGGGCCGACATCCTGATGATCCTCGCCCCTGACGAACATCAGGCCGCGATCTGGGCCGACGACGTCAAGGCGAACATCCGCCCCGGCGCGGCGCTGGCCTTCGCGCACGGCCTCAACATCCACTTCGGCCTGATCGAAGTTCCGGCCGAAATCGACGTGATCATGATCGCGCCCAAGGGCCCGGGCCACACCGTGCGCGGCGAATACACCAAGGGCGGCGGCGTGCCGTGCCTGATTGCGGGCCACCATGACGCGACCGGCAATGCCCACGACATCGCGCTGGCCTATGCCAGCGGCGTCGGCGGCGGCCGCAGCGGCATCATCGAAACCAACTTCAAGGAAGAGTGCGAAACCGACCTGTTCGGCGAACAGGCCGTGCTGTGCGGCGGCATCACCCACCTGATCCAGGCCGGGTTCGAAACGCTGGTCGAAGCCGGCTATGCGCCGGAAATGGCCTATTTCGAGTGCCTCCACGAGACCAAGCTGATCGTCGACCTGCTCTATGAAGGCGGCATCGCCAACATGCGCTACTCGATCTCGAACACCGCCGAATATGGCGACATCACCACCGGCCCGCGCATCATCACCGACGAAACCAAGGCGGAAATGAAGCGCGTGCTGGCCGACATCACCTCGGGCCGGTTCGTGAAGAACTTCGTGCTCGACAACCGCGCCGGCCAGCCCGAGCTGAAGGCCGCCCGCAAGGCCGCCGAGGCACACCCGATTGAACAGACCGGCGCCCAGTTGCGCGCGATGATGCCGTGGATCGGCGCGAACAAGCTGGTCGACAAGGCCAAGAACTGACCGTTCGCCGCAAGGCGGAACAGATCGGGCGGGGGCCGGGATGCCGGCCGCCGCCCGTTTGCGTTGGTGCAACGGGCGCGCTGGAGCGATCGTGCAAATTGACGCTTTACAGGCGGCCGGGGCTTGCCCATTCGCACGGGAGCCTGAACCAACGAAGTCCGGATGCCCGCCCCTGCCCAGCATATCCTGATCTGCTTCCACGATTTCGCACCGGGCGGCACCGAGCGGGTGGCGCTGGTGCTGGCGCGGGAGTGGGTGGCGGCGGGACGCGCGGTGACGATCCTGTGCGGGCTGGCCGAAGGGCCGAGCCGGAAACTGGTCGATCCGCGCATCCGCGTGGTGGAACTCGATCCGCCGATCCCGCGCAGCCCGACCTCGCGACTGGGGCTTGGCCGGGCGATGGCGGCGCGGATCGCCGCGCTTAAGCCCGATGTGGCGTTCCTGCCGGGCAACTTCCATTTCGGCATTGCCCGCGCGTTAAAGCGTGCGGCGCCGGGCCTGCCGGTGGTCGCCAAGGTCAGCAATCCGCTGCTGCCAGCCCTGCCCGCCCTCACCCGCCCGCTGCTCCAGCCCCTCGCCCGGAAGCTGCTCGGCGCCTATGTCCGGCCGATCGACGCCCTGATCCATATGGCGCCCGAGTTGGCGAAAGCGGAGGCGGCGGAGCTGGAACGGACGCGCGACGTGGTAATCGCCGAACCCAATCTGCCGGCAGGGCATACGCCGCCGCCGCGCGGGGAACCGTCCGATCCGCCCACGGTGCTGGTGATCGGACGGATGGAGCCGCAAAAGAACCTCGCGCTCGCGCTGCGGGCCTTCGCGGAGTTGCGGCGCAAGCGCGCGGCTCGGCTCGTGGTGCTGGGCGAAGGGTCACAGCGGCCCCGGCTGGAGGCGCTGACGCGCGAACTCGGTATTGCCGGCGACGTTGCCATGCCGGGATATTCGACCGAGACCGAACAGCACCTGTCGAGTGCCTCCGCACTCCTGCTGACCTCGCGCTGCGAAGGCTATCCGGCGGTGGTGAGCGAGGCGCTGGCGGCCGACGTGCCGGTGGTGGCGACGGCCTGCACCCCCGTGCTGGACAGCCTGCTGCCGAGCCAGATACATGGCCGGATCGTGGCGGAAAATACGCCGCAAGCGCTGGCCGAAGCGCTGGATGCGGCGCTCGACCTGCCCTTCGCATCGGGCGGCCTGCGCCCGGCCGGGGTCGCCCATCATGACGCGGCCGCCTCGGCGCGGGCCTATCTCGATCTGTTCGACCGGCTGGCGCTTTAGCCTTTACATCGCGGGCCTGAATCACCATAGGCCAAGGCGATGATCCTTCGGCTTGACCTAACCCTGCGACTTATCCGCCCTTGGGCGTGAGCTGACGTGTCGGTTCCTTCCGGCGCGCGCGGTGCCCAAGGGAACTGAAATCGCTCCATAAGTTGCCTTCAAGCCTATCGAGACCCGATCATGACGATGCTGAAAAACCCTTCGGTCAAGTACCGCGCCTTCCCGCAGATCAACCTGCCCGACCGGCAGTGGCCCAGCCGCACCATCACCGAGGCGCCGCGCTGGCTCTCGACCGACCTGCGCGACGGCAACCAGTCGCTCATCGACCCGATGGGCGCGGAAAAGAAGACGCGCTTCTTCGACCTGCTGCTGAAGGTGGGGCTCAAGGAAATCGAGGTCGGCTTCCCGAGCGCCGGGGCGACCGAGTATGACTTCATTCGCGGGCTGGTCGATGGCGGCAGGATTCCCGACGACGTGCTGGTGCAGGTGCTCACGCAATCGCGCGGCGACCTGATCAAGACCTCGTTCGAGAGCCTGGCCGGTGTCCATGCCGCGATCGTCCACGTCTACAACGCCATTTCGCCGCTGTGGCGGCAGGTGGTGTTCGGGCTGGAGCAGCCGCAGATCAAGGAGATCGCGGTGAACGGCGCGAAGGAACTGCGCGACAATGCCGCGCGCTTTCCACAGACCAAATGGCACTTTGAATATAGCCCCGAGACGTTCTCGACCGCCGAACTCGATTTCTCGATCGAGTGCTGCGAAGCGGTGATGCAGGTGCTGCAGCCGACGCCCGAAAACCCGATCATCCTCAACCTGCCGGCCACGGTCGAGGCGGCGACGCCGAACATCTATGCCGACCAGATCGAGTATTTCTGCCGCAACCTGCCCAACCGCGAGAGCGCGGTGATTTCGCTGCACACCCACAACGACCGAGGCACCGGCGTGGCGGCGGCGGAACTGGGGCTGATGGCGGGTGCCGACCGGGTCGAAGGCTGCCTGTTCGGCAACGGCGAGCGGACCGGCAACTGCTGCCTGGTGACGGTGGCGCTGAACCTCTACACGCAAGGGGTGAGCCCCGAGCTGGATTTCTCGGACATCGACGAGGTGATCCAGACGGTTGAATACTGCAACCAGTTGCCGGTGCCCGAGCGCCATCCCTATGGCGGCGAACTGGTCTTCACCGCGTTTTCCGGCAGCCACCAGGACGCGATCAAGAAGGGTTTCGCCGCGCAGGAAACCCGCAACGACCCGCTGTGGGCGGTGCCCTACCTGCCGATCGATCCGGCCGATCTGGGCCGCACCTATGAGGCGGTGATCCGGGTCAACTCGCAATCCGGCAAGGGCGGGTTCGCCTGGGTGATCGAGCAGGATCAGGGACTGAAGCTGCCCAAGCGGATGCAGGCGCATTTCAGCATCCACGTGCAGGATCTGGCCGACCAACTCGGCCGCGAACTGCAAGCCTCGGATATCTGGGAGGTGTTCCGCAAGGTCTATCGCCTGGACGAGCCGCAGCACTTCCAACTGATCGACTATGACGAAACCCGCGCCGCCGACGGCACCCGCGTGTTCGCGGGCAAGATCGGCGTCAGCGGCAAGGAACAGAGCGTTTCGGGCCGGGGCAACGGGCTGATCTCGTCGGTGGTGGCGACGCTGGCCGAAACCTTCGGGGTGAGCCTGGAAGTGCGCGACTATACCGAGCACGCGCTCGGCAAGGGCTCGGACGCTCGCGCGGCGGCCTATGTCGAATGCGTGACCGCAGACGGGCGCACCGTCTGGGGTGTCGGCATCGACGAGGACGTGGCGACCGCCGGCGTGCGTGCGGTGCTGAGCGCGGCGAACGCGGTCGCGAACTGAGGGAATTGCGGGAGGAAGCGGCCGCGCACGGCACGCTCCCTCCCTGCCCTTCCCGCCATCTTCAATTACGTAGTTCGGCCCCTTGGCCGCGCGACTCATCCGGTGCAGCCTGTGGCGGACGAGGTGCGCGCAGCGGAGGAGTGCGATCATGAGCAATGATAGCCCGATCATGGAAAATGCCGGGGCGGTTTCCCGGCGCGGCCTGATGCACGGGGCCACGGCGGCCGCGGCGGCGATCCCGCTGCTGGCGCGCGGCGGACCGGTGCTGGCGCAGGCTACCGCGCCGATGGACGGGCCGGCGGCGATGATCGCCTCGCTGAGCGACGGGGTCTTCATCAACGCCAACGAAAACCCGTTCGGCCCCGCGCCGGGCGCGGTGAAGGCGCTGGCCGGACTGCCGACGCTCTCGGGCCGCTACGGCATGGCTTTCGCGGGCAAGCTGGCGAAGCTGTTCGCCGCGCAGAACGGGTTGAGCACGGACGACATCGTGATCCATCCCGGCTCGTTCGTGCCGCTGCGGGCGGCCTGCCTCGCCTATTCGAGCGCGACCAAGCCGATCGCCTATGCCGAGCCGACGTTCGACGCGGGTTTCCGGGGCAGCGACGGCAAGCCGCTGACCTCGGCGGTGACGATCCGGCTGGATTCCGCCTATCGGACCGACGTGAAAGCCCTGCTCGCGGCGGCGCCCGACGCCGGGATCTATTATGTGTGCAATCCCAACAACCCGACCGGGACGACCACCGCCCGCGCCGAGATCGAATGGCTGCTGGCGAACAAGCCGAAAGGCGCGGTCGTGCTCGTCGACGAAGCCTACATCCACTACAGCGATATGCCGAGTTGCCTGGAACTGGTCGCCAAGGGCGCGGATGTGCTGGTGCTGCGGACTTTCTCGAAGATCTACGGACTGGCCGGCCTGCGCATCGGCCTGGTGGCGGGCCGCAAGGATCTGCTCGCGCCGCTCGAACCGTTCGGCGGCAATATCGCCCCGATGCCGGCAGTTGTCGCAGCCGAAGCGAGCCTGCTCGACCCGCAACTGGTGCCCGCGCGCCGGGCGGAGAACGCCCGCGTCAAGGCCGGGCTCTATCGCTGGCTCGATGCCCGGGACACGAAATATGTGCCGTCCATCGCCAATTTCATGATGATCCATGTCGGCCGGCCGGGCGGCGAGGTTCAGGCGGCGCTGGCCCGGGACAAGGTGTTCATATCCGGGCCGCGCAAGCACATGGACGATTGGGTGCGCATCTCGATCGGCACGGCGGCGGAGATGGAAGCGTTCAAGACGGCCTTTGCCAAAGTCGTCCCGGGCAAATCCTGAGTGGATCAGGCGGCACGGTCGGCGGCGTCCGCATCGGCGACCGCCGCATCGCTCCACAGCAGTTCGGCCATCGCATCGAGATCGCTGAACGAGGCCGGGCCGAGCGCCGGATCGCGCCGATTGAGGATCAGCGCCGAGCCATGCGGCGTCAACAGGCGGCGGCGCAGCGCAGTCTGCAGCAGTTCGAGCCGGAACAGCGCTTCATCCAGCGCGGCCTCGTGGTCGGACAGCCGCGCGCGCGACCAACGGGCCTCGATCGTGCCGACCCGTTCCATCACCATCGCGTTATAGTTGCGATGCGGCCCGCGATGGAGCGGCAGGCCGAGCAGGAGCGCGGTTTCGTCGGTGGCGGGCAGCAGCAGGCCGTTGCGGCGGAAATCGTCAAACCTAACCCGGCCGCGCCCGACCGCCGTTATCAGGCGCTCGAGACAGGGGGCGGTGACGAGCTGGAACGGCAGCAGGTGGTGACGCTGCAGGCCGGGTTCGTGATCGGACGCGCTCGGGCGATTGACCGCGCGAAACGACAGTCTGGTGCGGACGGCAGCCTCCTGGGCCAGCCGATTCGCGGTAATTTCGGGTGGCGCTTCCGGCGCGATGGCGGGTGGAGTCTCCGCCCGGATGGCGGGTCGCGCTTCCGGCCGGCTCAGGGCCGGGCGGCAACAGTCCTCCTGATCCGGAGGCAATCCCGGTTGGCCGTGTATTCGCACTGCAGCGCTTCCCCCCCGGGACCTTCGACAAGCCCGGGGGTGTAGGGGCCATTTTCCACCAAAAAGTGAATCAGGCGCAGCGCCAGCTTCGCGGCTTCGGCGGGCGGTTCGCCGGCCAGCGGATCCAGCCGGATTTCATAGCCGGTGAAGAAGGCCAGGCCGTCGCTGGCCACTTCGCCCTGGGGCGAGCGAATCAGTGCGGTGAGCCCCAGCGCCGGGAACGCCCCGCCCTTTAGCCAACCGCCGATCACGCGCGAATAGTAGTCCGGCGCCATCACCGTGCCCGCCGGCTCCCAGCCGATCGCCATCAGGCCCGGCAGCGCGGCCAGTTCGCAGCCCAGTGCCGCCATTGCCCTCACCACCGGCAGCAGCGTGCTGCCCGCCGAAAGGTGCGGACCGGGCCGGATCATCAGCGCATCGCACCCCTGCACGTCAGCCAGGGTGGTGGCGAAAGCATGTAGCGACGGGCTGCTTTGCGCGGGAATTCCGGGCGCGTGGCCGAGCAGATCGAACGTCAGGCCGAGCGCCAGCAGTTCCACCCAATAAGGGTGATCCGCGGGACGATGACTGACCGAAAATCCGACGACTTCCCCCGACGACGCCGCGCGCGACGCCAGCGCGTCGGCATCGGGGCGCGCACCGCGTGCGAACAGCAGCGACAGGCCTGCGCCGCGCTGCTCGACATTTTCGCTCACTTTCATGGCGAACACATCGCCTCCCCGTTGCATTTCCGGAGCAATGGCACGATTTCCCGCCGCGTCGAGTCCCGTGCTCGCGTTTCGTGCCAATTTGGAGCAATCATGTGCTCAGAACACCCCCAGTTCGAGCCCTGCGGCGAGGGCCTGGCCAAGTTCGCGTGCCGAATCGAGCGCAGAGGCAGGAACCTGCTTGGGCGCGAGGATCGCTTCGGGCGTCTGCGCGGCTAAGTTGACGATGATCGGCTCGGCCACGCGGCGCAGGCGCCAGCCGGTGACAATCCGGTCAAGCTGGGCCTGTGCGCCATGGCCGTCCGATCCCGCCGCGATCAGACTGGCATAGGGCCGGCCCTCGACCTGGCCGAGCAGGGGATAATAGCAGGAATCGAACATCTCCTTCATCGCGCCGCTCATCGTACCGAGGTTTTCCGGGCAAGCGAAGATGTAGCCCGCCGCCGCGAGCATCAGCGGCGGCCTGACTTCGGCTGCGGGCACCAGCCGGGCACATCCGCCCGCGCCTTGCGCCGCCGCACTGGCCAGCGCCTCGCTTGCCCCCGTCCGGCTGTGCCAGACGATAAGCAACATATCCACGTTCGCCTCAGCCACCGCCACTGCCGCCACCCGATCCACTTGTGCAGGCACTCAGGCGCGACATGGCGAGCAGCTCCTCTATGGCAAGCGGACAGATAGGGAACGCCGCCGCCGCGAAATTGTCAATCCGCGCCGCCCTGTTTGCCACAATTGCCTGCGTTTCGCGCCCGATACTTCGGATTTTGCGACTTTTCCCGGATTTTACGCGTTTTGCTTGCCCGCCTCTTCTCCGTGCGCGCGGGATCGGATAGCCGGGGCACATGGCTTCGCGACCCGCTTCCCTTTCCGGTATCGTTCATTCCCTCGGCGGACGGCAATGGCGCTGGCGCGGCGGCAACATGGACCTGGGCGGCATGGCCGGTGACGGCGGCAGCCCCGACGAGTCCGGCGCGGCCGGGCTGGGCGATGATCTGGTCACGCAGATCCTGCTCGCTCGCGGCGTGCCGCGCGGCGACCTTGAACGCCATCGCAATCCCTCGCTGCGCGCCTTCCTGCCCGACCCCTCCCACTTCCGCGACATGGACGCGGCGGCCGAGCGGCTCGCCCAGGCGGTGCTGGGGCGCGAGACGGTGACGATCTACGGTGATTACGATGTGGATGGCGCGACCAGCGCCGCCCTGCTGATCCGGCTGCTCGGCGAACTCGGCCTGCCGGCGCGCTATTATATTCCGGACCGCCTGCTGGAAGGCTACGGGCCGTCGGGCGAGGCGCTGGTCAAGCTCGCGCGCGAAGGTTCCAGCCTGATCGTGACAGTCGATTGCGGCGCGATGGCGCACGAAGCGCTGGCGATGGCGCACGAAGCCGGCGTCGACGTGGTGGTGGTCGATCATCACAAATGTTCGACCGACCTGCCGCAGGCGGCGGCGCTGGTGAATCCCAACCGGCTCGACGAAAGCGACGTGGGCGCCGCGCACGGACACCTCGCCGCCGTGGGCGTCGCGTTCCTGCTGGCGGTGGCGACGGTGCGGTGTCTGCGGGCGCAGGGCTATTTCACCGGACGGGCGGAACCGGACCTGTTCGCGCTGCTCGATCTGGTCGCGCTGGGGACAGTGGCGGATGTCGCCGCGCTCCACGGGCTGAACCGGGCGCTGGTCGCGCAGGGCCTCAAGGTGATGGCGCGGCGCGAGAATATCGGGATGGCGGCGCTGATCGATGCGAGCCGGCTCAGCCGGGCGCCGGTCTGCAGCGACCTCGGCTTCGCGCTGGGGCCACGGATCAATGCCGGTGGGCGCGTGGGCGAATCGACGCTTGGCGTGCGCCTGCTGACCACCGCCGATCCGGACGAGGCCCAGGCGATCGCGGCGCAGCTTTCCGCGCTCAACGAAGAACGCCGGGCGATCGAACAGGCGGTGCAGGAAGCGGCCGAAGCGCAGATCGAACGCCAGCACAACCGTGCGGTGATGGTCCTGGCCGGAGCGGGCTGGCACCCCGGCGTGATCGGGATCGTGGCCGGACGGATCAAGGAGAAGACCGGCAAGCCGACGCTGGTGATCGCGCTGGAGGCCGACGAGCAGGGCCGGGGCAAGGGTGCGGGGCGGGCGATTGCCGGGGGCGACCTTGGCGCGGCGAGCAGCGGCGCGCGCGAAGCCGGAATGCTGATCGCGGGCGGCGGGCACGCGATGGCCGCCGGACTGACTGTCAGCCCGGAACAGCTCCCGGCGCTGGCCGACTGGCTCGACGAGCGGCTGGGCGTGGCTATCACGGCGGCCATGGCCAATCAGGCGCTGCTGCTCGATCTCAGCCTGACGCCGCGCGGCCTCACCCCGGCCCTGATCGAGACGCTGGAGAGCGCGGGGCCGTTCGGGATGGGCTGGCCCGCCCCGCGCGTGGCGGTCGGCCCGGTGCGGCTGGTCAAGGCCGATACGGTGGGGAAAGACCATGTCCGCCTGATCGTGCGCGGCGACGACGGCGCGAGCTTCAAGGCGATCGCGTTTCGCGCGGCCGAAAGCGAACTGGGGCAAGTGCTGCTGCACGGCGCGCAGGGCCGCAAGCTGTGGCTGGCCGGACGCGCCAAGATCGACGACTGGGCCAGCCGGCCCGCCGCCGAACTGCACATCGAAGACGCCGCATTCGCCGATTGAGGCATATTCGGGCGGCGGGGTCCGGAGGGGCTTGACCCTCGCGCCCCTCCCCCGTAAAGGCGCGGCCTCACCACCGGCGCAAGCCGATATGGCCCCTTCGTCTAGCGGTTAGGACGCGGCCCTTTCACGGCTGAAACACGGGTTCGATTCCCGTAGGGGTCACCATCTTGTGCCACACGGCGTGTGGCCCGGGTTGATCGGCCGGCATCATGGCCCCTTCGTCTAGCGGTTAGGACGCGGCCCTCTCACGGCTGAAACACGGGTTCGATTCCCGTAGGGGTCACCAGAAAATCAACGATTTGGCGCGGCCCTGCGAGAGCCCGTCCGCAAGCCGCCCGCTCAATCCAGCGGCACGCCGCCCACTTGCGGGCCGCCGTCCACCGGGAGCACCTGCCCGGTGATATAGGCGGCCGCATCGCTGGCGAGAAACACCACCGCATTGGACAGTTCTTCCGGCGTGCCGACCCGGCGCAGCGGAATGGTGCGCGCCAGTGCCTCTGACGGGATGCCGCCCACGTCCCATGCGACGACCGCCCGTTCCGACGCGATCAGCCCCGGCGCGACGCAATTGCAGCGGATGCCGTAGCGGCCCCAATCGACCGCCGTGGCCAGCGTGAACATCTCCAGCGCCGCCTTGGACGAGGCATAATGCGCCCCGCCGGTAACGCCGTTGTGCCCGGCCATCGACGAAACGTTGACGATCGCACCGGAGCCTTGCGCGATCATGTGGCGCCCCGCCTCACGCGTGGCAAAATAGGCCGAGTGGACATTCAGGGCAAAGCTCGCTTCCCAGGCCTTGGTCGGGATCGTTTCGAGCGGTGCCATTCTGGTGCCGCCGGCGTTGTTTATCAGGATATCGACGCGGCCAAATGCCGCGACGGTCTGCTCGACCAGCGCGATCACGGCCGTTTCGTCGCGGACATCGGTGGGCACGGACAGACAGGGCGCGCCGGTTTCGCTGGTGATCTGGGCGGCAGCGGCGGCAAGGTTTTCCGCATTGCGGCTGGCGATCACGACTTTCGCGCCGAGGTGGGCGAACTGCCGCGCGGAGGCGAGGCCGATGCCGGTGGAGCCGCCGGTGACGATTGCGACGCGGCCGGAGAAATCGATGTCTTTCAGTTGCATGGCTCTTCCCGGGTTGTGGATGGATTTGATCCATCTGTTCTGCTGGCGATTGTAAGCACGATTTATGATCCGTGCCAAATGTTCCCGCCGAAACCCGCCCCGCCCGGCGCCGGCCTGCGCAGCCCGATTGCTGCGAGCCCGGTTGCAGCAAGAATGTCGGCAAACGGTAACATCTCCCGCGAACACGCCCTGCCCCGACAGCGGAGGGGGCGGACCGATTCTCGCTCTGGCCGCGCCATCGGCGGTCGGCTAAGGGCCGCACGCCATGAGCGGCAAATTTACCCATCCATGGCCAGGTGTGGCCCTTGCCCTGATCGGCGCTGCGGCAATGCTGCTGGCCGGTGCCGGCGTCTGGCTCACGCTCGCCATCGCGCCGCTGTGGATCGGGTCGCTCTGGCTGTTCCGGCCCGAACCGGCCGAGTTCCATGCCGAACCGGATTACGATGCGGGGGCGCAGGAAACCCGGCGCACGGTGATCGAGCCGATCGGGTTTCCGCTGCTGATCCTGGAGGACCAGCGCATCATCGTCGCCAACCTCGCCGCCCGCGCCGCACTGGGCGAACATATCATCGGTCAGGACGCCCGGATCGCGCTGCGCCATCCCGATGCGATGCGCCTGCTCGAAATGGCGGACGGCCAGAGCGTTTCGATCCGGGGGTTCAAGGGCGGCCGCAGCCTGTGGCAGCTTACCCGGCGGCAGATCGACGAGCGGCGCTGGCTGCTGGAACTGCTCGACCGCACGGCCGAAGCCGACGTCGGCCGCGCCCATACCGATTTCGTCGCCAATGCCAGCCACGAACTGCGCACGCCGCTATCGGCGATTATCGGCTATGTCGAAACGCTGGTCGACAGCGGCGACGCGGTGGACAAGGCCACTTCGGCGAAGTTTCACCAGACCGTGCTGCGCGAGGCGCGCCGGATGCAGACCCTGGTTTCCGATCTGATGTCGCTCTCGCAGGCCGAAGCCGAAAAGCACGACCTGCCGACCGAGGAGATCGACATGGGCCGGCTGGTCGAGCGGGTCGTGGGCGAAGCCGTGGCCATCGCCGGCAAGGAACGGGTCGTGACGGACGTGCCCGAAGTGCCGGTCCTGCTGCGCGGCGACCGCGCCCAGCTTGAGCAACTGGTCCGCAACCTGATCGACAATGCACTGAAATATGGCGATGTGAACCAGCCGGTCAACGTGGCCCTTGCGGCAGTGCCCGAGCGCAAGGCCATGCTGACGGTCGCCGATCACGGCCCGGGCATCGCACCCGAGCACCTGCCGCACCTGACCCGCCGGTTCTACCGGACGGACCCTGGCCGCAGCCGGGCCGCAGGCGGCACCGGGCTGGGCCTGGCGATCGTGAAACACATTGTCGAGCGCCATCGCGGCGCGCTCGACATCCGCAGCACGATCGGGACCGGAACGACGGTTTCGGTTAGCTTTCCTTGTGGAAATTCCGGTGCAAATTCAGTATAATGACAATATTGCGTTCACTCGTGTCATGAAACCGTCATACAAATCCAACAGAGCCCGGTCAGACATCGCTTCAGGGAGTTGCTCGTGATTTCCAAGTTCGCACTTCCCTCTGCCCGGCCCTTCTGAGTTCCGCCACGCACCCGCATGGCACCCATTATCCCTCTCCTGCTTGTTCTGGGCATCGGCGTCGTCGGCTGGCTGGCGGCACGGGCTCGCGCCCTGAGCTTCCAGCGCAGCGTCGGCGCCCGCCAGATGCATTCGCTGCCGGGCTATCACGGCTGGTTCGTCGCCCTGGCGGCGATCGTGCCGGCGGGCATCTTCGCCCTGGCATGGAGCGCGATCAGCGCCCGGCTGGTGATGGTCCGAGTGCTGGCCGACCCGGCGGCAAGCCAGTTGCCGGCCTTGGGAATGATGCGCGATTCAGTTCTGTCGGAAGCGCGCGCGCTGGCCCACAATCACACCGCCAGCGCGTTTCACCCGCTGGCGCGCACGCTGGTGCCGGCCTTCCAGGATGCGCTGCAATATTACGCGACGATCGGCACCGTGCTGACGCTGGTGCTCGGCTTCGTCGGCGGCGTCTGGGCGTTCCTGCGGCTGCGGCCGGACTTCACCGCCCGCACGCAGGTGGAACGGATCGTGATGGGCGCGCTGCTGCTGGCCTCGCTGGTCGCGGTGCTGACGACATTCGGCATTGTCGCCTCGCTGGTGTTCGAGACGTTCCGGTTCTTCCAGATCGTTTCGCCGCTGCAATTCCTGTTCGGCACGCATTGGGCGCCCGATCCGATGGCCTCGCCGGGTTCGGCCACCGGCGATGCCTATGGCGCGCTGCCGCTGTTCTGGGGGACGATCTATATCGGCGCGATCATCGCGATGATCGTCGCCATTCCGCTCGGCATGATGAGCGCGATCTACCTGACCCAGTATGCCTCGCACACATTGCGCCAGTGGATGAAGCCGATCCTCGAGATCCTCGCGGGCGTGCCCACGGTGGTCTATGGCTATTTCGCGGCGTTGACCGTTGCCCCGGCAGTGCGTGATTTCGGGCAGATGATCGGGATCAGCAGCGCATCTTCGGAAAGCGCGATGGCGGCCGGCCTGGTGATGGGCATCATGATCATCCCGTTCGTGTCATCGATGGCGGACGATTCGATCGCCGCCGTGCCGCAGGCCATGCGCGACGGCAGCCTCGCGATGGGTGCAACCAAATACGAAACGATCCGCCGGGTTCTGGTTCCGGCAGCCCTGCCCGGCATCGTCGCCGGCATCATGTTGGCGGTAAGCCGCGCGATCGGCGAAACCATGATTGTGGTAATGGCCGCCGGCGCGACCGCGCGGCTTGCCGCCAATCCGTTCGAATCGATGACGACCGTGACGTTCCAGATCGTCGCCATGCTTACCGGCGAAGGCAGTTTCGACCATCCCGCAACCCTGTCGGCGTTCGCGCTGGGCATGGTCCTGTTCCTTGTCACGCTGGCGCTGAATTTCATCGCGCTGCGTGTCGTCAAGCGGTTCCGCGAAGCCTATGACTGACGGTGCCTACCCTGCGGAGCCGTCCGGCCTCCCCGATGCCACCCCTCCGGCCGGCAAGCTCGCCGCGCGCGATCCGGCCACGACTGCGGCGCGTTTGAAGAAGCGCTATGCGGCAGAACGCAACTTCCGGTTGCTCGGGCTTGGCGCGGTGCTGTTTTCGGTGGCGGTGCTCGCGTTCCTGCTCATCACGATGAGCGCAAACGGGATCGGCGGCTTCAAGCGGACCGAACTGCGCACCCAGATCGATTTCGCGGGCAGCGCGCTGACGATCGATGCATCGCGGCTGGCGAGTGCCGATGCGATGCAGGCACTCGAGGGGGCCGGCCTGCCCGATGTGGTCATGCTTGCGGCGACCCGCTCCGCAGGAGCCGAAGCGGCGGCCCAGCTCGACCGCGACGCCTGGCGGGAAGTGGCGCGGAAGCTGATCGCGCACCCGGATCTGCTCGGCCAGACGGTGAATTTCTCGCTGCCGGTTTCAGACGACATGGCGGCCGCACTGCGCGGCGACGGCAACCCTAAACTGCAAGCGCTCGCCGACAAGCTCGCCGGCGAAAATCTGTTGGTCCGGACCTGGGACTGGGGCTTTCTTGCCCGGGCCGATTCAACCCACGCCCAGGCGGTGGGCATCTGGGGCGCGCTCAAGGGCTCGATCTTCACGATGGGCGTAACGCTGGCCCTCGCCTTCCCGATCGGCGTGCTGGCGGCCATCTATCTTGAGGAATATGCCCCGCGAAACCGCTGGACCGACGTGATCGAGGTTTCGATCAACAATCTGGCCGCGGTTCCGTCGATCATCTTCGGCCTGCTTGGCCTGGCGGTGTTTCTCGGGTTCTTCCCCTACTGGCGCTCGGCGCCGCTGATCGGAGGGATGACGCTGGCGCTGATGACGATGCCGGTGATCGTCATCTCGGGCCGCAACGCGATCAAATCGGTGCCGCCGTCGATCAGCGACGCGGCGCTGGCGGTCGGTGCAAGCCGCATCCAGGTGGTGTTTCACCATATCCTGCCGCTGGCCCTGCCGGGCATCCTCACCGGCACGATCATCGGCATGGCCCGCGCGCTGGGCGAAACCGCGCCGCTGCTGATGA
>VMTF01000090.1 GCA_013791705.1 Sphingomonadales bacterium | reverse complement strand
TCTTTCTCTACACGACGATCTTTCGATCTGATGCATTTGACGTTCGACAGGTTGCCGAGTTCCATCCGGACGATGGCTGCCGCTACCTTGGCTGCGGCCTGGACATCGAGGTCATCGAACCAGCCCCGGAACGGGCAGCTGCCATCTTCGCGAACATACTCCTCAACAATCACATTGCACCGCCACGGGTAACATATTCGTTACCTTTCGTCGAGTGTTTCATTGGCGCCATGATCAGGCAGCAAGAGCGGGGCGGCGCAGCCCGGCTGCACCTTCATCGAGCAGGCGCGCAATCTCGTCCGAGGTGCGCCGCACGGCGAGTTTCAGCGCCTCGTCGATATGGATATAGTCCTGCGTCACATTCTGCGAGGCGTGGCCGAGCATGGCGCGGATGGTGAGCTCGGTGAACCCCAGCTCGCCAGCGATGCTGGCGAAGGTGTGGCGCAAGGTATGCAGGGTTGCTCCCTCGATCCCGGCCAACCGGCACACGCGCGTGAAGCAGGCGGCGGCGGCCTGATAGGGGCCGGTACCGGACAGCGATGGAAAGACATGCGGATTGCCGGCGATCTCGGCCTGCGCAAGTACCACCCGCAGGGCTTCCGGCCCGATCGCACGCACCTGGGCGTCGGTTTTGGTGTCCGGAAATGCAATGAAGCCGCCTTCGGCATGGATCCATGCACGTTTCATTGCCTGGCCTTCCTCTCGTCGGAAGCCGGTCAGGGCCAGAAGCCGAACAACCGCAAGTGCGGTGAGGTTTTCTCCATTGCGCTCGGCATAGGCCATGGCCTTGCCCAGCGCGATGATCTCGGCCGAACTGAGCCGCCGCGTCTTCTTGTTGGTGGCCAGCTTCTTGGCGCCGCGTGTAGGATGCTCGGTCAACAGCCCCTTGTGCTTGGCGTGGCCCAGGATCGCCTGAAGTGTGCCAAGGCAGCGCGCCGCGACGCCAGGGCCGCCAGCGGCCTTGCCTCCACGTCCGCCGCCACGCGCCTTGGCGGTTTTTCCATCCCGAACGTCGGACTGCATCTGCTCGACCTCGGCAATGGTCAGGTGCTTGGCGTGCCGCTTGCCGAGCAGCGGTTTGATGTGCGTATTGATCCGACTCTCGTCCATCTTGAGTGACGATTCCTTGATCGGCCGATTCTTGCGTCCAAGGATGTTCCCGGCCCGTGCTTCGATGAGGTACCAGTCGCACATCTGGGCAACGGTCATTCCCTTGCGGGCCTCATGGACGGCCAGGGCCGGGTCTTCGCCGGAGGCTACTTCACCAAGCTTGATCTTCGCGAGGTCACGAGCCCGCTCGACCGTGATGACGCCATATCGACCGAGGTTGATCCGCCGCTTGATACCCTCGGCATTGCGGTACTGAACGATGAAGGTCTTGAGCCCGGACGGAAGTGCCCGGACACCGAAGCCCCGGATTTCGCTATCCCACAAGACAGCCTGCGGCTGTCCATCCGCGTTGAAGGCATCGACCGAGCGCTTGTTGATCTTGGCAGTCGGCATCTTTACGACTCCATTTGGAGACAAAGCTCGGATCGAGGCCTTCTGTCTCCATATTGTCTCCAAAATTTGCCGTTTCGTGGCGATTTGGAGGCTACGGCGTCGTAAATGGATTTGCAACAAATAACGGAAATACCGTCATATTTCGTAGATTCGGCTACAGCGGCGTAATGACTTGTTTCGTTTTGCCAAGGTTGGGGTCGAGGGTTCGAATCCCTTCGCCCGCTCCAGATTTTCAAGGGTTTAGCAAAACCCTGTAGCCCAAAATCCGAAAAAATAGCACGTTCGAAACCTGTCCGGGATTTCGGGAACGATGGGTCTCAAAGAATCTGTATCATCCGCTGACGGGTCTGAGGACGCTTTGTCGCCCAAGGAATCCTTGTCGAGAGCAAGACGTTCCGCGATGGCCTGATCTACCTCTACAAGCCCGGGGACTGCAAAAGGCCCACCTGGCTTTGCCGGATCAAGGTTCCGGGCGGCAAGGGATACGTCACCCGCAGCACCGGCACGGGCACCCGCGACGGGCATCAGAGCCCGCAAGCGCATTTCTGGTTGCACTCCACGGAGATGCCAGGCCGCCAGCCCGATTGCCGGTAAGCACTACCATCGCAGCAGGCGGGGAATGAAACAGCGCCCGGCAAGTGCGCCGGCGATGACTGGCAATGCGTGCCAGATGCCCAGGTGATAGAGGCTGTCGGCCGGACAGGAGAGGCCGTAGATCGCGGTACCCAGCGCGGTCGCCGCCACGCCCAGGTGAAGGCCGGCGGCGGCAGGCGATACCGGGGCGCCGCGCCGCAACCAGGCCAGCAGCACGCCTCCGATTAGGAGCGAGGCCACAAGCGATACGGCAAGGCAGTGCCATGCAGTGTCGGCGGCGATCAGATGCGCCGCCTCGGTGCGGTGCAAGGCCAGCAGCACCAGTGTCGCGAACGGAAACACCGCAGCCATGGACATGGCCCAGCGCGGACCGTCGTGTCGGTTGCCGACGCGCGGGGATGCCTGCAGGATCGTGCTCGCACCCGCCGCGAGCCCGAGCAGCAGCAGCAGGCCATTTGCCAGCAGGAACATCGCCGACATCGTGCCGGCGCGCACGGGGGCGGCAAGGCCAAAGCTGCCAAGCACCACTGCCAGGGTCAGCGCTGCCGCGAGCGCGACGCGCAAGGCCCCGTCCCAGCCCCGCAGCGGGCGCACTGGAGCAAGGTCGGCGACCAACGCATCGATGAGTGTATTGCTGTCCTTGGCCATTTCAGTCCGCCTTCTCGATCAGCGCGGCCAGCTTCTTGAGGCCACGATGAATATTCACTTTTACAAGAGGTTCGCTTTGGTTGCAGCGGGCCGCGGCCTCGGCAATCGAATGGCCTTCGATCTTCACCAGTTCGATAGCCTCGGCCTGCGCGCGCGGCAGGCTCATGAACAGCCGGTCAAGGCTGATCCGGGCCATCACTGCATCGGCATCGCTCTCCTGGATGGCATCGTGGTCGCCAAGTTCCACCTCCTCGCGCCGGTAGGTTCGGCGCAAATGATCGACCCAGCGATAGCGCGCGATCGCCGCCAGCCAGGGCAGAAAGGGTCGGGCAGGGTCGTAACTCGCACGCTTGGCGTGCAGCGATACCAACACTTCCTGCACCAGATCGTCGATCTGGCCGGGCGGCACTTTTCGCGCGAGATAGCGCTGCAACCAGCGCCGCGCTTCTGCGAGCAGCGCCCCGTATGCCTGACGGTCCCCGGTTTGCGCGGCGGCCATCAGGCGGGACAGGCTCTGCTCGTCGGCGATCATGCGGGCATCCTTGCGCGCGCCGCCATCCTGGCAACCGCCGCGTCGGCGGAAAGAATGCCGCCTCCGCGCACGATCAGGATCAGGCACAGCGCGGTCCAGATCGAATGGACGCTCCACCACGCCTCGGGGAAGACAAAGATCTGGATCACCATCGTCATCCCCAGCAGGGCGAGCGCTGAGGCCCGCGTCGCCAGCCCCAGCACCAGCAGAACCGGAAACAGGTGCTCCGCCCCGGTGGCAAGCGGTGCAGCAAGGTCGGGTGCCAGGGGCACGCCCCGGTACTCCTCGGCGAAAAGATAGCGCGTGGCGTCGCTGATCTCCAGCCAGGTACCTTCCACAACCTTGCTGCGCCCCGAACGCCAGAAGACGCCGGCCAGCGCCACGCGCGCCAGAAGAAGCGCGATCCCTTCCGGGATTATGCCGGAAAGCAGGCCCACGATCCGGTCAAAGGCTGCGGTCAGTGGACGCATGATGTGTCTCCCCCGTGCGGCGGCCGTCAGCCTAGCGGTTGATCGGGGTTAGCGAACCGGCCCCCTTGGGCGTTTGGGTGCGGGTGCAACTGCCCTTCGCCACCAGTGTCCAGGCATTACCCTGGTAATCACGGGTCGAAGTTCCGGCGCAGCTCGTGCCTGGCCCGGCGGCGCAATCGTTCTGCCCTGCCTTGGCGACGCCATAGCATTTTTCCATTTCCGGCTTGGCGGCATGGGCCGGCGCGGCGGCGAGACCGGCGGCGATGCCCGCGGCCATGGCGATAACGGCGAAAGAGGGGGCGGCATTGCGGTTCATGGTGTGAATTCCTTGTTCAAATCGGTGGGGCGCCCGGGGTGTCCTGCGGCCTGTCTCCCTGTTCGCCGGAACGACGTAAATGGTTACACGGCGAATTCTTGGGTGCGATTGTAACCGGGGCCGCCTCGCCGGCGAATAATGCAAGGCCACCTGGCAAGAACGAACATGCGAAAGGATCCCACACCCTATGACCCTCACCCGCAAAACCGCCGGCATCGCCGCCACGGCCGCCGCGCTCGCACTTTCGGCGGCCAGCGCCTTTGCCGCCGAAACGCCAGCCCGCAATGCCATCGGCAAGAACGACACGGTCCACTGTTATGGTGTCAATTCCTGCAAGGGCACCGCCGACTGCAAGACGGCGATGAACGAATGCAAGGGTATGAACGCTTGCAAGGGCCACGGCTTCAAGGCGATGGCCGCCGGCAAGTGCCTGACGCGCGGAGGTACGATCGGCGATATCGGCTGATATCCTGAACTCATGCCCCCCGCCGGACCGGCTCCCGTCAGCCCCCCCGGGGGGCCGGTCCGCTCGCTTTCGTTGATGGACGCCACAGCATGACCGGTATTGCCCGCTTTCACGGTTTCGGCCTTGGCCTGCGCCGGCCGCATTACGATGATTTCATCTGCGGCGGCGCCCCTGTCGATTTTGTGGAGGTCATCTCGGAAAACTACATGGTCGAAGGCGGCAAGCCGCTGTCCGTTTTGGACGCGGTGCGTGCGCACTATCCGGTCGCGATGCACGGTGTTTCGCTCTCCGTAGGCTCGGCCCACGGGACCGACCGGGACTATCTGGCCAGGCTGAAGGTTCTTGCCGCACGGATCGAGCCGTTGTGGATCTCGGATCATCTGTGCTGGACGCGCACCAGCGCTCACAACAGCCACGATCTGCTGCCCCTGCCCTATACCGCCGAGGCGCTGGATGTTGTCTGCGCCAACTTGTCCGCCGCGCAGGATTTTCTGGGGCGCGAGATGTTGCTCGAGAATCCCTCCAGCTATCTCGCATTCCCCGAAAACGAGATGGCAGAGTGGGAGTTCATGGCGGAGGTCTGCCGGCGCACAGGCTGCTTCCTCCTGCTTGACGTCAACAACATCCATGTCAGCGCGCAAAATCATGGCTTCCGGGCACTCGACTATCTCGGTGGCCTGCCTCTGGAGCGGGTGCGCCAGATCCATCTCGCCGGTCACGCACCGGGGGAGATCGTGATCGACACCCATGATCGCGAGGTCTGCGACGATGTCTGGCGGCTCTATGCTGCCGCCATGAAACTGGTCGGCCCGGTCGCGACAATGATCGAGCGCGACGACGCCATTCCCCCGCTCGCCGACTTGCTCATCGAACTCGCCACTGCCCGCGACCTGGCGGCATCGGCGGAAAGGCATGTGGCATGAGCCTCGTCGAGCTTCAGCAGGAATTCATGGATCAGGTGCTGACGGACGGGCGCACGCTGCCGTGCGGCTGGGACGCGCGCATGGCGGCCGGGCTGGACATTTACCGCAACGCCTATCGCTCGACGATGGTTGAGGCCCTGCGCGAGACTTTTCCGAAGACGGCCCTTTGGGCGGGCGACCACGCCTTCAGTCAGGCCGCCGCGCATCATGTGATCACCCATCCCCCGTGTGGCTGGACGCTCGACCTCGTGGGCGAGGGCTTCACGGAAACGCTTGCCGGGCTGTTCGCGAACGACCCGGACGTCGCCGACCTCGCCTGGCTCGAATGGGCAATGCATCTGGCTTTCACCGCCCGCGATTGCGTGGCGCTTGATGCGGCCGGATTTGCTGCGGCAACATCCTCTTATGGCGAAGCCGACTGGGCCGCGCTGCGCCTTGCCTTCCTGCCCTCGCTGTTCTCGCGCGAAATCGGATCGGATTGCATCGCGCTCTGGCGCGCGCTGGCCGATGAGGAACCACCCGCTTCGGCCAGGTCGCTCGAAGAACCGGCAGCGTGCCTCGTCTGGCGCGAGGGGCTGATCCCGGTCTTCCGCCTGACCGAAACGCTGGAAGCGCGCGGTCTCGGGGTGATGATCACGGGTGGTTCATTCGGCGATCTCTGTGTGGCATTGCAGGCAGCCGTGCCAGGCGATGATGTCGCCAAGACCGCCGGGACCATGTTGGGCAAGTGGCTGGCGGATGGTCACATCCTCAAGGTGGTTTGATACTTATGCAGAGATGCGCGTCCCCATGCGGCGCGTCCCAATCCACCCGTAAATCTGGTGAAAGCGGCAGGATTGTCCCGGACCACCCGTTGCCAATCCTTGACTCCCGGATCAACCGGATCAGCCCAACTCACCTTGTAGGCCATCGCGGCGCAGCGATTTTACAGAGCCGTCGTCTTTACAGAGCCGTAGTCAAATCGACGACCCAGTCCGGCATTACCGACAGGACAGCGCCTTCGATCAGGTGGTCTAGCCCGGTCAGGACAAGGATGGCGATCGCGGCCAAGGTCCAGCCAAGCGCACGCTTGGCCCGCTCGGCGTGTTCGAGGGCGACCGTTCGGGTGCGCTTGAGGATACTCTGCGCGGTGACGCCGATGAGCAGCAGCAAGCTGGCGATACCGGCGGCATAGGCCGCCATGATCAGCGCAACGCTCCCCAGCCGCTCGCCCTGCGCCGCGAGGACTACGGCCGCGCCGAGTGTCGGCCCGACGCAGGGAATCCAGATCAGGCCGAGCAACACCCCGATGGCGAACTGCCCAAGCAGACCGAACCGTTCGAGGCCCGCCTGGCGTGCCTGAGCCCAATTGGCGAGCGGAGCGGCGATGCCCGCCACGGCCAGTTGCGCCTGCTTGCTGATGAGGACCAGCGCGACCAGGCCCATGAGCAAGGCTCCGCCGATCCGCAAATTCTCCGGATCGGCGAGCAGACCGTTACCAGCGGTGGCCAGGGCCATTCCGGTCACCGTGAACGAAGCGACAAGCCCCAGGCACAGGGCGAGCGGTCCATGCCGTTTGCCCTGTGCCGCATTGGCCAGCACGATCGGCACGAGTGGCAGCACGCAGGGCGAAAGGATCGTCAGGACGCCGGCCGCATAAGCCAGGGCCGGATTGAGGGCGCCGGACATACGCCTAGCGCAGCGTCTGGGCGATGAGCGCGCGAATTCGCGGCTTGTCGGTCACGAAATCGAGCCGCCCGACCTGCTGCGCCCCCTTGTAGGCCAGGATGGTGCCTTGCCGGGTTACCTGAAACTGCGGAAGTTCGCCCTTCTGCTTGTCGTAATTGATCTGGAATACAATCAGATCACGGTAAGCCGGATCTGCGACGGTCTCGCGAATGGTGCGGCCCTGCGATCCGCAGACCGGGCACCACCAGGCCTTGACCTCGACCAGGATCGGCCGGTCCGCTTCCTGCGCGGCGGCGAAGGCAGCGCGATCGAATGGGCGGGTCTCCGCGGCAATGGCGGGAGCCGCTGCTGCGGCAAACAGGGCGATACCGGCGAAACCGCGTGTCAGGACTTTGATCATGGCAATTCTCCTAGGCTGGCACGATCAGTTCGCATGGGCAGGGCGAAAGGTTACATGCCGGCTTCAGCGGGATCGCCGCTGGATTGCCAAGGCCAGCGCCACAGCCACCGGGAGCGCGGCAGCCATGGGCAGACCGTGCGCCAGAACCGAGAGGGCACTGTCGCCGCGCAAGGTGGCGCCGTGGGCGGCGCGGATGAAGTGGCTGAGCGGAAAAGCGTTGCCGATGATCTGCGCCCAGCGAGGCAGGGTTTCGAAGGGATAGAGGAAGCCCGAGAGAAGCATGGCCGGAAGATAGAAGGCCACCCCGCCTTGCAGCGCCGCGAGCTGCGTCCGCGCGGCGCAGGAGATCGCGTAACCGATGGAGAGGTGGGCCGCAGCGAACAGGGGCGTCAGTGCGATCAGAGCGGTGATGCTGCCAGTTGCGGGCACCGCGAACGCTGTCAGCGCGATGATGAGCACCAGAATTCCCTGCGCCGAGCCGAGCACGGTTCCAGGCAGAAGTTTGCCGATCATGACGACGACGGGACGCAGCGGCAGGCTTTGCAGCGTCTCCCAGGTACCGCCCTCGCGTTCGCGGGATACGGCCAGGCTGCCAAGCATGATCATGCCGATCATCGTCGTCACCCCCACAAGGGCGGGAAGGAACGACCAGTCGGCGCGGGCGTCAGGGTTGAACAGGCGCTCGATCCTGATTTCCGGCCCGCCGGCATCAAGGCTCTCGGCCTTGTCCTGCCAATAGCGCGCCAGCAGGCGCGCTTCCGCTGCCGAGGTAAGTGTCGGCCGGCTGGCATCGATGATCAGCCGCGCTGCGACAATCGGGGCGCCCGGATTTGCGAAGCTGCGCATTGCGGGAATTTCCAGGCCGATTTGGGCCACGCCTTGCCGCACGGCATTGGCAGCGGAGCCGGGCGCGCCTACGGCACCGATCCTGCGAAAGCGCCCATCCGCATCCAGCCGTCCGACCACCGAAGCGGCGCTTTCCGGGGTCGGCGCGGCAACCGCGACCGACACGCGCGCGGCTTCCGGCCGGATCGCCAGGCCGAACAGCACGACCTGCAAGGCCGGGACCAGCAACAGCAGCGTGAAAGTCATGCGCGAACGAATGAGCCGGAGCCATTCGACCCGGGCAATCGCCAGGACGATGCGCCAGGTCATCCGCCGCTCTCGGCGAGGACTGCCGCCGCCAGGCTCGGTGAGCCGGTTCGCGCCAGGAATTGCCGGGGCGGCAGCGGTCCCTCCACCTGCCCATTGCGAAAGTGCAGGATCAGCGGGCACTGCTCGGCCTCGTGCAGGTCGTGCGTGCTCACCAGGACTGCACAGCCACGCGACGCCTGTTCGCCGATCCACTTCCACAAGTCCCGGCGGGTGCGGACATCAAGGCCGGCTGTGGGTTCATCGAGCAGCAGCAAATCGGGCGCGTGAAGGACGCTGGCAACGAACTGCGCGCGCCGCGCCCAGCCGCCGGACAGCTCCGAAACCCTTGCACCAGCCACGTCAGCCAGACCGTAGCGTTCGATTGCCATAGCTGCGCCGCGCTCGCCGCCGCACCAGACTCCGGCCCTGAATTTCAGGTTTTCGGCAACCGTGAGTTCGGAATATAATGCCAGCGACTGCGCCATATATCCGATGCGCTGCCGAGCTGCTGTTTCTGGCCGCATGACATCCTGCCCGAGCACCGTGCCGCCCCCCTCCGTCGGGCGCAACAGTCCCGCCAACATGCGCAGCGTCGTCGTCTTGCCTCCGCCGTTGGCACCAACCAGTCCGACGATTTGGCCCGCTTCGATGCGGAGATTGACGCCATGAACGACCAGACGATCGCCAAAGCCGCGAGCCAGTCCGGCAACGTCGATCGTTGGCTCAGCCGTGGACATAGGCGAACCCGCCATACAGGTATTTGCTCGCCTCGGCCCCAAGCGCCAGCACCCGGGCACCCGTTTCGAGCCCGCTCGCCCGGAGATCCGCCAGCGCAAGCCATATGGCGGCCGAACCGGTGTTGCCGATACGGTCGGCATTGACGAAGACGCGCTCCTGCGAAACGCCGAGATGGCTGGCAGCTTGCAGGCGCACGCGCCCACTGACCTGATGGGGTATGAGGAAATGCGCTGCCTCCACGGGAAACCCCAGGGCACTGGCGGCGGCCACATCGGCATCGAACAATTCTCGGCCGGATTTGAGGATCCCGGCAAAATCGTGATCGAACTCCTGCCTGCCCGAAAGTTGCTGAATGCCCGGCCGCCGCCCCAATCCGATCGATCCGAACCAGATCGCCTCAAGCATTGCCCCGGCCTGGGGGGCCGGGCCAAGAACCACGGCCCCGGCGCCGTCGCCCATTTGCATCATGTTGACGATCTGGCCGCGGTCTTGCGCCATGCGGCCGGGGTCGAAAAACAGCGAACCGGTTTCCGATCCAACGATAACGACCGGTTTGGCACCGGGCGCGGCGAGCAGGCCGGTTGCAATCATCAGGGCATTGGCAAAACCGGTGCATGCCTGCCGAAGTTCGACATGCGGCCCGGCATAGCCCAGCCGGTCCGCAACGTAGGCGATATTGGACGGGAGCGGTTGTTCCGGTGTGGTTGTGTGGCCGATCAGGTAGCCGACATCGCTGACGTTCAAACCTGCCGCTGCGAGCGCTACGGCAACTGCCCCGGCGGCGAGGTCGGCATTACCCTGGCCGGGGCGCGCTGCCTCGTGACGCGCGGCGAAATCCCGGCAGATATGGCGCGAGGCGATCGCCATGCGCCGGGCGACGGCCCTGGCCTCGTGCCGGACATCGACAGCAAAGCGGCGATGCACCAGTTCGATCAGGTCTTCGCTCGATAGCGGCGGTCCGGGAAGCGCGGTGCCGGTTCCCAGTACCGCCAGCCTGGCGCGCGACGTCCAGGGCGGTGATTGTGAAGACGCGCGCGTCATTGCGGAAACAGGCCCTTGGGCAGAGTGCCCACATCCTTGCAAAGGCGGTCAGGATCGACACCGAGCAGCTCGAACGAGCTTCCGCCAAATGCCAGCAGGGTGGTCAGTCCCGCGCGCGCATCGGCGGCGACATCGCGGGCGGTCCGCCGGTCGATCATGGCCATGGCGATTGTGCGCGAGATGGCGACATGGCGGACCTCGTCTCGCCGGATATGCTCAAGGATGCCCGCCACGATCGGATCATTTGCCAGCGGCGCGGACCGTCGCAGCAGCCGCGAAAGAATGGTGCATACCGCCGCGTCGATGCCTGCGATCTGGGCGAGATGCGTTGCCACGTCGCCGCCCTGCAATCCCCGGTGAAAACGGCGAGCGACATGCCGGGGGACGGAATCCGGCCCGTGCCGCGGAAGAGCCGCCTGCAAGCCGCGCAGCAGGGCGTCGTGAACCCGCTCGTCGACAGCGATTGTCCGCAGCGGCCCTCGCAGTTCCGGGGACAGGCTGTCCTGCGAAGCCAGCCGCTCGAAACCGAGCACCGCCGCTTCCTCCCCGCAGCCCAGCAGCGGCAGCAATGTCGCGAGGGCGCCGGCCGCTCCGCGGTCAAGCGTTACGGTGCAAGGTTGCGCCGGCTGGCGCCGCGACACGGCAAAACAATACCGCACGTCCCGACGCGAAGCGGCCAAGTCGGCCTGTGCGCCGGTTTTTTCTGCGGCCACGCGAGTGTCCTTCATCCGAAGTAGCCTGGCAAAGTCTAATCCAAGCCTCGCCTCGGGTTCGGACGATCGGGCGCACCGGTTACAACGCTCGCGAAAAAGTTGGCACCGGCAAGCCGTCGGCCATGAGCCTCGCCTTCGTCTCCGAAATTCTGATCTGTGGGCGAAGCTTCCGCATTCTGTGCGTAACCGGTGACTGCCCGCAGGAATGCCTGGTGCGGATCGCCGGTCACGCACGGGTTCGGCCCGCGTCCGCGAACGCCTGACGGAAAATCAGCAGCACTGCGGTGATCGCCGCAAATCCGCCGCTCGCGATGAACGTGGCCGATGGTCCGATGCGATCCCACAGCAGCCCGGCCAGCACGCTCGCGGCGAGCAGCGCAATGCCGGTGGCCAGATGGAAGATGCCGAAGGCCGAACCGCGCAAGTCCTCGGGCGCCATTTCGGCGACGAGTTTCGCCAGCAGTCCCTGGGTCAGCGCCATATGCGCGCCCCATAGCGCGATCCCGGCGAACGTGCCCGGCAACCCCGCGCTGAACGCCAGGCACAGGTCGGCGCCGAGCAGGCAGACCAGCCCCAGGAACAGCGGGCGGAGCGGCCCTCCGGTGTCGGCCAAGGCCCCCGCCGGATAGGCGCCCAGCGAATAGATCAGGTTCATGGCCACGAACACGAGCGGCGCAAGCACCAGCGGCAAGCCGTTGCCATTGGCGCGCAGCACCAGGAAGGCTTCGCTGAACCGGGCCAGGGTGAACATCACGCCGATCGCGACGACGGCCCAGAACCGGTAATCAAGTTTGCGCAAGTCGGCGAGGCGCAGCGGCACGCGCGCTTCCGACGGGGGCTGATCGCGGCGGTCGCCCTTGATCCCGAACAGCACCAGCAGCACCGCGATGGCGCCCGGGATCACCGCAACCCAGAAGACCGCGCGCATGTCGTCGGCAAAGGCCGCCATCAGCCCGATCGCCGCAAGCGGCCCGGCAAAGGCGCCGACCGTATCGAGCGCCTGCCGCAGACCATACGCCCGCCCCCGGATTTCCGGCGGGGTCACGTCCGCGATCAGGGCATCGCGCGGCGCGTCCCGCAGGCCCTTGCCGATCCGGTCAACGAAGCGCGCGCCCAGCACGGGCAGCGGGCTGGCCGCCAGTGCGAACAGCGGCTTGGTCAGAGCGCTGAGGCCATAGCCGAGCAGGATCAATGGCTTGCGGCGGCCGATGCGGTCGGACAAATAGCCGGAGAACACTTTCGAGATCGACGCAGTCGCCTCGGCAACGCCATCGATCACCCCGACGAGCGCGACGCTCGCCCCCAGCGTTACGGTCAGGAACAAGGGCAGCAAGGCGTGGACGATCTCCGACGAGATATCCATGAACATGCTGACCAGGCCCAGCGTCCAGATCGTCCGGGAAAGCTGCGGTGCGCGCGGGTCGGCCGAGGGCTGCATCGGGCTCTCCTTCATCCGGTCGGCAAGACCATGCTTTGGCGGCGACCGGCTTGATCGCCATCAAAGTGGCTGCGGCAATTGCCGTGCACGGTCGGTTGGCGGCAATCCGGCCGCGACCACCGGCCCTGTCACAATCGCTTGTTATCTGCTTCAAGGACAGTGCCGGGCATCTCCATGACCGGCTGGATCGGCCAAGCGGCACATGCCCCGCGCGCAAGCGTCGGCGCCGTGCGGCCCCGAATGGCGAAAGTTGAATGACCCGCATCGCGACGCTCACCCTGAACCCGACGATCGACGTCACTTACGAGGTCGACCGGATCTTCCCGACGCACAAGATCCGCTCCCGGTTCGAACATCACGATCCGGGCGGTGGCGGCATCAATGTCGCGCGGGTCTTCGCGCGGCTGGGCGGCAATGTGCGGTGCTACTATCTGTCCGGCGGCGCGACCGGACAGGCGCTCGACGGGTTGCTCGACCTGCATCAGCTCGTCCGCAACCGCATCGCGATCGAGGGCCATACCCGCGTCAGCACGACGGTGCTCGAACTCGAAAGCGGCAAGGAATACCGGCTGGTCCCGCCCGGACCGACCGTGGCGCCGGCGGAATGGCAGGAATGCCTCGATCGCCTGGCCGAAGCGCAATGCGATTATCTGGTCGCCAGCGGCTCGCTGCCCCCCGGCGTGCCGGACGATTTCTATGCCCGCATCGCGCAGTCGGCCGCGGCGCGCGGCATCAGGATGGTGCTCGACAGTTCCGGCGCCGGATTGAAAGGCGGACTGGCGGGCGGCAATGTCTTTCTGGTGAAGCCGAGTATCGGCGAACTCGCGCGGCTGGTCGAACGCGACCTCCCGGAAGAGGCGGATGTTGCCGCCGCCGCGATGGAAATCGTCCGCAATGGGCAGGCGCGCTATGTGGCCGTGACCATGGGGCATCAGGGCGGGCTGCTTGCCCAGGCATCCGGCACGGTGCGCGTGCCCGCCATCCCGATCGAGGCGAAAAGCACGGTCGGCGCGGGTGACAGTTTCCTTTCCGCGATGGTTTTCGCGCTGGCCGGCGGCCGCGATCCGGTCGACGCATTCCGCTATGGCAGCGCGGCCGGCGCAGCCGCAGTGCTGCGGCCCGGCACGAACTTGTGCCAGCCCGCCGATATCGAACGCTTCTTCGCGTCGATGGACAGTGCTAACGCGGCAAACTTACCGGACGCCTGACGGGCGCCCGCAACAGGCCATCAAACGGACAATTCGAGCGTGACCACGACCAACCTGCCGTTCCGCGTCGCGGCACTTTACCAGTTTGCCCGGTTTGACGATTGCGCGGCGCTCCGCGGTCCACTGGACAGCCTGTGCCGGAGCGCAGGGGTCAAGGGCACGCTGTTGCTGGCGCGCGAGGGGATCAACGGCACGATCGCCGGATCGCGCGCGGCGATCGAGCAGGTGCTGGCGCATATTCGCAGCCTGCCGGGCTGCGCCAACGTCGGCGTCAAGTTCGCGGACGCGGCGGAAATGCCGTTTCACCGCATGAAAGTGCGGATCAAGCGCGAAATCGTGACGATGGGCGAACCGGCCATCGATCCGCTCGCCAGCGTCGGCCACTATGTCGCGCCGGAAGACTGGAATGCGCTGATCGCCGCACCGGACACTATCGTGATCGATACGCGCAACGATTATGAAGTGGCGGTCGGCACCTTCGCCGGGGCGATCGATCCGCAAACCAGAACGTTCCGCGACTTTCCCGCATGGTTCCGCGCCGAACGCGAGCGTCTGCTGAGCGCAGGCCGCCTGGCGGACGGGCAGCCACCCAGGATCGCGATGTTCTGCACCGGCGGGATTCGCTGCGAGAAATCGACCGCCTTCCTGAAGTCCGAAGGGCTGGACGAAGTCTATCACCTTCAGGGCGGCATCCTGAAGTATCTGGAGACCGTCCCGGCCGAGCATAGCCTGTGGCAGGGCGAATGCTTCGTGTTCGACCAGCGCGTAACGGTCGGTCACGGGCTGGCGCAGGGTACCTACGCATTGTGCCATGCCTGCCGCCGGCCGGTCAGCGCGGCAGACCGCGCCTCGCCCCTGTTCGAGCCGGGCGTGAGCTGCCCGGCCTGCCACGGCGAACGGACCGACGCCCCGCGCGCCGGGTATCGTGAGCGCCAGCGACAGGAAGACCTCGCCGCCGCGCGCGGAGAGGTTCACGTCGGGGCATCGCCCGCGTGCGGGGAACAAGACCTTGAGCCCGCCACCTAGGCCGATCCTGTTCAGCTTCCGCCGCTGTCCTTATGCGATGCGCGCGCGGCTGGCGCTGCTGGTCAGCGGCACGGTCTGCGAACTGCGCGAGGTCAGGTTGTCCGCCAAGCCGCCAGCGCTGATTGCAGCCTCGCAAAAGGCCACCGTGCCGGTTCTGGTGCTGCCCGATGGCGCGGTGATTGACGAGAGCCTAGACATCATGCGCTGGTGCCTGGCCCGGAATGATCCCGAAGGCTGGCTCGCCCGCGAAGACGCCGCCCTGATCGCGACCAATGACGGCCGCTTCAAGCACCACCTTGACCGCTACAAATATCCCGATCGGCACCACTGCGATCCGGCCGAACACCGCGCGGCGGGCCTTGCGCTGCTGCAGCCGCTGGAAGCCCGGCTGGCAAGGCAAGCCAATCTTTGCGGGAAAACCCGGGGCCTCGCGGACATGGCGCTCATGCCGTTCGTGCGGCAGTTCGCGCAAACCGACCGGCCATGGTTCGAT
The DNA here is from genome assembly GCA_013791705.1 of Sphingomonadales bacterium. Lineage (GTDB taxonomy): Bacteria > Pseudomonadota > Alphaproteobacteria > Sphingomonadales > Sphingomonadaceae > Novosphingobium. The sequence continues at coordinate 4,197 of VMTF01000090.1, read as the reverse complement.
GCGCAGCCGCTGCCCGCCTTGCGCGGCTGGCTCGCCCGGCATCTGGCCTCGCCGCTGTTCGCTGCGGCGATGGTTCGCCTCGCGCCATGGCAGCCCGCCGATGGCCCGATCCTGTTTCCGGGCAGCGCGCGCTAGCTTTCTTCCGCGCGGGCCAGCATATCCATGAAGTCGCGCGCGGCGTTGCGATCTTCCTCATCCTTGAAGGCCACATCGAGGTCCGGCGCCGCACCGAACAGGTGCATGACCGTCCACAACGCAAAGCGCCGCCCCCGGTCCTGCTCCATCCCGAAGTCCACCGCCATGCGCTCCACCCCGGCATCGACCCCGCCGGGGGTGAGCGAGGCAAGGTCGGTGCTGCCGAAATAGCGGCGCAACTGATCGTCGAAGTCCATGCCTGCTCCCGCCGGGAATGCTCGCGGCCGGCAAGGGGCCGGCGCCTCCGCCGAAGTTAGCGCAGGCCGCGCCTGACGACCAGCCGGATCGCGCGCGCGTCCCATTGCTGCAGCGCACCGGGTTGCCCATCGCGCGGCCGGGTGCCATAGGGCCGCCCCCGCTGCGGCTTGCGCAGCATCCTTCCAATGCCGGAGCGACTTATTCAGACGGACCGAGGCGGCCGCGCCCTGGGGCTCGATTTTGGCACGACCAACAGCGTTGCCGCACATTCGCGCGGGAACGGCGGGTCCGAACTCGTCCGCTTCGCCGGCGATCTGGCGACGGGCGACGTGTTCCGCTCGGCCTTGTGCTTCTGGCAGGACGATGCGCTGCGCGGCGGCATCGGTTGCGAGGCCGGCCCTTGGGCGATCGCCGAATTCCTCGACTTTCCGACGGGCAGCCGCTTCATCCAGTCGTTCAAGACCGTGGCGGCCAGCCCGATTTTCGAACACGCCTCCGTGTTCACCAAACGGCTGCGCTTCGAGGAACTCGGGCGCCTGTTCCTCGAACGGCTGGTGGCCCATGCGGGCGGCGCGCTCGATCCGCGCCCGCAGCGCGTGATCGTCGGGCGGCCGGTTACATATGCCGGGGGGCGGCCTGATCCGGTGCTGGCCCGGCAGCGCTATGACCTGATGTTCGAAGGCTTCGCGCCCGAAATCCACTATGTTTACGAGCCGCTGGGCGCGGCCTTCAGCTACGCGTCGCGCCTGACCGAACCCGCAACCCTGCTCGTGGCCGACTTCGGCGGCGGCACGAGCGATTTTTCAGTGGTGAGCGTCGCCGAGCCGGGGGCAATCCGGCGCTGCGTGCCACTGAGTTCGGCGGGCGTCGGAATTGCCGGCGACCGGTTCGATGCGCGGATCGTCGATCACCTGGTCCTGCCGCTGCTCGGCAAGGGCGGAACTTATCGCTCATTCGACAAGATCCTGGAGATCCCGGGCGGTTTCTTCAACGATTTTTCCGACTGGTCGAAGCTGGCGCTCATGCGCAACCGGCGCACGCTCGACGAACTGGCGCGGCTGCAGCAAAGCGCGGTCGATCCCACCGCGATCGGCCGGATGATCGCGATTGTCGAACATGAACTGGGTTATGCGCTCTACGAGGCGGTCGGGCAGTTGAAACGGGCGCTGTCCAGCGAGGATCATGCTCATTTCAGCTTTTCCGGCGGCGGGATGGAGATCGAGGCGGAGGTTTCCCGGGCCGAGTTCGAAAGCTGGATCGCGGACGATATCCGGCGGATCGAGGCGAGCGTGGACGATGCCCTCGGCCGCGCCGGCCTTACCGCCGGACAGATCGACCGCGTGTTCCTCACCGGCGGGTCGTCGCTCATTCCGGTGATCCGCGAAATATTCCGGCGGCGGTTTGGCGACGAACGCATCGCCGGCGGCGGCGAACTGACCTCGATCGCGCACGGCCTCGCGCTGATCGGCGAAGAAGAGAACCTGCTCGACTGGGTTGCCTGAGAACAGCTATCGACAGGCATGGCCAAGTCTCGCTAACGGGCACGATGACTGTCATCGCTTCCATCATGAACACCGCCACCGGCGAGCCGATCCAGAAGATGAAATTCGGCAGAATGCCGCGGATCGGGGCCAATTTCACCCTCGAAACCGGCGAACTCGTCACGGTGCAGCGCGTGGACGTGCGCAAACCCGAACCGGGCAAGTTCATCTCGCCGGTCTTTGTCTGGATAGCCCCGCCCGCGCCAAGCCAACCGAGCTAGGATCAACCGCCATGCCTGAGGAAACCGGCCCGGCCCACCCGAATACGGCCCAGCCTGACACAGGCAAGCCGATCATGGGCAATCCGGTCACCCGCGCGCGGCTGGCCGTGGAAGCCGAAGTTCCCCTCGCACAGCGCGGGCCGGGCTGGGACCGGCACTGGCGCGAACTGGAAGCCTATGTCGAATCGCGCCTCGAATGGTCGCAGGGGGAGTAAGTCAGGCCACAGTCAGTATCAGCCTTCTGTAATCCCTGCGTTCATGTCAGAATGCTCAGGATGTATCGCCGCCGAGAGAAGGAAGTGAGGCCCCATGATCATTCCCCACAACACGCTCATCCTTGTCGCCGACGGCCAGAAGTTCCTGTTCCTGCGCAACGAAGGCGATCTCAACCAACCGGTCATCAAGGTCGAAGCCAGCGGCGAACAGCCCGGCCAGCCCACGCACTCGCACGGCACCGATCAGCCGGGCCGCGCATTCTCCAGCGTCGGCTCGATGCGCAGCGCGATGGAGCAGACCGACTTCCATCAGATCGAAAAGGATCAGTTCGCCGCCAAGACCGCCGCGCTGCTGGCGGCGCGGGCGCAAGCCGGCGATTTCGAGAAATTGATCGTGGTCGCTCCGCCGCGGACCCTGGCCGAACTGCGCAAGCGTTATGATCCCGCCGTCGCCGCGCGGCTGGTGGCCGAAGTCGACAAGGATCTGACCAAGCATCCGGTCAATGAGATTGCCCAGATACTGTCACGCTAGAGCGAGAATGGAGCAGCTCACCGCCGCGCGTTACGGCGAGATTCCCGCTGCGATGAGTGTGGTTCGATGAGTTGAGGTGCGTGGCCGCCCGGCGGGCCGGGTGGCGGCATCCTCTCCTTACCCGGCCCTGATCGAGTCGCGGGGGGGACGCAATGGACTCGACTGACGAAAATCATACCACAAAACGTCAAGGACGAACGGGATTTCTGGGTTGCGCCGAACACCCTCCCGCGCGACCAAGCCCTCACCCGACCGGCGCGAACGACGCGGCTCTCGCCTCGGCCCAATCGTGGGCGAGTTCGCCATCGGCTTCATCGGTCAGCAAGGCGCCCGGCGCCGTGGTGCCATAGAAGGCCGCGCCGCTGAGGGTCTGCCCGTTGCGATGGCGGATATGCAGATGCCCCGGCTTGAGTTCAGCCGGCCGGGACAGTCCGGCCGAGCCCAGCAGCCCGGCGAGCGCTTCCAGGGTATTGCGGTGGAAGTTGGCCACGCGGCGGGATTTGCTCGCAACGTCGAGCGCGCGCTGGCGAACCGGATCTTGCGTCGCGATGCCCGTCGGGCAGCGATTGGTGTGGCAGGTGCGCGCCTGGATGCAGCCGACCGCGAACATGAAGCCCCGCGCCGCCATGGCATAATCCGCCCCCAGCGCGAACGCGCGGCTGAGGTCGAACGCGGACAGCAACTTGCCGCTGGCGCCCAGCCGGATGCGCTCGCGCACCCCGGCCCCGATCAGGGCGTTGTGAACGAAGGTCAGGCCGTCCAGCAGCGGCATGCCGACATGATCGCTCAATTCCTGCGGCGCGGCGCCGGTCCCCCCTTCGCTCCCGTCGACGACGATGAAATCGGGCGTCACGCCGGTTTCCAGCATCGCCTTGATTATCGCCAGCACCTCGCTGCGATGGCCTACCGCAAGCTTCAGGCCGATCGGCTTGCCGCCTGAAAGCGTCCGCAGTGTCCGGATGAAATCCATTAGTTCCAGCGGGGTCGAGAACGCCGAATGCCCGGCCGGCGACACGCAATCCTGCCCCATCGCAATGCCCCGCGTCGCCGCGATCTCTGCGGTCACCTTGGCCTTGGGCAAAACGCCGCCGTGGCCGGGCTTGGCACCCTGGCTCAGCTTCACCTCGATCATCTTGACTTGCGGGTCGGCCGCCTGCTCGCGAAACCGGTCGGGATCGAATTCGCCCTCGGCCGTCCTGCACCCGAAATAGCCCGAGGCGATCTGCCAGATCAGGTCGCCGCCGTGCCGGCGATGGTAGGGACTGATCGAACCCTCGCCGGTATCGTGGGCAAAG
>VMTF01000269.1 GCA_013791705.1 Sphingomonadales bacterium | reverse complement strand
TCCTGAGGAAGGCGAAGTATCGCGGCTCCTCTTGATCGAAGATTTCCGCACCCGCTCCCATGTAGGCCCGTGCAAGTTCGTCCGCCGCTGCATCCTGATCGCCTTGGTCGAACAGAACCTGCCCGAGGCGAAGATGCAGAAATGGGTTCCCGATGCCGTCCGGGCAGTGCATGGCGAACCTCAGAGACTCCAGAGCCGATCCTTTGTAACCTCCCAAAAAGGCCGCGTCGCCGATAGCGGCGAGTAGCCAGGTAGAGGCATTCCATTCGGTCTTCGGCTCAGGGACCAGAGCCCAGGCCGCGTTATAGTGATCGATTGCTTCCTCGAACCGGCGAGCGGACGCGCTCACATCGCCCGCAGTGCTCAACCGTTGGATTTCAGCGTGGAGATGCGCGGGGAGTTCGTTGCTCATTCGGCCAACCTGCACAACGCTCAGCTAGTTGTCATTAGCGTCTGCTGGCCGCCCCTAGGCGAAGGTCGGCTCTCGACCCAAAGCGGACATTGATGTGCGGTCGTCGACATGCACAACTGCCAACAGGGAGGACTTAGTAATGCGATCTTTGCCTTTGGTCGTTGCCGCTCTCGTTCTCTCATCATGTTCGACGCTGTCAGGTTCCGCCGAGGCGCAGATGCGAACGGAACCCGTCAGGCTTGAACCCACAGGCGATCTCTCGCTCAAGGCTGGAGATTATGTCGATGTGTCAGGCTTCTCCTTCGACATCGGCTTCGATGAAGACGCCTCCGATCTGACCGCGCCTAACTCGATCACGTGGTCGATTGGTTTCCGAAATTACTGCCGCAACCGCGACAGCTGGGTTCAGTCCATCGTCGTTGGTCCATCCGGACAGGTGTGGCGAGGCTATCGAGTGTTTGTTCCCGCGGGGCCAATTCACCCTCAACACTGGTCCAGCGGCGGCAACGGGAGCGATGCTTACGGCGGGCCTGCTACCCCCGGCATCCTCGAAGCTGCGGCTGAGGGCGGTCGCTTCATTCTCGCCATCGAAGACGACGAGGGCCAACGGTGGAATGCTGTGGCTATCGACACGCTGACGCCTTCGGAGAGAAACCGACTTTTCACGGCACAGCCCACATACGAGCCCCGCCAGACTGAGATGTTGGTAGTTCGCTCCGCGTCGCCTGTGGCGCCTCAGCCCGCGCAATCCTGCCCTAGCTAGGTCCAGGTCCGCTTCCGGCACAGAGCGGATCGTCCTCTATCGACCCTTAGCGGACAGTCAGAACAGATCGTGGAAGGTCGCGCGCGCCTCGCGCTCGCTTATGACGTGGGCCTCGCGTTCGTTCTCTTGCCACCATGAGCCGCAGTGTTGGCAACGGCGTAGATGCGCATGGTGAGCGATGCTGGTGCCGACCGGTTCAGGAGACGAACTGTCACCGGAGAGGATACCTTGGCGGCAGGCTCCACAGCCTCGTTTAAGCCAATCGAACATCCGGCGACGCTAAAGCGTGAAGTGGCAGCTTGCTACCCGTAGGCGACTGTCGGCTTCCGACCGAGGCTGTGTGAAAACGCCTCCCCATCGAGCGAATTAGGTTAGCCTGCTGAGGTCAGCAGGAGGTGGGTATGAGCCGCTTCGTTCAGGGCGCAGACCGTCAGCAGCAGACGCTGCTTCCCGAGTGTCTCGATGAC
>VMTF01000278.1 GCA_013791705.1 Sphingomonadales bacterium | reverse complement strand
TATTTATCCCCCCGGGGCTTGTGTGGGGCGTTCCATTACTCCGCTGGGGTTTTGTTTTTGCCAAACGTGCGGGGGGGGGCTCAACTCGGGCCCCCCCCGGGCGGGATTTCAGCCGATGAGATCGGCAACGATCTGCCGCAGTTCCCGGCCTGACAAAGTGCCGGCCACGGGAAACGCGCCCTGTGCCACCGGAGTGGCTGCGCTGCCTTGGGAGGCGGCGGGAAAGCGGCGGCGATCTGAAGAAATATTATGCATTATTGTCCTTGGGACTTTCGTCTCTGTTTTTTGATTGAGCGCGGTGAAAAAACACCAGCGCTGTCGCCTCGAAGCTACCGGCCATTAGCGCCAAATTGGCGGCTGCAGGCGATATTGCCTCATGATTATGTTCTGGCGGAATAGCCAATCCATCATCTTTCCGGTCATTCCCGGAACGAAGGCTGGTTTCTATATATGGTATTTCCCGATATTTACAACCCGGCCTGCCGCAAGCCGAGAGCCTGCCCCTGCGCATGGGTCGCGAACCAGATCACGTGCTTGGCGCCCTTGCCGTTGGCGCGCGCGCGCACCGCAACCTCGTCCACCGCGAACCCGGCGTTGTCCAGGCGGCGGGCAAAGGCCGTGTCCTTGTGGGCCGACCATACCGCAAGCACGCCGCCGGGCCGCAGCGCATTGCGGGCGGCTTTCAGTCCGCGCGCGCTGTAAAGCTGATCGTTGGCGGTGCGGACCAGCCCGTCAGGCCCGTTGTCGACATCGAGCAGGATGGCGTCATACGTTCCGGCGGCCGCGCGGATGATCGCGGCAACGTCATCCTGCACGAGCCGCACGCGCGGATCGCCGAGGCACCCGGCCGTTAGCTCCGCCATCGGGCCATGCGCCCAGTCGATGATTTCCGGCACCAGTTCCGCCACCGTGATTGTCGCATCGGCGGCCAGCGCCGCGAGCGCGGCCCGCAGCGTGAAGCCCATGCCATAACCGCCGACCAGCAGGTGCGGCCGCTTGCGCCCGGCGATCCGCGCGCAGCTCATCGTCGCCAGCGCTTCCTCCGAGCCGCGCATGCGCGTGCTCATCAATTCGTTGCGGTCGAGCACGATCATGAAGTCGCGGCCGTGCCGGAACAGGCGCAGTTCCTCGCCGCCGGGAACTTGCGCCGAGCCGATCAGTTCGCGCGGGATCATTCAGCAGGGATCATTCTGGGGGCTGCGTCGGCATGGGCAGGTGCGCGCGCGCTCAAGCCACGAACGCCCCACGAACCGCTCAGCCCTTGCGGTTCTTGCGGGCGGCGTAGCGGGCGTCACGCGCGGCCTTGCGTTCGGCCTCGGCCGCGATCACGGCCGCGGCTTCCGCTTCAGCCGCTTCGCTCAGCGCCCTGGCGGCGTCGAGTGCCTTTTGCTCCTGCGCGGCCTGAGCGGCTTCGCGGGCCTGCTGCGCGGCGGCGCGCTTTTCGGCGGCGGCGGCCTGCTTGGCGGCGGCCGCGTCGGCCCGGCGCGCCAGTTCGGCGGGATCGGGTGCCGGACGGGACTGCAATTTCTTGAGCGCGCTCTCACGGGCGCGCGTCGCCGCGGCGACCCGTTCCTGAAAACCCGGCTCCTTGAATCCTCGCATCGTGTTCTTTGCTTTCGGCTACTGTCAGAAATGAAACGGGATGGAGCCCCGCGAGGAGCTCCATCCCCAATTACTCAGGCCCGAACGGATCAGGCCCGATTGCTTCAGGCAAGCTGAAGGTTGACGGCCGAGGTCTTGCCACGACGGTCGGTTTCCAGCTCGTACGAAACGCGCTGGTCCTTATCGAGGGTCCGCAGGCCGGCACGCTCAACGGCCGAGATGTGCACGAAGGCATCGCCGCCGCCGGTTTCCGGCGCGATGAAGCCATAACCCTTGTCGACGTTGAAAAACTTTACTGTTCCGGTAATCATCTTAGGCATCCTATAGCCAAAGTATAAATGGCATTCACAACGAGTTCGCGAATGCCGGCATCATGAAGCTATTTGGGGACAAAGGAGCCCGAAAGGCGACCGAATTATCCGTCGAAAGCGACGTTAGCGGTTTCGCCCCTAGCACAGTTTGCGCCGGAACAGAAGGTTTTCGCGCAAATATCCTCGCAGGCCCTCTCCCGGGTACCGCGCCCCGGGCCGATAGGCACAGTCAGGTTCGGCCGCCGCGCCCCGGAATCCGGCCCCGGAAATCCGCACCCCAATAACCGCGCCCGCCCGCATTCCGGCAGAAGCGTGATGAAATCGGCGCCCCATTGCGGTTCTTTCGCGAGGGCATATCGTGTTCGGCAAAATCGCGGCAACCGGGCCTCTCCCGGCGAACGATCGCGCAATCCCCTCCGGAAGATGGAACCTGTCATGGCTCAATTCCCCACGTCGCCCCTCTATATCGACGGCAAGCTGCGCCCGGCTGAAGGTGGCCGCGTCTACGATGTCGAAACTCCGGTCAACGGCACCGTGGTCGGCCAGGCCGCCGATGCCACCACCGCCGATGTCGACGAGGCCATCGCCGCGGCCCGCCGCGCGTTCGATGAAACCGACTGGTCGACCAACGTGCCCGCCCGCGCCGCCGCGCTGCGCCGCTGGCAGGATGCGCTGCGCGAACTCGCCGATACCTATCGCCCGCGCGTGATGGCCGAAACCGGTTGCACCCGGCTGCTGACCCACATGGTCCAGATGGACACCCCGGTCGAGATGATGACGTGGACCATCAACCTGGCCGAAACTTATGACTGGCAGCGCGATATCGGTGTCAGCAACGTGTTCGGGCTGAACAGCCGCCGGCTGGTGGTGAAGGAGCCGTCCGGCGTCGTCGGGGCGATCACGCCGTGGAACGTGCCGGTCCAGTGCTCGCTCGCCAAATCCTGCGCGGCGCTCGCGGCCGGTTGCACCGTCGTGCTCAAGATGGCGCCGGACACGCCGTGGTCGGGCGCCTATCTCGCCGAGGCAGCCGCCAAAGCGGGCTTGCCGGCGGGCGTGTTCAACGTGATCACCAGCAGCGAAAAGGCCGCGCCGGGCGAGCAGATCGTCGCCGATCCGCGCGTCGATGTCATCTCGTTCACCGGATCGACCGCGGTCGGCAAGCGGATCATGGAGGCCGGGGCGCCCACGCTCAAGCGCGTGTTCCTCGAACTGGGCGGCAAATCGGCCAACATCGTGCTTGATGACGCGGTGTTCCCCGAAGCGCTCGAAAGCGGGCTCGCCGTATGCATGCACGCCGGACAAGGCTGTTCGATCACCACCCGCCTGCTGGTCCCGCGTTCGCGCTATGACGAGGCGGTCGCGATCCTCGAACAGATGTTCAAGGCCGTGCCGTTCGGCGATCCCGAGGCGATGGACCAGATCATGGGGCCGGTCGTGTCGAAGGCGCAATACGACCGCGTGCTGAACTATATCGAGGTCGGCAAGCAGGAAGGCGCGCGGCTCGTGGCCGGCGGCGCGCCCGCGTTTACCGAACGCGGCGGCTACTATATCCAGCCGACGCTGTTCGCCGATGTCGATAACGCGATGCGCATCGCGCAGGAGGAAATCTTCGGCCCGGTCCTGGCGGTCATCCCGTTCGACGACGACGACGACGCGGTGCGGATCGCCAACGACTCGAAGTATGGCCTGTCCGGCGCGGTCCAGTCCAGCAACCCCGATCGGGCGATGGCGGTGGCCAAGCGCATCCGTTCCGGCACGATGGCGATCAACAAGAGCGTCTATTTCGGTTCCGATGCCCCGTTCGGCGGCTACAAGCAGAGCGGGATCGGCCGCGAAATGGGCCTCGAAGGATTCGAGGAATACCTCCAGACCAAGACCATCGCGCTGGAAGCCGAACCGGCCTGAGCGTCCGCGCAGGAGCGCGCGTCCGGGCTCCGCCCGGCGCGCCTCCTGCTGCATTGCAGCAAGGTTCGCGCCGACTCCTCACGCCAGCCGGTTCGGGCACAGCCGCGCTGCTGCGGGCCATGCGTCATTCCTCCCCGCAGGAGCGGCCGCGCCCCGCCCGCTCCGTCTGCCCCGTCACCCCGCCCGGCCCGTGAAGCGCCGGCGCGGATGAACAGTTCAGTCCGATCTGGACATTGTTGGCCGGCCTAACCCTTTCAATCCCCACCCCAAATCGCGCATTCCTGTGGGCGCGGGTTCCGGCGTCGTTCGTGCTGTCACGCGCGCCGCCAAAGCCCGGCAAATTCGTCGTCCGCAGATCGTCAGGGGTAACAAGTGTCACATCGTTCCGCCGCCACATTGCCGCCGGCCGTTCCGCTTCGATGAGCGGCACCCGGCCCCTGCGCTACGCGCTGCTGCTCGCGCCTGTCGCGACGGCGGGGGCCGGTGCAGTGCAAGCGCAAGAGGCGGACCCCTTCGCGCTGCGGCCGCCCTCGCCGCTGCTGCGCGATGATGTCGCAGGGACGCGGACCTTTCCCGGCATGGCCCCGGCCGGGCGCAGGGCCGGGCCGCTCCGGGTGTTTCCGGCCGTGTCGCTGCGGGCCGGCGCCGACAGCAACGTGCTCGGCCGCACTGCCGACCGGCGCGGCGATGCCGCCATCACCCTCGCTCCGGCGCTCGCCGCCACCGGCACATCCGGCAAGGCGGAGTACGGATTGACCGCCGCTGCGGCACTCACCCGCTATGCCAGCCTGACCGACCAGAACAGCGAGACGTGGGATCTCGGCGCGCGGATCACCACCCCGCTTGCCGGGCGGCTGACGCTCGCGGCGGGCGGCGGCTGGTCGCGCCGGCTCGAACCGAATGACACCGCAGCGGCCGCAGCGGTGGATGGCAGCGCCACGCTTTATCGCCAGTTGGGCGGCGATCTCGCGCTGCGCGCCGCGCTCGGCCCGCTGCGGATCACCGGTTCGCTGGCCCTCGCCCGGTCAACCTACCTGCCCGTCACGCGGGCGGACGGCACCGCGATCGACCAGTCGTTTCGCGATCAGCGCACGGTCACGGCCGGCTTCAGGCTCGAACATGCGCTGCCCGGAGGACGGGTGATCTTCGCCCAGGCGAACCTTCGCCGGGCCGACAGCCTCGATCCGCTGGCCTGCTGCGACCGCTCGTCGAACGGGGGCGAGGCGCTCGGCGGAATCACCACCAGCCTCGGCAGCCTGTTCAACGCGGAAGTCGCGGTCGGCATCCGGTGGCGCACCTACGATGCGCCGGCGTTCCGCAGCTACAGCGGGCTGGCATGGCGGGCGCGGCTCGAATGGTACCCAACCCCGCTCGTCAGCGTCGCGCGGGCCGCGCAGCGCGACCTACTCGCTAGCGGCATACCCCCCGCGGCCCGCACCCTGGGGGCTGGCGCCGAAGTGAAGATGGTGTACG
>VMTF01000215.1 GCA_013791705.1 Sphingomonadales bacterium | reverse complement strand
GTTGCGCTGGTGCATGTCGAGGAGATCGCCGCGGACGGGTCGGTCAAGGGAACGCATGACCTGCCGTTCGGCTTCTCGATGATCCTGCCCGCCTTTCGTGGGGTCGCCGCCGTGCGCGCCATTGCGGGACTGGCCAATCCGCGCGGCTTCATCCTGGCCGACAAGCACCAGCGCAACCCGACGTTCAAGAATGTCTATTCGCTGGGGGTGTGCGTGGCGATCCCGCCGGTCGGGCCGACTCCGGTGCCGGTCGGCGTGCCCAAGACCGGCTTCATGATCGAAAGCATGGTCACTGCCATTGCCGCCAATCTCAAGCTGGAACTGGCGGGCAAGGAGCCGGCCGAGGAAGCGACCTGGAACGCAGTGTGCCTGGCCGACTTCGGCGATGGCGGGGTGGCATTCGTGGCACAGCCGCAGATCCCCCCGCGCAACCTCAACTGGTCATCGAGCGGCAAGTGGGTCCATCTCGCCAAGGTTGGTTTCGAGAAATACTTCATCCACAAGGTGCGCCGGGGCACGAGCGAGCCCTTCTATGAAAAGCTCGCCATGCATGCGCTGGGCATTCGCAAGCTCCGCTTCAAGCAAGGAGACAAATGATGACGCTTGATTCCGCCGTGTTCCGCTTTGCCGGCATAGTCGTGCTGGTCAGTCTCGCGCTGGCGCATTGGGTTCACCCCGGTTTCCTGTGGTTGACGGCTTTCGCCGGATTCAACCTGCTGCAGTCCAGTTTCACGGGTTTCTGCCCGGCTGCGGTGGTCTTCAAGAAGCTGGGCGTCCGGCCCGGCCATTCGTTCAACTGAAGCAGGCATTCATGCGCCGCCTGTCGTTGCCAGCCCTGTTTCTTTCCTGTGCCGTGGTGTCCCCCGCAGCGGCGCAGGATCTCGCCGCCGCTATCGGCGATGCCTTGGACCATGCCCCCGCCATGGCCGAGGCGAGCGCCGGACAAGTGGCGGCGAGGGCCAGGGTCGACCGCGCCCGGGCCGAGAGCAATCCGCTGCTGAAAGTGGAAGGCTCGGCCGGGTTCGGGCGGATCGACAATGGCGGCTTCTTTGAATTTACTGCCGACGATACCAGCCCTACCGCGCTGCAGGCGACGGCGGAATATCCGCTGTTCGCGGGCGGCCGGATCGCGGCCGCGATTGATCAGGCCCGCGGCGGGGCCGAAATCGCGAAGCTGCAGGCGGAGCAGGTGCGGCTGCGGACGATCGTCGATGCGGTCACCGCCTATGCCGATGTGCTGACCTCGCGCCGGCTGGTCGAACGCTATCGCAAGCTGGTGAACGCGTTGACCGAAACCGAACGGCAAGCCCGGTTGCTGTTCCGCTCCGGTACCAGTGCGAGCACCGAACTGGCGCAGGCCCGGGCACGCAAGGCCGAAGGCGATGCGGGGCTGGCGATGGCGGAAGGCCGCCTGGCCTCGGCCGAAGCGCGGTTCGAGCGGCTGACCGGGAAACCCGCCGGCACGCTGGCGCCGCTCCCGTTGCCGCCCGCCATTCCGCCGTCGCTGGGGATCGCGCTGGATAGCGCTCGCGTGGCCAATCCGGCGCTCAAGCAGGCCGACAAGTCCGTCACCGTCGCCAAAGCCGGGGTTCGCGCGGCAAAAGCCGAAGGAATGCCGACGATCGGTGCTTTCGCCGAGGCCGCGCATGTCCGCGACCAGTTCTTTCCGGGCTACCGCGCCGATTCGGTCGCAGCGGGCGTGCGCGGGCGCTGGACCCTGTGGGCCGGTGGGCGCGTGGCCGCGCAGACCCGCGCCGCCGATGCCGACCTGACCGCAAGCGAGGCCCGTGCCCGTCAGGCCAGCCAGATGGTCGAGGGCATGGTGATCGATGCATGGCAAGCCTGCCAGACGGCTGCCCGCATGGTCGAGGCATCAGCGCTGCGCTCAAGCGCAGCGCAGGAGGCCTTGCGCGGCACCAAGCTGGAAGCGCAAGTGGGGGCCAAGCCGACGCTCGCCGTGCTCGATGCCGAGCGTGAAGCGCTGGAGGCCGAAGCCGCCGATATCGAGGCGCAGGGAATGCGGCTGGTCGCGGCCTATCGCCTCAACGCACTGACCGGGAATATCGAATGATGAGCGATGCCGTTCTTGCCGCCGCCACGGCTCAGGTGAATGCCGCGCGAGCGGCTGGCAGCGTGCCGGTGGTGCGCACGTTTTTCGATGAGCCGACCTTTACCGCCACGCATGTGGTTCACGATCCCGCGACCCGCCGCGCGGCGATCATCGATTCCGTGCTGGATTTCGATCAGGCGTCGGGGCGCACCAGCCATGGCTCGGCCGATGCGATCATCGCCTATGTCCGCGAACAGGGCCTGACGGCCGACTGGCTGCTCGAAACCCATGCCCATGCCGATCACTTGTCCGCCGCGCCCTATCTCAAGGAGCAGCTTGGCGGGGTCGTGGTGATCGGGCGGGACATCGTCACCGTGCAGCAGACGTTCGGCCAGGTTTTCAACGAACCGGCCAGCTTTGCGCGCGATGGTTCGCAGTTCGATCGGCTGCTGGGCGATGGCGAGACGTTCGCGCTCGGCGCGATCCCGATTGTCGCGCTGCATGTGCCCGGCCATACCCCGGCTTGCCTCGCCTACCTGATCGGCGATGCACTGTTCGTGGGCGATACCCTGTTCATGCCGGACTATGGCACGGCGCGCGCGGACTTTCCGGGCGGCAGCGCCCGGACGCTCTATCGCTCGATCCGGCGGTTGCTGGAATTGCCGCGCGAGACCCGCATTTTCCTGTGCCACGATTACAAGGCGCCCGAACGCGATACATTTGTGTGGGAAACCAGCGTCGACGCCCAGCGGACCGGCAATGTCCATGTCCATGACGGGATCGACGAGGACGCGTTCGTCGCCATGCGCGAAGCGCGCGATGCGACGCTCGGCATGCCGCGCCTGATCCTGCCTTCGGTGCAGGTCAACATGCGCGGCGGACAGTTGCCGCCGCCCGAGGCCAATGGCGTGCGCTATCTCAAGCTTCCGCTGAACCTGCTGTGACGGGCCGCCGGTCGTGATCGACCAGCTCCACTATCTGCTGGCGGCGTTCAGCGGCGTGCTGGTCGGCTTCACGCTGGGGTTGGTGGGTGGCGGCGGTTCGGTCCTGGCGGTGCCGTTGATGGTCTATGTGGTGGGGGTGCGCGATCCGCACATCGCGATCGGTACGAGCGCCTTCGCGGTCGCGGTCAATGCGCTGGCAAGCCTGTGGAATCATGCGCGCAGCGGCAACGTCAATTGGCGCTGCGGCGGCACATACGCCGTGGCCGGGGTGATCGGCGCGCTCGCCGGCTCCACCCTGGGCAAGGCGATCGACGGCCAGAAACTGCTGTTCCTGTTCGCTATGCTGATGCTCGTGGTGGCGATGCTGATGTACCGGGGGCGGGGAGACGCGGGCGTGGAAGGGGCCGTCTGCAATCGCGACAACTTCCCGAAAGTCGCCAGCTTCGGTTTCGGCACCGGCACGCTTTCCGGATTCTTCGGCATTGGCGGCGGGTTTCTGATCGTTCCGGGCCTGGTCGCCTCGACCTCGATGCCGATCTACCGGGCCATCGGCACCTCGCTGGTCGCGGTCAGCGCGTTCGGCCTGACGACCGCGCTGAACTATGCGGCGTCCGGCATGCTCGACTGGCCACTCGCCGGCAGCTTCATTGCGGGCGGGGTGGCCGGAAGCCTGCTCGGCACCAGCGCCTCGCGCCGGCTTTCCGCCCGGAAGGGCACGCTCAACGCGATCTTTGCGACGATGGTCCTGATCGTCGCCTGCTATATGCTCTACCAAAGCTGGGCGGCCATATCGGCAGCGTAAGGCGGTGACGGCGCGTTGTGGACGGCTTATCCGGGCACGTTCTGGCGGACCCAGTTGACGATTGCCGAGGCGGGCATTGCGCCCGACTGGCGGGCGATTTCCCGCCCTTGCGAAAACAGGATCAGCGTCGGGATGGAGCGGATCGCGAAGCGGGCGGCGAGCGCCTGCTCGGCCTCGGTATCGAGTTTGCCAAGCCGGACATAAGGTTCCAGTTGCCCGGCCGCAGCGGCAAAAGCGGGCGCCATCTGCTTGCACGGGCCGCACCACTCGGCCCAGAAATCCACCACCAGCGGAATGCCGCTCCGGGCGGAGTGGGCGTCGAAGTTCGCTGCCGTCAAGGTCACCGGCCCGGCCTGAAACAAGGCCTGCCCGCACCGGCCGCACTTGCCTCCAGCGGTAAGTTTGTCGTGCGGAACGCGGTTGAGCGTCGCACAGGACGGACAGGCGATGATCCCGGCACTCGATGTCGACATTTTTACACCTTTCCGCGTTCTGATGGCGGTTTTGCGCCGCCTGGTAAAGGCTTGAAGGAGCAGGTCGGCCCAAGTAGTGCGCAGCCGCAGGCGATCTCTGCCTCCCGTAATCCGGGCGAGCGGATTGTTTGGATTTGCCCCAGAAAAGTCTTTAGGCCCGGCACCATGTCCGGATTAAACGACGCGTTCCTGATCGCCGCCATTTTCATGGCCGGACTGGCAGGTTTTGCCACAGATCGCATCAGGCACGATCTGGTGGCACTGGCGATGCTCGGGGCCAGTCTGCTGCTGGGCCTGGTCCCGGCCAGCGAAGCCTTCACCGGCTTCGGCGACCCGGTCGTCATAACGGTGGCTGCGGTCATGGTTATCAGCGCGGCGATTTCCCGATCCGGCATGCTGGCGCGGGCCCTGCGTCCGTTCCGCCGCTGGATGCGGGCGGAAACCGGCATTGCAATTGTCTTCTCGCTGATGTGCGGCGTTGCGTCGGCTTTCATGAATAATGTCGGCGCGCTGGCGCTGCTGCTCCCCGCCGCCCTTTCCACCTGCCGCTCCGCCCGGGTTTCGCCAAGCCGGATCCTGATGCCGATGGCCTTCGCCTCGTTGCTGGGCGGCCTGGTCACCTTGATCGGCACGCCGCCGAACGTGATTCTGGCGGAGCTGCGAACCAACTATGGCGCCGCGCCGTTCGCCATGTTCGATTTCGCGCGGGTCGGGTTGCCCCTGGCCGGAGCCGGGCTGCTACTGACGGTTTTTATGATCCGGTTCCTGCCAACCCGCGTCTCGAGCGAAGGTGCGCCACTCAAGTTCCGGGTTGCCGACTACCTGTTCGAACTGCGCATCCCGTCGGACCGCGGCAAGCGCACCCTTACGGTGGAAATGCTCGCCGGCGTGGGCGAGGGGGAAGATCGGCTGGCGGTCCATGCGATCGATCGCGGCGGCATCCTTGTTACCGCACCGCGCAACAGCCGCGAACTGCTGCCCGGTGATATCATTCAGGTCGAAGGGCGCGCGCCGGTCGTGGAACAGGCGCTCGAACGGTATGGCCTGCAGCTTGCCAACGATGTCGAGGATGACCTGCTGGAGCGCTCGTTTATCGAGTGCGTCGTTACGGAAAAGAGCCATCTCATCCAGCAGGGGGACGCGACCCGGCTGCTCGCCCGCCACGGGGCGTCGCTGGTGGCGATCAGCCGCAAGGGCAAGAGCATTGCCGAAGGCTTGCCCGCCATGCGTTTGCAGGGAGGCGACGTCCTGCTGCTGCAAGTGGCCGTGGATCGCAGCACGGAAGTGACCGAAGCGCTCCATCTCCTGCCACTGGCGGAGCGTCCGTTGAATTTGCGGGCCACCGCGGCTGACTGGCTGCCCTTGCTGGCGCTGCTGGCCGCGATCGCCACCGCCTCCAGCGGTCTGACCAGCCTGTCTGTCGCACTCGTGCTCGGGGTGACCGCGCTGGGGCTGGCGGGCCGGCTGAAGGGGCATGTCTATGAGGATATCGACTGGCCGATCATCCTGCTGCTGGCCGCGCTGATTCCGGTGGCGGACGCGTTCGCGAAAAGCGGTGCCGGCGAATCGGTGGCGAGCCTGCTCAGCACCGTCGGGCAGGGGAGCCCGGAATGGGTGCTCGTCGGGATCGCCCTGGGGCTGACAATGGCCGTCACGCCGTTCCTCAACAACGCGGCGGCAGTGCTGGTGATGGGCCCGATCGCCGCCAGCACCGGGCTGGAAACCGGCGTTCCGGTCGATGCGATGCTGATGGCCGTGGCGATCGGAGCCGCGTGCGATTTCCTCACGCCCATCGGCCACCAGTCCAACACGCTGGTGTGGGGACCGGGCGGCTACCGCTTTTCAGACTACGCCAGAATCGGCACACCGTTGACGGTGCTCGTGCTGATCCTGGGCACCATGCTCATAACGCACTACTGGGGCTGAATTCCGATGCACGATCAGGGCCTCTCGCCATTCGATATTGCCGCGATCCTGGTGCTTCTGGCTGCCGCGCTGGGCTACGTGAACCACCGCTTCCTCAAGCTGCCGGCGTCGGTCGGCATGACCCTGATGGGCGCACTGGCCTCGCTGGCGGTGATCGCTCTGGGGGCAATCTTTCCTCACTGGGGCATCGCGCCGACCGTCGAGGGATTTCTCGTAAATATCGATTTTCACAAGGCGCTGATGGAAGGAATGCTCTCGTTCCTGCTGTTCGCCGGTGCGCTCCACGTCAACTGGCAGGAGATGCATGCCAATCGCCTGCCGATCTTCATTCTGGCGACGGTCGGCGTGTTGCTCTCCACCGCGATCGTGGGTGGAGGTATCTGGTGGATCGCGGGGCTGGCCGGGATCGCGCTGCCGTTCTCCTGGGCGCTGGTGTTCGGGGCGCTGATCAGCCCGACCGATCCGGTTGCCGTGATGGCGATCCTCCGGCGCGCGGCGGTGCCGCCATCGCTGCAGGCGACGGTCGCCGGGGAAAGCCTGTTCAATGATGGCGTCGGCGTGGTCGTTTTCTCGATCCTGCTGGCGGTGGCGATGGGCCAGGCCGAATTCAGCTGGACCCATGCCGCCGGCGATTTCGCGCGCGAGGCATTGGGCGGCGCCGCATTCGGAGCGTTGATCGGCTGGATCGCCTTTCGGGCCATGCGCAGCATTGATGAATATACCGTCGAAGTGACCATCAGCCTGGCGGTCGTGATGGCCGGATACAGCTTTGCCCAGATGCTGCACATCAGCGGACCGGTGGCGATGGCGGTCGCCGGGTTGCTGATCGGAAACGCCGGTTTCGCCCACGCGATGAGCGACGTGACGCGGGACTATCTGATCAAGTTCTGGCTGCTGATCGACGAGATCCTCAACGCCGTTCTGTTCCTGCTGATCGGGCTGGAAGTGGTGCTTGTCTCGCGCCAGCCGGGGTTGTTGCTGCTTGGCCTGGCCGCAATCCCGCTGGCCCTGGCGGCGCGCTGGATTTCCGTATCGGCGCCGCTGGCGGTGTTGCGGCGGTGGACCGATCTTGGCCCGCTGACCGTTCCGACCCTTGTCTGGGGCGGCTTGCGCGGCGGGATCTCCATCGCCCTGGCGCTGTCGCTGCCGGCCAGTGAGTTCCGCGCTCCGATCGTGGCGGCGACCTTTGTCATCGTGCTGTTTGCAGTGATCGTTCAGGGCGGCAGCATCGGGGGGCTGGTCCGGCGGCTGGCCGAGCGGAACCAGAAGGCCGAACCAGGAGCGGTGTGATGCCACCGGCGATAGACCTTGCTTCGCGCTTTGCCCGGTTGCGCCAGAGCGTTGCGGCTTCCGCAGCGCAAGTGCGGCGGAACATGGCGGCTTCCGTTGCGGCAACGCGCCGGCAGATCGACAAGACCGGCCTGTTTCCCGACCTGAAAGGCGAGGCCGGCCACGCCTTGCGGCTTTCGGTCCGGGAAGACGGCAGCCTGACCAAGTCCTATATGCTGATGTCCGCGCTTTCGGCGGGCATCGCGACATTGGGCCTGCTGCAATCGTCGACGGCTGTCGTGATCGGCGCGATGCTGATTTCCCCGATGATGGGGCCGATCGCGGCGATGGGCTTCGCCTTTGCTTCGCTTGACGGTCACCGGATCAGGGATTCGATCAAGGTCGTCGCGATCGGCGCGGCCATCGGCATCCTGACCGGGATCGTGCTGACGCGGCTCAGCCCGATCCACAATGCCACGCCCGAAATCATCGCCCGCACCGAGCCGACCCTGCTGGATCTGGCCATCGCGATCTTTTCCGGGGTGGCCGGTGCCTATGCGACCGTGCGGCAAAAGGGTGCCACCGCCATCGGGGTCGCGATCGCTACGGCCCTCATGCCGCCGCTGGCGACGGTGGGTTATGGGTTGGGCGTGCTTAATGCGGCCTTTGCGCTTGGCGCATTTCTGCTGTTTCTTACCAACCTGGCCGCAATTGCCTTTTCCTTTGCGCTGGTCGCCCGGTTGAGCGGGGCGGCCCGTCCGCTCGCCCACGTGGAGATCACCCCGCGCTATGTCGCGGCCGGTGTCCTGGCATTCCTGTTGCTGGCCACGCCGCTGGCGCTGACCTTGTACCGCGTGACCCAGGAGGCGGGTGCGCAATCGACGGTGCGCCAGATGCTCATCGACGACCTGAAATTGAAGCCGGCGAACATCGCCCAGTTGCAGGTTAAATGGCCTTTGCGCGGCAGCCCCTCGATCGATGCCGTGGTCGTGTCGCCTGGCTATAACGACGATGCCGAGCGACGCATCGCAGCGCGATTGGAGCAGCAATGGGGCATCAGGCCCGAGCTCAATCTGCAACAGGTCGTCGCCGCCGACATCAAGTCCCAGACCCAGGCGATTGTCGATGCTGCGGTACAGCGTTCGGCCAACGGCATCATCGGCGACGTTCCTCCGCTTGTCGCCATACGCGATGCGTTGGGATTGCCGGTTCAGGCATTGTGGGTCAATCGCGGGGAGCGGATCGTGCAGATCGTTCCGTTCCCCGCCGAGGGATGGGCGCTGGCGGATTATTACGCGGTCGAGCAGTCGGCCGCCAGCAAGGGCGGGAGCTGGCAGGTCAGGGTGATCCCGCCGGTCCGGTCGCGTCTTGTGGTGCCGATGGCGGTGAAGGAGGGTGTCCCTGGGCGCAACGAAGCGCTTGATTTGGCGCTGTGGGCGATCCCGCGGTGGGGCGTCCAGGGTATCACTATCGCCGGCTTCAGCAATGGCAACGCGAGTGACGAGGACAAGGCGGCAGGGCTGGCTCTGGCCCGGTTCGTGCAGTCCGAACTGGGCAAGCTGGGCGTGAGGGCTGCGGCAGCGACCGGCGAAAATCCGCCGGAAGGATTGCGGGCAGATGGCGCCGGCGGAGTGGAAATCACCATTGTCAGGCCGCCGCCACGCGCGCCGGATCCGCCGCCACCGGCAACCCCCTAGCCGGGTCGCTTGTGGCTATGCGCCCGCAGTGGGCGGATCGGACACTTGCAGGTTGAGCGCGGCGTAGATCATCTGAGCCGCGCTTTCCGTCGTATCGGCAATGCCCAGGCGCGGGGCAGACAGATTGCGATGCCCCAGGCCAAAGGCGCAGGCGAGCAGCAATTCTTCCGCCGCATCGAGTTGCAGTGCGGTGAGCTGCGGGTTGACGGCTTCGGCGAGGCAGCGAAACGCTCCACGAAAATGCCGGCACATATCGGTGATCGTGCATGCGACGGCGTCATTGCGATGCGCTTCCGCCAGAATTTCAAACGAAAGCGCCTCATTCTTTTCCGACAGCGACAGCACCATCATTTGCGTCAACGCTGCCCTGATCGGCAGGGAGCGGCTCCTGACCTGATCTGCGAGGGTCTGGATTTCCGAGATCCGGAGCTGCGAATCGCTCTCGACGATGAACTGGATGATTTCCGCTTTGCCCTTGAACAAGCGGTAGATCGCGCCGACGCTGACCCCGGCCGTTTCCGCCAGATCGGACATCGCCGTCTGATGAAAGCCGCGTGAGGCGAACAGTTGGCGGGCAGCTTCGACCACGCGTTCGCGGGTGCAGGGTTCGTGCTGCGGTGCAATAGACATCCTCGTTTCCACACCTCTTTTGGGTTGACCTTGTGGTGGCACAATCGTAGGTGGCATGCAAGTGGAATGAACGTTCATTCCGCTTGCATGCCGATGTGAATCAATGGAATCTGCTATGATGAAGCTGGGTTTTTCGGCACTATTGGCACTCGCCTTGTTGAGTGGCTGCGGGAGTGAACCCCCACAGCCGCCGCCCACCCCGACGGTTGGCGTGGTGGCGCTGACAACCGGGCCGGCGACCCTGACGCGGGAGTTGCCGGGCCGCATTTCAGCGGTCGAAACGTCGGAAGTCCGCCCGCAAATCAGCGGAATCATCCGCCGCCGCCTGTTCAGCGAGGGCGCCTATGTGCGCGCCGGACAAGTGCTCTATCAGATCGAGGACGCACCCTATCGGGCCGCGCTGGGAAGCGCGCAAGGCAGTCTCGCCCGGGCGCAGGCGGCGATCAAGGCAACGCGGCTGCAGGCCCAGCGCTATCGCGGGCTGGTCGCCATCAACGCGGTCAGCAAACAGGAAGCGGACAATGCGGAGGCCGCCGCGCAGCAGGCCGTTGCCGATGTTGCGGTGCAGAAGGCGGCGGTCGATGCGGCGCGTGTGAATCTTGAGTTTACCCGGATTCGCGCGCCGATTTCGGGCCGGATCGGCCGTTCGATGTTTACGGCGGGGGCGCTGGTCCAGGCCGGACAGGACGATGCGCTGGCGACCATCCAGCGGACGGAGCAGGTTTACGTTGATGTCAGCCAGTCGGCTGCGCAGATTCTCGACCTTAAGGAAGCGATCCGCGCCGGCGGGCTCACCAAGTCGGGTGACGGCGGCGCGCGGGTAGACCTGTTGCTGCCGAATGGCACTACCTATCCGATTCCCGGTCGCCTGCAGTTTTCCGAGGTGACCGTCGATCCGAGTTCGGGCGGCGTGACGCTGCGCGCTACGTTCGCCAACCCTGACGGACTGCTGTTGCCGGGGATGTTTGTGCGCGCCCGGCTGGTCGAGGGCGTGGTGGAGCAGGCCCTGCTGGCGCCGCAACAAGGCATTAGCCACGATCCGCGCGGCCGCGCGACGGCCCTCATCGTCAATGCCCAGAACAAGGTGGAACTCCGCGAGGTCGTCACCGGCCGGGCGGTCGACGGCAAGTGGATCGTCACTTCCGGGCTCAAGCCGGGCGAGCGACTGATCGTCGATGGTTTGCTCAATTTGCGGCCCGGCACGGCGGTCAAACCAGTCGCGGCGAAGCTTTCCGCCCCCGGGCCTGTTACCAACGGGCCTGCTCCCGGCGGGCCAACCGCTGACCCTGCCGCCGCTGACCCTGCCGCCGCCGACAAGGGGAACTGATCCCCATGTCGCGCTATTTTATCGATCGCCCGATTTTTGCGTGGGTGCTGGCGATCATCCTGATGCTCGCCGGGATCATGGCGCTGCGCGTCCTTCCCATCGCGCAATTTCCCGAAATCGCGCCGCCCAAGGTCACGATCAACACGCTCTATCCCGGCGCGGATGCCCGGACGCTGGAGAACACCACCACCCAGGTGATCGAGCAGCAGATGAAGGGGATCGACAATCTCCGCTATTTCTCCTCGACCAGCGATTCCGCCGGCAACCTGGCAATCACCCTGACCTTCGAGCAGGGCACCAACCCTGACATCGCGCAGGTTCAGGTTCAGAACAAGCTGGCCCAGGCAACGCCGCTGTTGCCGCAGGAAGTGCAGCAGGCGGGGGTGCGAGTCAGCAAATCGACCGCCAATTTCCTCCTCATCGTCGCGCTCTATTCCGAGAACGGCGCCCACGATGCGGTCGACCTGGGCGACTTCGCCGCATCGACACTGCTTGACCCGATCAGCCGCATCAAGGGCGTGGGCGATACCCAGGTGCTGGGTGCGCAATATGCGATGCGCGTCTGGCTCGATCCGTTCAAGCTGGCCAATCTCGGCCTGACCGTCACCGATGTGAAATCCGCGATCCAGGTGCAGAACGCGCAGGTTTCAGCCGGCCAGATCGGGAGCCTCCCGGCGGCAGAAGGCGTGGCGCTGAACGCCACCGTGACGGCGCAATCCCGTCTGCGCACGCCCGAAGAGTTCCGCAACATCCTGCTGCGGTCCAACCCGGATGGCTCCGTCGTAAAGCTGTCGGATGTTGCGCGGGTCGAACTGGGATCGGAGAACTACAGCTTTCTGGCCCGCTTCAACGGCAAGCAGGCCTCGGCCATCGGCATCAAGCTGGCACCGGGGGCCAACGCGCTCGACATGGTGGCGGCGGTCAAGGCCGAGGTCGACAAGCTATCCGCGCAATTCCCGGGCGACGTGAAGGTCGATTATCCGGTCGACAACTCGACCTACGTGCGGCTGTCGGTCGAACAGGTCATTCAAACTCTGATCGAAGCCATGATCCTGGTGTTCGTCGTCATGTTCGTGTTTCTGCAGAACTGGCGGGCAACGATCATCCCGACCATTGCCGTGCCGGTGGTGCTGCTGGGCTCGTTTGCGATCCTGCTGGCGGCGGGCTTCACCATCAACACGCTGACCTTGTTCGGGATGGTACTGGCCATCGGCCTGCTGGTCGATGACGCGATCGTCGTGGTCGAAAATGTCGAGCGCCTGATCCAGGAGGAGGGACTGAGTCCCCGGGAAGCGGCCAGGAAATCGATGGACGAGATCAGCAGCGCGCTGGTCGGGATCGGCTTGGTCTTGTCGGCGGTGTTCCTGCCCATGGCCTTCTTCGGCGGATCGACCGGCGTGATCTTCCGCCAGTTTTCGATCACCATCGTTTCCTCGATGATCCTGTCGGTGCTGGTCGCCCTGATCCTGACGCCGGCGCTGTGCGCAACGATCCTGCGGCCCGCGCGCGAACATGTCGTGCATCATGGCTTTTTCGGATAGTTCAACCGCACTTTCGATCGCGGCGTCACGAAGTATGCCAACGGGCTGCGCGTTGTCGCGCACCGCATCCATGGTCCGCTGGGTCTGTTCGATCGGCGTTCCGGCCGGCAGCACGACCTGGGTAAACAGCAATCCCTGGTCCTCATCCG
>VMTF01000131.1 GCA_013791705.1 Sphingomonadales bacterium | reverse complement strand
GCGCCCGGTCGCGTCCGGGGCAATCCCGGGTTTTGTCCCAAGGGGGGGGCCCACCCCCCCGCCCGGGAGGGCCCCCCCCCCCGGTGGGGCGGGGCCCCGCCCCCCCCCCGGGCTCCGGTCAGAGGAAGAGGACTTCCTCGGCGACGATCTCGACCGCGTAGCGTTCGACGCCCTCGCGGTCCGTCCACTTCGAGTAGTGGAGGCGGCCCTGGACCTCGACCATGTCGCCCTTCTTCTTGTGCTTGGCGACCGAAGTGCCGAGGCCGTTGAAAGCGGTGACGCGGTGGAACTCAGCGAGGGTCTCGGTGTAGCCGGCCTCGTTCTTGACCGTCTTGCCATCGACCAGCTTGGGGCGGTCGGTGACAAGAGTGAAGGAGGTAATCGCGGTTTCACCGGCGTGCCGGGTTTCGGGTTGGCTAGCGATGCGACCGATCAGGATGACGAGGTTCTTCATGGGGTTTCTCCGTGGGTTGAATTCGGCGGAACCGCCCGCCGATGAACACCACAGGCAGGGCCAAAGGCACGGGCCCGCACCGAACGCTTGCGTGAGGGGAACCCAAAAGCGAGGAGTGGTGCGGCAAGCCCGCAGGGCTTCACGGTCCGCTGCTTTTGGGTTGCGGCCAGAGACTGGCGCTGCAGGGTTCATCGGCAAACGAAGGGCGGTTTCGTCAGTTCAGGCCGCAGGTTCCCAGGCGTTCCTACCCGTCTGCCTTGGTTGCATCCCGTCAGGGCACCCCGGCACCACGCTGGTGTCCATGCGCACCCTCCCCTCGCAGCGGTACTCCCGCCTGCGCATGTCCGGGCAAGTCAGAACGAGATCGCGCGAGAAACCTCGATTTCTCTGCGCTTACCGCAACGGCCTTGTGCGTCAGCACCTGCACGAAGAGCGGGCTGATCCGGAAATTTCAGGGTGCCACCGCGTGCGAATGGGCGCGTCAGCGCCAGGGTTTGGCGAGGCCCTGCGTGATCAGGTAGTCGCCGGCGTCCACGCCGTTCACCGAGATGGTGGCAAGCGTCCGCCCATAGGCGTCGGTGCCAAGCCGCGTGATCATGACCCGCCCACGCGAGACGAACCGCACGAGCGCGGCGCGCGATGCTTCCCCGGCAGTGAAGTCGCACCAGGCGTAGGACCGGCGACGGTCCTGACACTTGGGACTGTCCGGCAGTTCAGGTGCATCGATATTGGCGATGCGGACCCGCTCGCGGCCGCAGCGGATGGTGTCGCCATCATGAACGCTTGGCGAAAGACATAGGGCGGCAGCGGCGAGAACGATGGGCATCGGCAATCCCTAGCGCGGCCGCACTGTCGAACCAAGCCCTCCCCTCTTCCCGACTGGCCCCGATCGTCACCCGAAGGGCCGGCATTCTTGCCGGCGAGGTTGGGCGGGCGGCGGCGCGAGAGCGCCGACCGCGCGCCCTAGCGAGTAGAGCGGGTCGCCCCAAGCCCCGCGCGGGGCGCGGGCGTAGGGGTGCCCCCGCCCTCTCCCCTGCCCTTTGCCTCCCAACACCCCATCCACCTTTAGCCCAATACCGATGTGCGATTGTCGCCCGCATGGCGGGCCCACCGCGTCAGTGGATTGCGGCAATGCTCGACCAGCGGCTCTAGAAAGGCTATTGGGGGGGCCGTCCTGGAACCGCCCGCAGGGGCAGTGTTTCCATGCGACTGGCAAGGGAGAATCGCGAATGGATCAGGAGATCCAGATGCCGAGCGCGCGCATGGTTGCTGAGGCCATGGCGACGCTGCTCGCAGGCAAGCTTGCCGACCAGGCGGCGAGCGAAATCGTGCTGAGCCGCGAAGAAGCCGCACTGTGCCTCGGGCTTGCCGAGGGAATTGCCGAAAGCCTCGCGCACGAGGCGGGCGAAACGGACTGATCCAGCTTATCTGACCGCAAGCTGCGCTATACGCCGCCGGCCTTGCCGGGGGCCACGGGCAAGGATAGACTTGGCCCAGCGCGCGCCATGCGGGCCGCGTCAGACAAACCAAAGGAGAATGCGCGAGAGGTCGAACGGGCAGCGTCGATCGCGAGAAATTGGAGATCCCCAATGATCCAGCGATACCGTGTGCTCGGGAAGGTCGTCACCGGCGGCCAGGATGACCTGCAGGCTGCGCTCGGCGCGGCCTATGCGCGCAAGGAGCGGGTGCTCTGCGAATGCCGCAGGCACGAAGAGCTGCCGCTCTATATCAGCCACCGCCATGATCGCTACGTGCTGGCGCGCTGGCCAGGTTCGGGCGCACGTCATGCGACGGCCTGCGACCATTACGAGGCCCCGGACTTCCTGACCGGCATGGCCCAGGTCCGGGGAAATGCCGTGATCGACGACGAGGCTTCCGGCGAAACGACGCTCAAGCTCGCCTTCCCGCTGTCGCGCGGCGCGGCGCGGCTCGCGCCAGCGGCACTCACCAACGACAAGCCGACGGTCAAGTCCACAGGCCAGAAGCTGTCGATGCGGGGGCTGCTCCATGTCCTGTGGGACCGGGCCGAACTGACGCACTGGCATCCCAAGATGGCGGGCAAACGCAGCTGGTTCGTGGTGCGCCGCGCGCTGCTCGAAGCTGCGGCCAGCTGCAAGGCCAAGCAGGAAGCCCTGCCCCATGTCCTGTTCGTACCCGAGACGTTCCGGCTCGAGGACAAGGAGGACCTGCGCGCGCGCCGCCGGGCGGCGCTCGATCGCGTCTACCGTTCGCGTGACGAGTTGATGGTGGTGGTGGGCGAGATCAAGGAGATCGCCCCGGCGCACGGCGCGGAGCGGATCGTGCTGCGCCACGTCGGCGACATGCCGTTCGTCATGGACCCGGACATGGCGCGCCGCTTCCACAAGCGGTTCGCGGGCGAACTGGCGCTGTGGCAGGCGCAAGGGAACCAGGGCCACCTCGTCGTTGCCGGCTCGTTCGCGCGGCGCAGCCAAGGGACCTTCGACCTGATCGAGGTGGCGCTGATGCCGGTGACCGGCGAATGGCTACCATACGAGAGCAGCGACGAGCAGTACCTCATCGCCAAGGCTGTCGCCGAGAAGCGCCGGTTCGTGAAGGGCATGCGGGTTAATCTCGATGCCAGCGCACCGATCGCCAGCCTGGTGCTCAAGGACACCGGCGAGGATGCAACCGCGATCCATATCCATGATGGCGATACTGAGGCCAGCGAACCGCTCGAGGCGCTGCTCGCCTGCGAGGGCGTCATCTACATGGTGTGGAAGGAAGGCGAGCCGCTGCCGCCGCGTGGATCCCGGCGCCGAACCAGCGACACCCCGCCGGAACGCGCCGCAGCGTGAGCGGGCACGCACCAAGGCGTCAGTCGCCGTTCAGCAGGGGCCTGGTCGGCAGAAGAGCGATCCGGCGCACGGCACCGGGTTCGGAGCGCAGCGCCGCGAGGCGCGTCTCGACCGAGGCCGCGTCCTCGGTAATCTCGATGCGATTGAGCCCGATCAGCGTCCAGACCTTGTGCCCGGGGTGCCTGGCGGTGTGAACCGCGTAGGCGAGCGGCAGCTTGTCGGGGTAAAGCCAGAGGAGGAGCACCGGTACGGCGGCAAGGTTGGGCCTGCCCTCGACGTCGGTGAGCGACAGCAGCCCGGTCTCGGGATCATAGCGGCAGTCGATCCCGAGCGGCACGGGGTGGCCGATTATCCCGAGCAGCGCCTCGCGCGCGTTTGCACCGAAGACCCGGTCCAGTTCCGGCCCCGGCTTGGCATCGGGGTCGGCTTCAAGCTGCGCCAGGAAGATGAGCACGGCGAACAGCCGGGCAGCTTCATCGCGCGTGCAGGGAATATCGAGGGCGAGATGGATTGCGGACATGGGAGTTCCTTCGCGGGAAGCGCACAGCCGCCCCAGACTGGCGCTGCCCGGCGCAGCTGCGCCGGGGCCCGGAACGGCAGGGCAATGCTCAGAGTGAGAGGTGGCGTTCGACGTGCGCACGCTCGCGCGGACGCTGGAAATTGTAGACGGGAACGCCGTGGGCAGCGGCGATGCGGATTGCCTGACCGGTCCCGCCCGAGGCTTCGCCGTCAGCGGTCCAGCACAGGACGAAGTCGGCAGGCGCATCGAGCTCAGGCCCCAGCACCTGGAACACGTTCCGGGTGTGCAAGGCTTGGACGAAGGGATCGAGCCCGGCGAAAGCGGGGTGCGCCGCAGCAGCAATGGCCCGCGCACGCTGCCACAGCTTCGGCGGCATCGCGCGCGGGTGGAACGGGCTCGCCGAGTCCCGCCAGCCCGGCGCGGGCAGGAAGATCTGCTTGCCCTCCCCCGCCCCGCGCTCGAACGCGCTATCGGCGCCGATCGCATGGCCGGAGCGCAGGACATAGCTGCGTTTGAGCAGGGCGAAGGCCGCCCGCGTCATCAGCGCGAGCACTTCGTGCGGGGTGCGGCGTGCACCGATCCCGGTGTAAAAGCGGGGCATGGCAGATCTCCTTGTTCGCCTACCCGTCCGCGTTCCCCCTACCCTCCGGTCGGCATCGCCGGGGTAACGCCCGCCCCGCGTGCGGCCAGCATGGGGCCGTAGGTAGCTTCAAGATTGCGGTGGAGGACCGCGTTTGCGGGCGGGAAGAAGCTGCCGTCGTCGCGCGGCCGCGTGATCTGGAACGCGCCAGCGATCACCTCGGCAAAAGGGCGCACGCATGGAAGTCCCGAACCTGCATAAGTGACCGGCGGCGGGAAGCCTGCGCTGATCCAGCTTGACGGCACGTCTAGCCCATCGAGCCAGCGCCGGGCGCCCTGCGGCAGTACTGCCATCGGCGAGACGATCCACAGCGTCCAGTAGGTCCCGAAATCATGCGCATTTGCGATCGCTGCAAATTTCAGCGGTTCAGGCGGCGGGCCGTTGACCGCGATCACCGCTGCCTGAAAGGCGCGCAGCTCATGTCTGTTGACGCGCTCGAAATCGGGGGTTCGGCCGAGCTGGGCGCAGGGCTCGTTCGCTGGCCCTGCCCCGAGTTCGAGGAGCCTGTGGCGGGTCACGCAGCAGCCTCCCCTGCCCCATCGGGATACCAGGCGAGTTCCACCGCGTTAGGGTTATCAACATCGTAGGCTGCGATCCGCGCCGAGGTGATCCAGGTCGCCGGATCGCGGAGCGCGACATAGCTGCCATAGAAACGGCCATCACGGTGGACGAACTGGGCGTGGATGTCCGCGGTCACGGCTTCGGAGACGAAGAAGCCGGCCGCGCCGCGAATGTGGACCGGGGGAAGCACGCCCAGCATTTCGTCATGGAAGACCTTTGTCACCCTCGAGAGCGGGAACTGCGCGAGCGTGCGGGCGCGTTCATCAGACGGCGACGCTGCAAAATCGGGATCGGTCATGGGAGCCTCATTCGTAACGGGGTGGGGCTTGCGGGAAGCGGGGCGGAGCCGCGTGTTCGAACACGCAGGCGCGGTAGCGGCCGCCGGCGTAGAGCACGGAATCAAGGCGGCGCTGGCCGCGCTGGACCAGGTCGAGCAACCGGTTGGCGCGCACCGCGAGCCGCGATGCAGCAGCTTCGGTAAGGCAGACCCGGTGGAGGCGGACAAGTTCGCCGGTGTCGTACCACCATGAGCCCTCTTCCGGCCCACCGTAAGCGCGGTCGACCGCGTAGAAAGCGACGACGTATTTCATGGCAAAATGCCTCCTGGGGCGGTGCGACACGTCAGACAAGAACGAATGGCGGGACGGTGATCTCGGCCTTCGCCATCGCACGCTTGAGCTCGCGCAGGCGAGTGAACCCCTTGATCCAGGACGGCGGGAAGAGGACATATTCGTCTTCGCTCGCCGTGTAGTCGCGCATGGGTCCCGTACCGTCGAACACGACAATCTCGGGGAGATACGCCCCGGGACAGCCGCCCGACCAGCGGCGAAAGATCAACCCGTGCTCGATGCAGAAGGCATCGACCTCCGGGATCTGCCCGCCGTTCAGTTCGGTGCCGTAGAGCTCGAGCGGCGCGCCCTCGATTACCGCCGCCGGGTCGAACGGCTCGCCGTCCCATTCGGCGCGCAAGTCATATTCCTCGGCGCAGGCAGCGAGGCCGCTGAGGAGGTCGCGGCGCAGCGCGCCGCCGATAGTGATGTGAACGGGGGCTCTGTCGCCCATGGCCCGTGTCCTTTCGCAGCCGGTTGGTCCGACCGCGATCACCCCTCTCCCCTCACCAGCCTCTTGCGCGAGCAAAGGTGTGGCGCGTTCAGGCTGGCAGCAGCGGCACAAGGTTGGGGTCGAGCGGAAACCCGAGGCAGCGCGCCAGCTCGGCCGCGTGCTCGAAGTCGGCAGTCGTCACATGAAGTGACCGGGCGATATCGGCCAGCGTCTCGCCTTTGCGGGGCGGCGCTACGCTGTGAAGCTTTCCTGCTTCTGCGGTCACCGCGAAGGGCCAGGTCATGGCGACGGCAATCACCCGCTCGGGCAGCACGATCAGGGTATCGCCAGTTTTGATGCTCTCGTCGCATTGCGACGCGTCATAGGCATTGCCGGTAGTCGCAAAGGCATGGTGCCGCCGCGTGTCGAAGGCGAAGCGTTCGCTATTTGTGAACATGAAGTGTCTCCGTTGCCGCCCATGCAAAAGAAGAGGCGGAACGCCGGGCGGGGGGACGGTCGGCGTTCCGCCTCAGGCCACAAGCGGGGCGAGCCTGCGGCCTTTGCGTGGGAACGGGGACCCGCGATTGGGTCCCCGTTCGGTCGGAGGTGCTGGATGGACTCAGGCGTCGACGAGCGGAGGCAGCGCACCTTCGTTGTCTGCGCCGTCCTTGACGTTGGCGCGGCCGCGCTTGCCCGGCGGCGTAGCGGTGCTGTCACCGAGGCCATCGCCGTTATGCCCGTCACTGGCCTCACCGGCATCGGCTGCCTCGCCGCCGGTAAGCATGTCGCCATCGCCGTATTCGCTCGAACCGAGCTGGCTGTTGCGGCGACGCGGGCGCTGCCAGGCGATGGCCATCGTGCCGTCCTCGCGCGGGAAGGCGGCGATGTAGAGCGGCTGCGACATCGACGGATCGTCGATCTTGCCCTGGTAGAAGATCTCGCCGGTCGAGTTCGAGGCGAGTTCGAACAGTGCGCCAACGGCTACCCAGCGGCGCTGATCGTTGAGCGCGACGATTTCGTACTTGGGCGCGCGGGCGTTGCTCGAGCTGACCGGCCGCAGGCCGATGGTGCGCGTCATCGTGAGCGTTTCGACAGTGCCGATCAGCTGGCCGCTGGCGTTCTTCTTGATTTCACCGATGTTCATGGACGTTCTCCTAGGTGGATTGAATGCGACCGAACCCCTTGTCCGATCACTCATTCCCACCCCCCCTTCCCTCCCGGCCGTCAGGCCGAGCTGCGGGCCCTGCCCGCAGTCCTTCTCTGGAGCCCTCCATCGGGGACATTCGCCAGCGCGGTCTCAGACGAGCAAACATGCAGGCAGCGCGAGCCATTCGGGCTGGTCGTCCGCAATTGGCAGATCGGTGCTGCGCGCCTGACGCTCGGTGAACACGTCGGCGGTATCGAGCGTGCCGAACCCGTCTTTACTGTTCCAGAACAGCAGGCCCTCTTCGGGATCGCGCATGGCGATGACGAGTTTGGGGGCGAAGTGGAGGGTGTCGTGGACCTTGTTGGTCTCGATCCAGTGGATGCCGGCGGCATCGATCATAAACCCGCCGCCACCGAAGGCATCGGGTAAGTGGCGGTCGCTGTCGTAGGACCAGGTCGCCGCTACCGGGAGCGACTGCGTGATCGTGCGGTGCAGCAGGACGGCAACCGCGTCAGGCTCGAACTGGTCGGCGGTAGCGAACACCCGGACAGTTCCGTCGTCCTGCTCCTCGAAGGCAAAGTCGGTGCCAAAGGTCGGGAAGTCGCAGTCGGGGAAGATGGCGAGGAACCCCGATACCACTTCCTCGCCGGTAGGCGGGAAGATCGTTCGGAACGCCTCAGACAGGCCGAGCCAGTGTTGGATGATGGCTTCAGCGTCGGGTTGATCTTCGATGTATTGCGCCAGCGCGATAGCCTCGCGCAGAAGGCCGCATTCGGCGGCAGTGATGTGCAAGACAAAGCAGGAGTGCGTGTAGCAGTTGGACATGGGTGGTGATCCCTTGTTGGATGGAACCGGGCAGACGAGATCGGTGCCCGGGAGCGGACTGCGCCAGTGGGCGGCGTGCGGTTCAGCCAGGGGCTGAACGGGAGCGCCCGAGGAGTTCTTCGAGCAGCTTGCTTGCCGGTCGGTCCGGATTGTGGGGACAGGCGAGCCGGTCGATCTCGAGTTGGCGCGTCAGATCATCCGGAATCTCGGCATAGGCCGCAGCTATGGCGATGATCTCGCACGGCGCGCCGATCTCACGCGGACTGGTCCCGCGCCACAGCCGGATGTCGGGCTCGCGGTCGCGGTCGGGCGTGCCAAACACCGTCACGAAATAGGTGCCGAGGCCCGGGTCCCAGCCCAGCGCGATCTCGAACAGGTCGGCGTGCCGGGCGAGCGGCCGCAATGAATAGCGCGACATGGCTCAGTAGTCGGTCGCGAGCATGATGGTGACGACACGGAAGCTCGTCTTGGCGTCCCAGGGCGTCTCGGCGCCCCATGAATAGGTCCCGTCGTTCTCGTAGACATCGACCTTCCAGAAGATCTTGCGGTCGAGGTAGGTCACCACCCCGAAGTCCCGCTCTCCGTGTGGATCGTTGCCGGGGTCGATCGGGGTCTCGTTGATCAAACGCCGCATGGCGCACTGGCCCTGGACCAGCCTGACCTGACGGATCGCGGGATCGTCCGAACCTCCCGCCAGCAGGTCGGCGAGCGCACGGGTGAGCACCGTCCGGGAATTTGCCAGCGCGCCGGACCGGGCGGCGTCGTTGAGCCGGGCCACCTCGGCGGTCCTGGTGGTCTCTTGGCAGTCGGGCGATGGGGCGATGGTGGTCATGGGCAGGCTCCTTCATTTGTTCACCGGTTCATCCCCCCTCCCCTCCCTTCCCCAATTGACGGGGTCAGAGCGTTCACGCTACGTTCCGAACTCGAAAGGAATTGCGATGCAGTTGGATGACGTTCTGGGCGGGAAAAGAACGTCGACAAGGACATC
>VMTF01000142.1 GCA_013791705.1 Sphingomonadales bacterium | reverse complement strand
GCGCCGCCGCAGGCGCTGGAAGGCTTCCTGCGCAAGACCGGGCTGACCGCGGACCAGCTCACCGAAAAGAACGGCGTGCTGTTCGCGGTGACGCAAAAGCCGGGCCGCGCGACCAAAGACGTGCTGGCCGAAGCGATCCCGGCGATCTGCCGGGCCTTCCCGTGGCCCAAGTCGATGCGCTGGGGCGCCGCCTCGATCTCGACCGAGTCGCTGCGCTGGGTCCGCCCGCTGTCGGGCATCGTCGCCTTGTTCGGCGATGATCTGATCGAATGCGAAGTGGGCGGCGTGCGATCCGGCTGCGCCACGCTGGGCCACCGGTTCCATCACCCCGGTGAAATCACCATCGGCAGCGCGCACGACTATGTCGAGAAACTGCGGGCCTGCCATGTGCTGGTTGACCACATGGAGCGCGAAGGCATCGTTCGCGCCAGGGCGAAGACCGCCGCCGAAGCGGCCGGGCTGGTGCTGGTGGAAGACGAAGGGCTGGTGATCGAGAATGCCGGGCTGACCGAATGGCCGGTGCCGCTGCTCGGCCGGTTTGACGAGGATTATCTTGAGGTTCCGCCTGAGGTTATCCAGCTAACCGCGCGAACTAACCAGAAATACTTCATCTGCC
Organism: Sphingomonadales bacterium; assembly: GCA_013791705.1. Lineage (GTDB taxonomy): Bacteria > Pseudomonadota > Alphaproteobacteria > Sphingomonadales > Sphingomonadaceae > Novosphingobium. Next base: position 397 of record VMTF01000142.1, on the reverse strand, counting down.
GCGATGCTGCGGGCAAGCTCGCCAACGCGTTCGTGTGCACCGCGAATATCGAGGCTAGCGACGGCGGCGAGGCGATCGTTGCAGGCAACCGCAAGGTGCTGGCCGCGCGGCTGAGCGATGCGCGGTTCTTCTGGCAGCAGGACCGCAAGACCACGCTGGCGGAGCAGGCAACCAAACTGGAGCGGATCACCTTCCACGAAAAGCTCGGCACGGTCGCCGACAAGGTCGAGCGGGTGGCCAAGCTGGCCCACTGGCTGGTCGAGGAAGGCATAGTCGGCGATCCCCCTCTCCCGGCCGGGGGGAAGGCCGGGGGGAGGGGGCGCGACCCCCGCCGCCGCGCGGCGTAGCCGGGGCCGCCGCCCCCCGCCCCCACCCCCCCCCCACCCCCGCCGCGGGC
>VMTF01000071.1 GCA_013791705.1 Sphingomonadales bacterium | reverse complement strand
CCGCCCAGCCGCGGCGCCGGGCCGGGCCGGGCCTGCACGCCGTCGCCGATGAACGTGCCGCGCGCAACGTTGTGCGGATGCAGCGGCGCCTCCTGCGGGGTCAGCACCGGTGCAAAGCAGGCGTCGCTGCCTTCGAACAGCCGTTCCCATTCGTCGCGGGTCTTGCCGCGAAAAATCGCTTGCAGCGCCGCACGCTGACGCGGCCGGTCGGCCCGCGACCGCCGGTCCCACTCGGGTCCGTCCAGCCCCAGCACGCGGCGCAATTCGGAATAGAACTGCGGCTCGATCGGCGCGATCGAGATGTAGCGATCATCCGCCGTCGCATAGACATCGTAGAACGGATCGCCCGAATCGAACGCATTGGTGCCGCGTTCCTCGCTCCACCGGCCGGTCCGGCTCATCCAGTGCAGCGTGGTCGCGAGACTGGCCGCGCCATCGACCATCGCGGCATCCACCACCTGCCCTTTTCCAGTGCTGCGCGCCGGCAGGATCGCCGCGACCAGCCCCAGCGCAAGATAGGCGCCCCCGCCCGCGTAATCGCCCAGGATGTTGAGCGGCGGCGCGGGCGGCTGGCCGTGGCGGCCGATTGCGTGGAGCGCGCCGGTGAGCGCAACATAATTCAGGTCATGCCCGGCCCGTTCCGCCAACGGTCCGGTCTGCCCCCAGCCGGTGATCCGGCCATAGACCAGCGCCGGCTGGCGGCCCATACAGACTTCGGGGCCAAGCCCGCGTTTTTCCATCACGCCGGGGCGATAGCCTTCGATCAGCGCATCGGCCCGGGCCACCAGATCGAGCGCGATGGCGGTCCCGCGCGCATCCTTGAGATCGAGCGCGATTGAGCGCCGGCCGCGCAGCGCCGGGTTGGGCGCCCATGACGGCGGCCGCTCCCCCGCGCGGTCGATCCGGATGATTTCCGCGCCAAGATCGGCCAGCAGCATCGCCGCGAACGGCCCCGGCCCCATCCCGGCGAATTCGACGATGCGCACACCCGCCAGCGGCGCGGTCATCGGCATCAGCTTGCTCCCCCCAGCGGTTTCGTCCCGGTAATCCGCCGCTCGGCCAGACTGGCGCGGTCGTCCGGCCCAAGCCCCAGTTCGGCCAGCACCTCGTCATTGTGCTGGCCCAGCATCGGCGCGGGCGACCGAAAGACCGCATGATCGGTTTCGAACGAGAAATGCATCGGAAACGTCGGAAACTGGCGCGGGCCGGACAGCGGATGGTCCAGTTCCTGATAATAGTCACGCGCGGCCAGTTGCGGTTCCTGGTTATAGCGCACCGGGCGGAGCAGCCGCGCGGCCGGAATCCCGGCGCCAAGCAACGCCGCCTCAGCCTGCTCGACCGGCAAGGCACCCGCCCAGCGCTGGATCGCCGCGTCGATTGCATCGTGCGCGGCATGGCGCGCGGCCAGGCCCGCCCCGGCGAGCGCTTCAAGGTCCGCAGGCCGCCCGATCAGGTCCAGCAAAGCGCCCCATTCGGCATCGCCGCGCACCGACAGGGCCACGAATTCCTCGCCCTCGTCAGCACAGCGATAGACCCCTTGCGGCGCATAGCCGGGCGTGCGGTTGCCATCCGGCCCTGCTTGTCCCCCAGTTCGGCGGAGATGATCAGGCCCGCCGACATCGACACGCCAACCTCGATCTGCACGACTTCGACGAGCTGGCCTTCACCCGTCCGCTCCCGATGGTCGAGCGCGGCCAGCAGCGCCGTGGCCGCGTGCATCCCCACGATCGGGTCCATGTAGCCACCGGGGATCTGCGGGCGCCCGTCCGGATAGCCGGTCACCAGCGTCAGGCCCGCGATCTGCTCGAACGCATCGCCCCAGCCGACATAGTCCTGCCACGGCCCTTCCAGTCCGAAGCCCGGCAGCCGCATCATGATGATCGCGGGGTTGATCGCCTTCAGCCGCTCGTAACTGATGCCGAACCGCTGGAGTACCTTGGTCGAGAAGTTCTCGACGAAAACATCCGCGTCTGCGCAGAGCTTGAGCAGCAGTTCCTGCGCCTCGGGCTGGTTGAGATCGAGCGTCAGGTCGCGCTTGTCGAGGTTGCAGGCCTGCCACAGCGTCCCGCGATCGAACCAGCGATCGCCCAGCACCGGCGCGGTGTGGTTATAGCGCCACGCGTCGGGCCGCTGCGGCGATTCCACCTTGATCACGTCCGCGCCATAAGCGCCCAGATACATCGTCAGGTAAGGCCCGGACCAGAAATGGCTGAGATCCACCACCTTCAGGCCGGCGAACGGCAGGTGCGGCGCGCTCATGCCTTCAGCTCCTCACCAGCGGCTTCCTCGGATGCCTGCACCGTCGGCGTACCATAGAACCGCCACGGCGGCCCGGGCTGACGATATTCCTGCCCGTCGACCGCGCGCACCGCGAAAAAGCGGCGCTCCTGCCACTGCGGAAAATCGATCATGCTGTTGCCATCGGCCACCGGAACGACCGGAATGCGCATCTTCTGGCCCAGCGCGACCATCTCGTTGATGGTCTTGTCGGCCAGGAACGCCTCAAGCTTCTCACCCAGCGCGACCAGGTCGCCCTCCCCCCGGTTCATCGCCTGCATCTGGTCGGTATATTCTTCCAGCCCGGTCATCCGGCAGGCGTCGGCCCATTGCGCTTCGGTCAGGGTGTTGATGCCGACCCAGCCGTCCTTGCACGGCCGCGTGCCCAGCGGCGCGAGCAGGATGCGATCCCGGCTGACGCCCATCTCGCCGCGTGCATCATAGCGCAGCTTGTCATAGCACAGCATCGAGTGGAGGCTTTCGAACAGGCTCATGTCGCAAGTCACCGCCTGTTCGATGGCCCGCGCCTCGCGCAGCGCGGTGAGCGCGGCGGTCGCGATATACGAACCGCAGGCCCATTCGTGCATATGCCCGCCAACCTGCACCGGCCACAGCCCCGCTTCCTTGCGCGAGGTGACCCAGCCGGCCGCAGCCTGCAGCGTCAGCGGCGTGGCCGGGCGGCCCTGATAAGGCCCGCTGTTGCCCCAGGGGCTGACCGTCACCAGCGCGGCACCGGGGCGCAGGTGCCCTGCCAGCGCCGCCTGCTCCAGCGGCGCGATGACGATATCGGCCGCTGCCACCAGCCGCTCAAGTTGCGACATTCCGGCTTCATCGGCATCCGGCACGAAACAGCGCTTGCGCTCGGTCAGGAACGCGAAGATCGCCGCGCTGACCGCCGGGTTGTCCGGCATTCCGGGATGGCCGCGCCGCAAGTCGTGGCCTGCGCCTTCCTCCACCAGCACCACGTCGGCGCCCAGATCCGCGAGCAGCTTGGCCGCATAGGGAACGGCATAGTTCGCCTCCCGTCCCAGTTCGACGACCCGAACGCCGGCCAGCGCAGGCTGCGATTGCGCGGCCACGCTCACAGCTTCCTGCTGATGATTTCCTTCATGATCTCGTTCGATCCGCCCCAAATGCGCGTGATGCGCGCATCCTTCCACAGCCGGGCGATGTCATAATCGTTGATATATCCGGCGCCGCCGTGGAACTGCATCGCCGCATCGGCGCAGCGCCATTGCAGTTCGGTGTGGGTCAGCTTGGCCGCCGCCGCTTCCTCGGTGGTCAGTTCGCCGCGCAAGTGGCGCGCGATGCACCAGTCGATATGCGCCCAGCCCATCTGCAACTCGGCCTTGAGCCCCGCCAGGGTGAAGCGGGTGTTCTGGAAATCGAGCACCGTGGTGCCGAAAGCCTTGCGCTCACGCGTGAAGGCAACCGCCTCGTCGAAGCAGCGCTGCGCATGGGCCTGGGCGGCCACCGCGATCGACAGGCGCTCCTGCGGCAACTGGCTCATCAGATAGATGAACCCCTTGTTCTCTTCGCCGAGCAGATTGGAGACCGGCACGCGCACGTCCTGGAAGAACAGTTCCGACGTATCGGCCGAGCGCTGCCCGATCTTGTCCAGCTTGCGGCCGCGCTCGAACCCGGCGCGATCGGCCTCGACCAGAATCAGCGACACGCCTTTCGCGCCCAGTTCCGGCTGCGTCTTGGTGACCAGAATGATCATGTCGGCCAACTGTCCGTTTGTCATGTAGGTCTTAGAACCGTTGATCACATATTCGTCACCGTCACGCACGGCGGTGGTCTTGATCGCCTTGAGGTCGGACCCGGCGCCCGGCTCGGTCATGCCGATCGCGACTATCAGTTCGCCCGAGATCATTTTGGGCAGATACTTCTGCTTCTGCTCCTCGGTTCCGTAGTGGACGAAATAGGGCGCCACGATGTCGGAATGCAGCCGCAGCGAAGGCGTCGCGCCCGAATAGGTCACTTCCTCGCAGACCACGCAATTGTAACGGAAATCGAGGCCGAGCCCGCCGTAAGCGGGATCGATCGCCGGGCACAGGATGCCGGCCTCACCGGCAGCCAGCCAGAAGCTCTTGTCGACGATGCCCTGTTCGTCCCAGCGGCGCGAATGGGGCAGCATCTCCTTGGCGAAGAACTTGCGCACGGAATCGCGGAATTGAATCTGGTCTTCATCGTAAATCGTGCGCAGATTCATCTCGAGCATTGCTGTCTCCTCTCGACCGGGTGGCGGCATCGTTGGCGTGCCGCCTTATGATCTGTAACTGGGCGTTCCGTAACTGAACCGCGCGCTGGCATGAACGTCAACGCGGTAACCGGGGAATATGGCCCGTCAGCGGTCAGGTCACGGGATTTCTGTGACCGGTCGCATGGGCCAGCACGGCGACGGCCTCACTCGCATCGCCGGGTGCGCCGCGCCACGCGATGTGCTGATCGGGGCGGACCAGCAGCGCGGGGCCTTGATAAAGCGCTTCGTGCCCGCTGACATCAATCGTGCGGACATCGAGCGGAATGCCCAGATCATCGGCGGCGGCGACAAAGCCCACCGTGTCGCACACGGCGGTGCAGAGCAGCGTGAACCACGGCCCCAGATGATCGTGCACATTGCTGCCGTCGGCCAGATAGACGCTCGGCAGGCGCGCGCCCGGCAAGGTCGTCGGCACATAAGTTACCGGATCGGCGCTTGGCACTTCGGTCGGCGATGGCAGGACGACGGGCGACGCATGATAGCAGTAGCCCATTTCGAGCCCGAAGCTCTCGTTCTCGCGGTTGCCCAGTTCCGCAATGCGGCGGGCGACCTGCTCGCGGGCGGCGGCATCGTCGCGCAGGCCTTCGTGATAGAGCCCGCCGATCTGGACGCGCACGCCATTGTGGCGGGCAGAGCCCGCGCAATTGGCGAGAGCGACCGGGCGGCGTTCCTGCTCGTAGGAATCGAGCAGCTTCGCGCCGCCAAACCCCCGGATGATTGCGGCCAGCTTCCAGCCCAGGTCGAAAGCATCGCCGACGCCGGTGTTCATGCCATAACCGCCGGTGGGAATGACCTGGTGGACCGAATCGCCCGCCAGCAGAACCCGGCCCGCGCCATAGGAATCGGCCACCAGCAGGTTGGGCCACCAGGCGTTGCAGACCAGCACTTCGTGCTCGATCGGCTCGCCCGCGAAATCGGTGATCAGTTGCGCCGGATCGACATCCTCGAATTCCATGCCTTCGGGAAAGCGGGTCAGCAGCGTCCAGGTATCCTCGTCGTTCTGCGCGACCAGCGTGCCCCGGTCGGACTGATAGTGCCATGCTGCGCCCCAGCGCTGCAGCAGGCGCCGGTCGTCCGAGCGGAAGTGGGTGATGAAGCGCCGCGAAACGCGGGGGATGCCCGAAAGGCCGATGCCAAGCTGCTCGCGCACCTTGCTGCCGCCGCCGTCGCAGCCGATCAGCCAGTTGCAGCGAATGGTTTCCACCTGCCCGTCGCCGCGCCGGACCGTGGCGACCACGCCATCCGCATCTTCCGTGAAGCTCTCGAACGCGGTGGAAAAGCGCACGTCGACCAGTGGGTTTTCGTCAATCGCCTGCTTGAGCACCGGCTCGATGATCACCTGCGACACCCGCATCGGCGGCTCGGACGGCATCGTGCCGTCATTGCGTTCGCGCATCTTTTTGCGGAACTCGCCGACGCCGGGATAAACGAAGCGGTGCAATTCATGTCCGTTGAGCGCCGTGATCCACGATACGTCGAACGGCTGGCTGTCCGCCACCGCCACCGCGCGCAGCAGATCGGCCAGCCCCAGCCGCTGGAACAGCTCCATGCTGCGCGAATTGGTGATGTCCATCTTGGGATGCTGTGTGGTCGAAGGGTGCCGCTCGATCAGGACCGAGCCGACTCCGAAATGGGCCAGCGCGCTGGCCAGAGTCATTCCCACCGGGCCGCCGCCCACGATAAGCACGTTTGTTTCAGTCATTGGGCCATCTAATATTTTAGTATGACAGCGGTCAAGCCGCTAGCGGGCATGTTGCGCATGTCATCACGTATGGCAAACGCGCCGGGCGGGACCGGAGACGCTCGCAGTGCACTGACACATACCCCTCGCCCCCACCCTTCCCACGGCCCGCGCCCTTCCCTAAAGCCGCGCCATGAAACCCGCAGGCCCACCCATCACCCCAGCCGGAATGGCGGCCTTGCGCACGCGCTACGATCACCTGCTCGGGACCGAGCGTCCGGCCATCGTCGAAGTCGTGAGCTGGGCGGCGGGCAACGGCGATCGCTCGGAGAACGGCGATTATCTCTATGGCCGCAAGCGGATGCGCGAGATCGACCGGGAGCTGGCCTTCCTCGCCCGGCGGATGAAGGCCCTGCGGGTAGTTGATCCGGCGCAGCAGACTGATCGGACTCGGGCATGGTTCGGCGCCACCGTCACCATCGCCGACGAAGACGACAATCACCGCACGCTCACCCTGGTCGGCGATGACGAGCAGGACGCCTCGGCCGGCCTGATCGGCTGGAGCGCGCCGCTGGCGCGCGCGCTGCGCGGCGCGGCGGTGGGCGATTTGCGCCGCGTCACCCTGCCGGGCGGCGAAAAGGAATGGGAACTGATGGAAATCTCCTATCCCGCCACATAGCGCCGGGTCGGGATTTCCGCGCCGGTTACGCAGTTTTGCGCGGGGCATTGCAAGCCCCGCGCTAACCATTACCATGCCAACAAAACCACGACCGGGAGCAGGCAGCCGGGGCGGGCGACGGATGCGTCGCGCGGGCGGCATTGTGCCTCCTGTGCGCAGCGATCCACCGCCGAACGGGGGAAGCGCTGCGTCATGGAAACCTACGATCTTATCGTCATCGGCAGCGGGCCCGCCGGGCGCCGCGCAGCGGTCCAGGCGGCCAAGCTAGGCCACAGCGTGCTGGTCGTCGAAGGGCGGCGGCGCGTCGGCGGCGTCTCGGTCCACACCGGCACGATCCCCTCCAAGACCCTGCGCGAAACCGCGCTCAACCTGTCCGGCTGGCGCGAGCGCGGGTTCTACGGCAGTTCCTACCGGGTCAAGAAAGACATCTGCGGCGATGATCTCGGCATGCGCCTCACCAAGACGCTGGAGCATGAGGTCGATGTGCTGGAGCACCAGTTCCAGCGCAACAATGTCCGCACGATCGCCGGCATGGCGCGCTTTCTCGATCCGCATACCGTGTCGGTTCGCTGCGATGACGGCAGCGATCTTCCCGTGGCCGGAACCCGCATCCTGATCGCGGTCGGGACCGAACCGTTCCACCCGGAAGGCATCCCGTTCGATGACGAGCACGTGCTCGACAGCGATGCGATGATCGAATCGCCGCGCGTGCCGCGCAGCCTCACCGTGATCGGCGCGGGCGTGATCGGGATCGAATATGCCACGATCTTTTCCGCGATGGACGTGCCTGTCACGCTGGTCGAACCGCGCGACACGTTCCTGGACTTCATTGACCGCGAGATCATCAACGAATTCATCCATATCCTGCGCGATCGCGGCATGGTGATCCGCACCGGCTGCCCGGTCGACAAGATCGAAAAGGGCGCGGACGGCTGGCCGGTCACCACGCTGGCCGACGGGCGGCGCATCCGTTCCGACATGGTGCTCTATGCGGCGGGCCGCAAAGGCGCGACCGAATCGCTCGATCTCGACAAGTCCGGCCTGACGGTCGACCATCGCGGGCGGCTGGCGGTAAACCAGGATACCTTCCAGACCGATGTCGAGCACATCTATGCCGCCGGCGACGTCATCGGTTTCCCCAGCCTCGCCTCGACTTCGATGGAACAGGGCCGGATCGCCGCCTGCCACGCCTTCGGCCGCCCGATCCCTCCGGCGCCCAAGTATTTCCCCTATGGCATCTACGCGGTGCCGGAAATCTCGACCGTCGGCATGAACGAGGAGGAACTGCGCGAGCGCCGCATCGGCTACGAAGTGGGCATCGCCCGCTTCCGCGAAACCTCGCGCGGGCACATCATGGGGCTGAACTCGGGCATGATGAAGCTGATCTTCTCGCTCAAGACCCGGCGCCTGCTCGGCGCCCACATCATCGGCGAAGGCGCGACCGAACTGATCCACATCGGCCAGGCCGTCCTCAACCTGAAGGGCACGCGCGACTACTTCATCGAGAACACCTTCAACTACCCGACGCTGGCCGAAGCCTACAAGATCGCCGCGCTCGACGCGTGGAACCGCATGTCAGCGCCCTGAGCCGCGCGAAAAACCGGGAGCGCGACGGTCGCGCTCCCGGCCCGGTTTACCAGCAATCCGGATCAGAACCGCATCCCAACGCCGACCACGACCTGATGGCGGTCGGTGTCGATGTCGAACCGGCTACTGTCGGGCGTGTTGCCCTCAAAGTCGAATTCCGCACGGGTGTAGTTGGAGTAGCGGTACTCGGCCTTGATATAGGCATTGCTGTCCAACTGGTATTCGACGCCGGCGCCGAGGCGATATCCGTCAGTGTCGAGATGCTGGTCAAGGTTTACCGAACCGTCGGTTCCAAGCAGGTTGTAACGGGCATTAGTATAGCCGGCCTTTGCGTAGACCAACACGTTCGGCGAGGCGACCACGCCGACGCGGCCACCGACATAGATGTCGCGTCCCGCATCGACCCGGCCCAGATTGAAGGTGTTAGGGGTGTTGTTATTGTTATCCCACTTGGCGCTGCTGTCGGAAAGCTCCGCCTCCGCGCCGATGCGCAGCGTATCGCCCACTGCGGCATCATAGCCGATCCCGACGCCGTAGGTCACTCCTTCGATCGATTGCTTGAGATCGCGGCTGGTATCGATGTCGACACCGCTGCCGGAGCGGTTGTGATCGTAACCGGCGATTACTTCGACGCGAGGGCCCGAAAACGGCGCCGACTGCGCTTGGGCTGCGGCCGGTACAACCGCCATGGCGAGCGCGGTGCCGGCGGTGAGCAGTAGGGGTGACTTTTGCATGTATCTACTCCAATTCCATTATCCTGCCGATGCGCACCGGCAGTGAGGCGAGGAATGGTCGGGGCAGTGCGCAGTTCCATGAACCTCGCACAACGAAACGCTACGTGTCTTTTGCGCAACACAATGCACGGCGAACCGTTTTATGGCATCGACACATTGTGATACGCGCCGCCGTATTCGCGCGGCTTCGCGGATGCGGCAGCGTCCCTTTGCGCTGCGCCATCCAATCTGCGATGGAGCGCGAATGCGCTTCCGTTGCTTCGCCGTCGCTCCCCTGCTCGCCGCGCTGACCTTGCTTGCCACGTTGCCCTCGCCGGCCACGGCCCGCGACAGCCTCGGCATGTTCGGCAAGTGGGGCGCCTTCCGCGATCCGGCGGTGCCGCGCTGCTATGCGATCGCGATGGCCGAACCGTCCGCCATGCGCCGCGAATTCCAGCCCTATGTCGCGATCGGCACCTGGCCGCGCCGGGGCGAGCGGGGCCAGGTCCACTTCCGCGTCTCGCGCCGCCTCGCGACCGGACGGGCGATCACGCTGTCGCTCGGCGGAAGGCGCTTCGCGCTGGTCGGCAGCGGCGCGGATGCCTGGGCCGCCGACAAGACGATGGACGCCGCCATCGTCGCGGCGATGCGCTCGGCGCCAACCATGTGGCTCAGCGCGCGCGATGCGGCCGGACGCCGCTTCGGCAACGCCTACGACCTCGCCGGCGCGCCCACCGCAATGGACGCGGCAACCGTCGGCTGCGCACCGTTCCGGTAGTGATATTCTGATTGGTGCGGGGGAGTGTTGGTTGGGTTGCGACCTTGGCAGCCGCCACGGGCTTGCGGCACCGGCCTGCTCCCCCGCCCGGTCACCCACTCAGGATAATCTCGATGGGTGGCCGGGCGGGGGAGCAGGCCGGTGCCGCAAAGGAAAGACCGGAGGGCCTTTCCGCACTCAAAAAAGCCTCTCGCACCCAACCAGGCCTCAAACCCATATCTCTGGCAAACCCGCGCCGTTGTGCCTATATGCCGCGCTCCCATGGCCGATACCAACCTCATGCAGATCCCCGGGCACATCGACCCGGTCCCCGTCCCCCGTGACGTGACCCCGCGCACCGATGGGCGGATCGACCTTGTCGGCCTGCCCCGCCCGCGCATCGCCGAACTGTTCGTTGCGGCCGGGCTCGACAGCAAGGCGGCCAGATTGCGCGCCAAGCAGGTGTTCCACTGGCTCTACCATCGCGGCGTGACCGATTTCGAAGCGATGACCGACATCGCCAAGACCATGCGCCCATGGCTGGCCGAACGGTTCGTGCTCGATCGGCCCGAGGTGGTGCTGGCCCAGCATTCCAGCGACGGCACCCGCAAGTGGCTGCTGCGCACATCCGACGGTCACGAATTCGAGATGGTCTTCATCCCGGACGACGACCGGGGGACGCTGTGCGTCTCCAGCCAGGTCGGCTGCACGCTCAATTGCCGGTTCTGCCACACCGGCACGATGCGGCTGGTGCGCAACCTGACGCCCGGCGAGATCGTCGGCCAGGTCATGCTCGCCCGCGATGCGCTGGGCGAATGGCCCAAAGGCGCGATGGACGGCCTTGATACCGAGGAGGACGAAGGCGGCTACCGTGCCGATGGCCGCCTGCTCACCAATATCGTGATGATGGGCATGGGCGAGCCGCTCTACAATTTCGAAAACGTCCGCGATGCGCTGCGGCTGGTGATGGATTGCGAAGGCCTTGCCCTGTCCAAGCGCCGGATCACGCTTTCCACCAGCGGCGTCGTGCCGCTGATGGCCCGCTGCGGCGAGGAAATCGGCGTCAACCTCGCCGTCTCGCTCCATGCGGTTTCCAAGGAAGTGCGCGACGAGATCGTGCCGATCAACCGCAAAT
>VMTF01000173.1 GCA_013791705.1 Sphingomonadales bacterium | reverse complement strand
CGGGGCGGGCCTACCCGGGCGTGCGGGGGTGCGGCGGCCGCGATGCGCGCCTGGGCGGGGGGCCGCCCGGGGCGCGCCCGCCGCGCGGCGGGCCGGAGCGGCTCGACCCCCGCGCCGAGGCGGCGGCGCTGCCGGTTCCGGCCGCCCGCGACGAGGCCCCGCCGGAGACTTCGCCGGTGGTGCGAATCGGGCGCCAGGCGAGCCCCGGACAAGGCGGCCGAATCGGGGTGAAAAACGGCCGGCGGGGCATCCGATCGGTGCGTTCCCGATAAATCGACCGGCAATATCGGCCCGGCGCGGCGGGGCGACGTGAACGCACATTGTCAGGAAACCAGTCTAACCTTCTGAAAACGGCTCGTTAATTTTTATCTTCCTCCCGGCTTGATTTCGGGTGAATTCCTTGACACCCTTATGAGCATAGACCTTGTGCGTCCGATGATGACCCGCCCGGAAATTTCCCGGCGGGTTTTTTGTTGTCCGGCGCCCACCCCACCGACAGGAAAAACCATGGCGTCGAGCGAGGAAATCGCGCGGCTCGCCGAGCTCGTCTCTGCCTACCAGCAGGCCGAGCTCGCGGTGCTGCGCAACCAGTCCTACCGTATGCCCGACGGGCGCGAACTCACCCGCGCGAGCCTTGCGGAAATCCGCAAGGGGCGGATGGATGCCGAGGCGCAATATGGTCTGGCCGTCGGCGTGCCGGTGGTGCGCGGGAAGGCGCGCCGGTTCGTGAACATGAGCCGCTGAGATGGACAAGCCGCGCCTGACCCTGATCGACCGGGCCATTGCCGCGGTTGCCCCGGGACGGGCCGCGCAGCGCCTGGCCGCTCGGGCCAGCTACATGGCGATGGCCGCGGCGGTTACAGAACCGGGCGGTCGCCTTGACACCCGGGGCGGCTATCGCGCCGGGCAATCCGACCGGCGGCAGACGCGGGGCTGGTTCGCCCGCACCCGCTCCGCCAATTCGGACGGTCTGGCCCGCCAGCAGACCCTGATCGGGCGCAGCCGCGAGGCGGCGATGAACCTGCCGGCGGCGACCGCCGCGATCGAGCGCAACGTGACCTTCACGATCGGCACCGGCCTGATGGCGCTGCCCGATCTCGATGCCGAAGTACTGGGGCTGATGCCGGAGGAAAAGGCGGCGTGGACCGCGCGGATGAAGCGCGATTACGACGCCTACATGTCCTCGACCGATCCCGACGCGGAACGGTCGAGCACCGGCTATGGCCAGCAGGAGATCGTCCTGCGCGGCATGTTGGAGAGCGGCGACGTGCTGGGGCTGCGCTGCGCCCCGGCCGACCAGATCGGGCGGGTGGTATGGACCGCGTGGAAGCTGGTCGAGGCCGAGCGGGTGGCCAGCCCTTCGGGGCACGTCGAGGGCCTGCCGCTGGGTAAGGGCGGCCCGATCGTGGTCGGCGGCGTCCAGCTCGATGGCTATGGCGCGGCCGAAGGCTATCATGTGATCCAGAAGGCCCCTGACCGGTCGGGCCTGGCGCGCACCGCGACCGACACGAAATTCTACCCGGCCTGGGGCGCGCAATCGCGGCTGCCGGCGGCCGTGCTGGTGTTCGACAAGCGGCGCCCTGAACAGGCGCGGGGCGTGCCGTTCCTGGCGCCGGTGCTGGAGCTGGTGAAGATGTTCGCCGATGCGACCGATGCCGCCTCGCTCAGCCTGGTGCTGCAATCGATGCTGTCGGTGATCTACAAGTCGCCTGGTGCCAGCGCGATGCCCGAGCCGGAATATGGCACCGGCGAGATCGTCCAGGCGGAGTATGCGCCGGAGACGCAGCCGCCGCCGGCGAACAGCAGCATCGCGATGGAGCCGGGCATGGTGCTCGAGCTCGACAATGACAGCGAAGTCAAGCTCGTCTCGCCGGACGCGAAGAACCCGGTCTACGAGAAATTCTTCGAGGCGGTGCTGACCCAGATCGGCGCGGCCACCGGCACGCCGTTCGGGGTGCTGATGGCCCGGTTCAATTCCAGCTACACCGCCAGCAAGGGCGAGCTGGAGCTGTTCTACAAGGAAATCGTCCGCCGCCTCGCGCGCTTTGCGCCGATGTGGTGTGATCCGCACTACCACTGCTGGCTGTATGAGCAGGTCGCGCGCGGGGTCTATGACCTGCCGGGCTTTCTCGACGATCCCCGGCTGCGCCAGGCGTGGTGCTCGGTGCGCTGGGCGGGCGACGGCAAGATCAGTCTCGACCCCTATCGCGAGCGCCAGGCGCTCGCGATCGACGAGGCGCATGGGTGGCAGACCGGGGCGCAGATCGCGGCGCAGATCAACGGCGGCGACTTCGCCGCCAATGTCGAACAGCGCGGCGAGGAAATCGCCCGGATGAAGGGCGCGGGGATGCCCATGCCGGTCGCGCCAGGCGCGGGCGGCGGGCAGCCGAATACCGGCGACGCGCCGGGCGAGGCGAAGCCTCAGGACAACGGAGACGGCAACAATGGCTAACCGGGCCTATTCCCGAGCCGGCATCATCGGCCGGCTGTTCAACCAGCCCCTGGCGGTGATGCCGCAGACGGCGGCGATCGTTCTGGGAGCGATCGGCCAGCGGTTCGATGTGCAGCAGTTGTTCGTCTCGACCGAGGGCCGCACCCTGCAGTTGAGCGAACTGGAGCAAATGGCGGCCGACAAGCGCATCGAGATTTCGGCGCGCGCCAACGTCGACCGCAGGGCCAAGCAGCAGCCGGCGGAGCGCCTGATGCCGGTCATCAACGGCGTTGCCCACGTTGCCGTGCGCGGCGAGACGGTCGCGGAAAACGGCATCGGGCCAATGTCGGGCTTTACAGGTTATGACGGTATTGTCGCGTCGGTGCAGAGCGCCGACGCCGATCCGACCGTCCGCGGCATCCTGCTCGATATCGACAGCCCGGGCGGTGAGGTTTCGGGCATGATGGAAGCGGCCCAGATCCTGATGGCCCGGCGTGGCACCAAGCCGATGCGAGCGATGATACGGGGGGTCGGCGCATCGGCTGCCTACTGCATCGCCTGTTGCGCTGACGAGATCACGCTCCACGAGCTCGGCCTGGCAGGGTCGATCGGCTGCATTTCCATGCACGCCGATTTCTCCGCTTCTCTGGAGCAGGACGGGATCAAGGTCACGTTGTTCGCTTCCGGCGCGAACAAGGCTGATGGCAACCCGTTCGAGCCGCTCCCGGCGGACGTGATCGAGCGGGTCCAGGCAATGGTCGATACCAGTGCCGGAAAGTTTTTCGATCACGTGGCGACCGCGCGAGGCCTCAACGCCGCCGAAGTTCGCGGTTTGGAGGCCAGGGTTTTCATGGGCGAGGAGGCGGTCACCGCCGGCCTCGTCGACAAGATCATGGGATGGCAGGACTCGATGGACGAGTTCGAAGCCGCCGTGAACGGTCCGGGCAATCGTCCGGCCGCAACCGCTCCGTCGGGAGCACGCTCAGCGAAAGGAAATGGCATGAGCACCGTAGCAACCGCGCCGGCGGCGGAACAGCAGCCGGAAAACCTCCAGGCGTCGATCGAGGCCGCCCGCGCCGAAGGACATGCCGCTGGCCTGGCCGCTGGCGCCGCTGCCGAACGCGAGCGCTTTGAACAGCTCGCCACGCTCGACGGATCGTCGACGATCTCGGCGGCACTGACCGAGGCGATCACCAGCGGGGCCAGCGTCGCCGATTTCGCGCTCGCCCAGGCCCGCGCGAAGAAGGACAAGCTCGGCGCTGCGGCGGAAGCCCTGAAGACCGAAGCCATCGCCGGCGGCGATCTGCCCGAAGGTTCGGCACGCGCCGGCGCGCCGGGCCAGCAGGCTCCGGCCAATCGCGGCCAGGCCTACGCCGCGCGGAAGGCGGCAGCCAGCAAGTAACAGGCGGGGCGGGAACGCCCCGTCTTCCAGGACAGCCCGGCGCGGCGGCAGTGAACGCGCGCCACCCAGAGGAGACACAACGTGGACAATGCAGCCTACACCGCCGAGACCGCGTTCTCGGTGAAGCAGATCCTTGCCGGCGGCACCTACACCACCCGCAAGTTCACCACCACCGGCGTGGCGGCGCTCGTTGCCGGCACGGTCATGGGCGCGGTGCTCGCCGCCGCCTCGGCCACCGTCACGGTCGGCACCCCGGTCAGCGGCGTCGGCGGCACCGTCGGCAACGGCACGATCAGCGCCTTCACCTGTGACGACGGCGCGCAGGAAGGGGTGTGGAACCTGATCTGCACCGTCACCGGCGCCACCGGCAAGTTCAAGGTGGTCCGCCCGGACGGGACGATCGACGGCGTGCTGACGATCGGCACCGCCTATACCGGCGGGATCAACGGCACCGTTTCGGACGGCGCGAACGACTGGCTGGTGGACGACATCATCCCGGTCACCGTCGCCTATGACTGGGCGGCGCTGGAGTACAAGAAGGCGCGCGCCGCGGCGACCGACGGCTCGCAGACCCCGCGCGCCATCCTGGCGCAGGACGTGGACGTGACTTCGGCCGACAAGGAAGCGATCTACTACGAAACCGGGCAGATCGTCGGATCGGCGCTGACCCTCGGCGCCGGCCACACCGTCGCCACCATCCGCGAAGGCCTGCGCCGCCTCGGCCTGGTCATCGACGACTGATCCACCGCAACCGCTTGCGGCATCATCGCCGCGTTTGATCGCACCCGCCCGGCAGACCCGGGCGGGTTTTTTCATGGGAGTACCCCCGATGTCCGATCTCAACTACGGCACCTTCTCGCGCGACGAGCTGATGCCGCTCATCCCCAGCCTGTTCCTGCCCGGCAGCTTCCTGCAGACGGCGTTCTTCCCCGGCGTGTTCGAATTCGACACGGCCGAAGTCTATTTCGACCGCGTGCTCGATGACATGCGCAAGGCGCCGTTCGTTGCCCAGCTTTCGCCCGGCAAGGTCCAGCAGTCGCGCGGCTTCCAGAAGGAAATCATCGTCCCGGCCTCGATGAAGCCGAAGAACCAGATCACCGGCAAGGAGGTGCTCTCGCGCATGGCCGGCGAGCGGATCGGCGGCGAGATGTCCGCTGCCGATCGCGAGGCGGCGATCCGCGAGATGTACCTGCTCAAGCACCAGGAGCGGATGGCCCGCACCCGCGAATGGATGGCCGCGCAGTTGCTCCTGACCGGGCAGATGACGATCAGCGGCGACGACTACCCGTCGACTCTGGTCAACTTCGCCCGCACAGGCTCGCTGACCAAGACCCTGCTGACCACCGACCGCTGGGGCGAAGCCGGCGTTTCGCCCTACGATGACGTGGATAGCTGGATGAACCAGGTCGGCGAGGCCGCCGGCAGCGCGGTCGATATCGTCGTGATGGACGGGCTGGCCTGGGGCTATATCGCCGCGGATGCCAAAGTGGAAAAGGCGCTCGACACCACGCTCGGCCAGACCGCCGCGATCACGCTCGGCTACACGCCCACCGTGCCCGGCGCGCCGGTGTTCAAGGGCCGGATCGGCGGGGTCGAATTCTATGTCTACAACGCGCTCGATCACGACGACCGCTTCGCCAACGTCAAGCTGATCCCGGACAACACCGTGCTGATGGGCAGCCGCGCGGGCTACGGCGGGCACAAGCTGTGCGGCGTGATCGAGCACGCGGAAAACCACTATCAGCCGGGCGAGTTCTTCCCGCACGAATGGATCGATCCGAACACCGGCGCGCACTGGGTGGAGACGATCACCGCCTCGATCCTGGCTCCGATGCGGGTCAACGCCTCGCTCGCCGCGACGGTGCGCTAAGGCGTCCGCCCATCGGAGCATACATCGGCAGGGGACCGGCGCGGGCCGGCCCCCTGCCGCTCACTGACCATTTTGCGGAGACCATCATGTCCAATTCGAAGACCAAAGGCGCGGCCCAGGGCGCGCCCCGGCAGACCCCCATCCTCCTCGCCGTGGGCGAGCTGGTCGGCGGCGGCCGGGTGATCGCCGACGGCGAGGAGCTGACGGCCGACAAGATCGCCGCCCTGAAGCTTGGCGAGGATGACGTGGCCGGGCTGATCAAGCGCGGCAAGATCGCCGAGGCGTGGGCGCGCGCCGTCGAAGCGGTCGGCGCGCCAGAACTGGCGGCGGCCGTGGCCCGTGCCGAAACCGCCGAGGCGAAGGCGGCCGCGCTGCAGCAGCAGGTCGATGAATTGACCGGGCAACTGGCCGAGGCGACCAGGCCCGTCGGCGACAAGAAGTAGGGCCTGGCCAATGGCCGTTGAATCCGCCGCCGATCTCGCCGGCATGTTCGACTCCGAAGAGTTCGCCGAAGGCGCGCGCTATATCGGCACGGAGCCGGGCGCGGTTGCGGTCCCCTGCCTGCCGATCATCGATCGCGGGCAGGGGCGCGAGAGCTTCCGGGCGGGCGAACAGTCGGCCCGGACCAGCGAGCGCAAGCTGTGGGTCCAGGCGGCGGAGCTGCCCGAAGTGAAGCGCGACGGGACGTTCATCACCGATCTGGGCGAAACCTTCCGCGTGGCGGGCCTGCCGCAGCTCGATCACACGGCCGGGCTGTGGTCGGCCGATCTGCTGCTGGTGGATTGAGGCGATGGGCCGCAAGATCACGAGCGGAATGATCCAGCGCGGCGGATTTCCGCAGAGCGGGTTCAATCTGCACAATCAGGCAGTGTTGCGCGCAAACTATCAGGGTCCGCGCAGTGTCGGCTTCACAGTCGAATTTCTCGGCGAACAGGGCCGCATCCGGCTTGACGAGGCGCTGCAGCAAGGCGTGGTCGTGATCCGGGAATCGTCGATCGAGGCGGTGCAGACCACCACCGATGAAGTGAAGCAGAAGATGCGGACCTACCTTGACGGGCACTTCACCGGCTCGGCGATGCACGGCAACAATCATCGGCGGGTATCCAACGCGGCCGTCCAGTCGGTCTATTTCAACGACATCGCCGACAAGGGGCAGTTCACCGCGCTGATCTATTCCAAGTTCGGGATCGGCAAGGGCGACACGTTCGTCGACTACCTGTTGCTGCACATGCGCGGCGGCACGGTGGTCCCGAAGTCGGGCGACTGGCTGCGGATTGCCAATCCGGATGCGGCGGGCGGGCAGGCGGGACCGGGCACGAATCCCCAGACCGGCTACTATCCGATCTCGAACTCCGACATCTTCTTCGCGAAGTCCAAGGACGGGCAGAAGCTCTACCAGTTGCGGCGGTTTCGCGGATCGAAGAAGACCGTGCTGCTCGCCACCCTGCTCAAGAGCCTGAAGATCGCACCGTCGCTGCAGGGGCTGGAGGCGATCCTCGCCAGTCGCGGGGCGGTGTTCGAGCGGAACTTCGACGCGATCTTCAGCCGCAAGAAGGCGGAAGGACGATTCGTCTGATGGCCTCGGTTCGCAAGCAGATCCTCGATGTGGTCGAGCTCAAGCTGGAAACGGTGCGGGCCGCGCTGGGCTGGCTGACGGTGGCGCGCGATCCGCGCGAGCTGATCGGCGAGGACGAGATGAACGCGATCCTGCTCGGCAGCGGCGGTGACCGCGAGCCGGACAGCCTGACCGGGCAGGTCGAGACGCATGTGATGGATTTCGAAGTCGGCCTGGTGGTGATCGAGCGCGACGGCGATCTGGCCGAAGACCTGCTCGACGCCGGCTATGTCGCGATCAGCGATGCGCTGCTCAATCCGGCCGATATCCAGCTCGGCGCGCTCGCGGTCGATATCCGGCGTGGCGAAATGTCGCCGCCGTTCATCGGGCGCGGGAAGAGCGGCGCGCGGATCGTCGGCGTGCAGTCGATCGGTTTCATGGTGAGTTACTGGGCCCGCGAGGGCGATGCCTCCAACCCGGCGCCGTAAGCGCGCGCCATCAACGACAGGAGCAGAAGATGTCAGAAGATCCTCGCGGCGAATTCGTCGCGCACCGGCACACGATCGCGGCGCGCAGCGGCGATGCCCATGTGATCGGCGCGGACGGGGTGGCCCGCAATGTCGACCAGGCCGCGCGCGACGAAGCCGCCGATGCCAGTGCGGCCGAAGCCAGGGCAAGGCCGGTGCGCCCCGTGAAGGCGCCCGCCGAACCGGCGCCGGCGATCATCGCCCCCGATCCCGCGCCCGCACCCGGCGCCTGACGTTTCCATAATTCCGGCCCCGAGCTGAAAGGATTTCCCGATGAGCGATTTTCTCACCCGCAACCGGCTCGCGCTGGTCAAGATCGAGGTGACCCCCGGCACCGATCCGGTGCCCGTGCCGGCGACCGACGCGGTGCTGGTCGAGGAGCCGCGCGGCTCGCCGAACATCGAGGTCGAGCAGACCGACGAGGTCACCGGCTCGCTCGACAAGTCGCAGTCGATCGTCGGTGGCGGCTATGGCCAGCACACCGGCCGGTTCTTCGCCAAGGGCAGCGGCGTGCCGGGCACCGCGCCGGAGTTCAAGCCGATCCTGGAGGCGGCGGCGCTGGGCGAGACCACGCTGGCGGCGGATTCGAGCGGCACCGCCCAGGCCGGCGCGACCGGCTCGATCACCCTGGCGGCGGGTGCGCCGGCCACCGACCTGACCGGGTTCGTGGTCGAGACCACCGGCGGCACCGGCGACGGCCAGACCCGCGTGATCACCGCCTACAACACCACCTCGAAGCTGGCGGCGGTCTATCCCGATTTCACCACCGCCCCCGATGCGACCACGACCTACACGGTCCATGCCGGCAATCTCTATGTGCCGGTCTCGGTCAACCTCAAGAACCTGACCAGCTATCTCTACAAGAAGAATTCGGGCAGCGGGAACGCGATCCTCGAAAAGCTGATCGGCGCGGCGGCGAACCTGTCGTTCGCGATCCAGACCCGCCAGAGCGGCAAGTTCACCTATACCCTGCGCGGCCAGCTCGCTGATCCGGAAGACGTCGCCAATCCGACCGGCGCGGTGTTTGACAGCGTCCGCCCACGCCCGCTGCGCGATGCCGATTCCTTCCTCGGCGGCAACCGGGTGTGCTTCCGCAACTTCACGCTCGATTGGGGCAACGAGCTGGTCCAGGCCGATTGCCCGGGCGAGACCTATGGCTACGAGCCGGCGCGGGTGGTCAGCCGCAAGCCGACCGGGCGGATCAATCCCCAGTTGCTCACCCTGACGGCGCGCAATGCTTTTGCCGACCTGGTCGCGGGCACGCAGCAAAAGCTGTGGCTGAACTGGGGCGAGGTGGATGGCAACCGCGTCTCGATGTTCCTTCCGGCCATCGCCTACACCGGCAAGGAGGACGACGATCTCGACGGGATCAGCGCCGATGGCTTGCCGTTCGAGGCGGTAGGGGCGGACTCCTGGGTCTACCTGCTGTTCTGGTGAGCAAGCCCATGGCGAACGCAACGACAGGCGGCGCCGGACTGGCGCTCGTTTCCGATCTGCACGAATGCGTGCTGGGCGGGCGGAGCTACCGGTTCCGCACCCCCGATGTCTACGATCCGTCGCGCGCGCGGCGGCTGCTCACCCGCCAGCGGGTGCGCCGCCCGGCGCTGCTCGAATTCCGCCTGGTCGGCGTGGCCGGGGTGCTGGCGCTGGCCGAGGCGGTCGGCGACCGGGCCGAGGGCGCGCGCCAGCGCGCGGTGATCGAGGAGTGGTACGATCTGCTCGAACCGCTCGACGAGGACAAGCTGGACGAGCCGGATTACGTCGAACGCGGGGCAGAACTGGCCCGGCTTGAGGCGGACCGGCTCGCGCGGCAGGCCGAGCTGCAACCGCAGGCGATGATGATCGAGGCCAATCTCGAACGGCACTGGCAGCCTTATGCCGAACTGCTGGCCGACCGGCGATTCTGGGACGATATCTCGGCGATCGAGATCGTCCGGCTGCTGCTGGTCAGCATCGACGGCGCGGCGCTGCGCCGCGACGATGACGGGCTGGTGATGCAGGAAGCCTACAAGGCGATCCCCCCGGATCACCGGACCGATCTGGCGACATTCGCGTTTCGGCTGCTCGCGCCGGACGAGACGCAAAGAAAAAACTGATCATCGCCGCCGCCTGGGCCTTCGATCCGAAGGCGTTTGACGGCGGCGAGGATCACACGCCCGCGGCTCCGCTGCGCGGCGACAGCTTTATCGGGCAACAGGCAGCCGGCGTGCGCTGGCTGCATGTGCACCCGCAATATTTGATCGACGACGAGACCGCCGCGATCCTCCGCCTCGCCGGCTGCTGGCGCGAAGGCCTCCTGCCCGAAGCGGGCGGCCTCGCCACGCAATCGGCCTGGGCGGTGGCGGCGATCGAAACCGTGCTCGACGCGTGGGGCAAACTCGCCGCCGCGCGGGCGAAACCGGCAACGGAATAGCGGCATGTTGCATTGCGGCAACAGCATGGCGCAATCGGCGCTGCTGTCGGATTTATACAATTTGATTGCGGGGCGCTCGGGCAGGTCCGCGACTGCAATCAGGCAACCGGGATATCGATCATGAAGAAGTTCACACTCGCGGCGGCGGCGATCGCGGCGGCACTGCCGTCTTCCGCTGCCCTGGCGCAGGAAGCACCGGCGTTCGGCGGGCTCTATGCCGGCGCGCTGGCCGGGTACGATCACGTGAAGATCAGCGGCTTCGGGCAGAGCGAAAGCAGGGACGGGGCGACGTTCGGCGCGATCGTCGGTTACGATATGGCGCTGTCCGGCGCGATCGTCGGCGTCGAGGCGGAAGCCTCGGGGTCCAGCGTCAAGGAAGAAGTAAACGATTATCCCACAGTTGGAGCCGCAGCCAGCCTCAAGGCCGGGCGGGATCTCTACATCGGCGTGCGCGCCGGTGCGGCCGTCCTGCCGAGTACGCTGGTCTATCTGAAGGGCGGCTACACCAACGCCCGGGTGATCCTGAATTATGACGACGGCGCCGGGTTCGCCTTTTCGGAGGCGGACAATCTGGATGGATACCGGATCGGCGCCGGGGTCGAGCAGGCGTTCGGCCGGCTCCGTGCCCGGCTCGAATATCGCTATTCGGACTATAACGAGGCGCAGTACAACGGCGTGAATCTCGGCGCGGATGCCAAGCGGCACCAGGTGGTGGTGGCGCTCGTCGGCAACTTCTGATCCTTGCGTTAATATCAGGGCGTTAATATCAGGGCGTTAATATCAGGCAGGACGTGGGCGCGAGAGCGCTTCGGGTCCTGATTTCCTTGGTGCCAGGCGGATAACCGCCTCAGCGCCTTGAGTGAACAGACAAGTATTCACCGGCTGCGGGGCTTTCGCCTCGCGGCCCTTTTGGCGTTGGAGCTGGGCAATGGCGGCAGATCGCGCGATCAACATGGCGCTGCGGGTGCTCGGGATCGGCGAGGTCGAGCGCGATTTCCGGCGGGTCGGCGATGCCGGTTCGAAGAGCTTTGCCCAGGTCGAGAAATCCGCCAACGGCGCGACGCGCGAAGTCAGCGAATATACCGCGCGGCTGAAGCTGGTCGCCGCGCAGCTCAAGCAGGTCGCCGCCAATATCCCGGAACTGTCGAAGGGCACGCCCGATCAGATCAAGGCCAACCGCCGCGATTTCATGCTGACCGGCATTCAGGCCGCGAAAGACCGCTTCATGAAGGACGCGGTTTCCGGGCTGGACGCAGGCACGGTGGCGGCCGGGCGATTCAGCGGGGCGCTGGGCGTGGCCAGTGCCGCCGGGGTGGCGGCCGGCATCAGCTTCAGCGGGATGGCCTTCGCGGTCCAGCAATCGCTTGCCGCCTATAGCGATCACGAAAAGGCGATCTCGGCCTTTTCGGCCTCGCTGGCGCTGGGCGGCAACCGCTCGACCGCCACGGGCGCGCAGATTCGCGCGATGGCCGAAGAGATCGCGGCGAGCACCGGGCAGACCGAGGAAGCGGCGCTGCAGGCGGCGGTCGCGCTGGCGAAGATCCCGGGCATGACGAAGGAGGGGCTGCAGGCCGCGCTCGAGGCTTCGGCCCGGCTTGCCGACAGCCTCGGCACCGATGTCGCGTCGGTTATCACCGGGCAGGTCGCTCCGGCCTTCCAGGCCCTGGCCGATCGCGACATGAAGGGCCTGCTCACCGCGACGCAGGAGCTCAATCCCGAATTGCGGCTGACGGTGCTGCGCCTGGCCGAAGCCGGCAAGACCGCCGAGGCGCAACAGGCGCTGGTTGCCGGGCTGGCGCAGGCGGCCGGTGACGGGCCGGGCGGGCTGACTTCGGCGACGAGTCAGGCTAGCGGGGCATGGACCCGGCTCAAGCAGACCTTTGGCGAGGAATTCTCCGGTCCGGCGGTGACGGCCCTGTCGGCGGTGACTTTTGCCCTCGATGGCCTGCGCTCGCTGACCGAAAGCGTATCGGGCCGCTGGATCAAGATGATCGGGCTGCTGAGCAATCCGGTCACCCTGCCGGTCGGCCTGGTCGAACTGTTCCGGGGCAAGAAGCCCGGCGCGGCCGCCGAAAATCCCGATCCCTATGGCACTGGCGCGCTGTTCAGCGCCGGGGCGGCGGCGGTGGCGGCGGCGCAGGTCAAGCAGCTCGAAGACAAGTACAACGCCAAGCCCGCCCGTTCGCGCGG
>VMTF01000113.1 GCA_013791705.1 Sphingomonadales bacterium | reverse complement strand
GGCGGGGGGGGCCCCCTTTGTTACCGTGTAAACCGCGCTTAGCGGATGAACTGCTTGACGTAGTCCTCGCCCATGCCGTGATCGCGATACCACTGGTCGCAATAGCCGAGCAACGAGAGGCAGTTGTCGTAGCCGATCGGCGTGTCGTCCTTGTCCACGGTGATCAGGCCCCCGTGCATCACGTAAAGCGCCATCATCGATTCCTTGACGGTCAGTGTGTGGATGTCGCCGGTCGGCTCCCACACGAAGCTGCCGGCCTCGGCCACCCAATCGTGCTCCGGATAATGCCACGAACCTTCGATGGTGTAGGAATAGACCGGACCATCGTGCACATGACGGCCGACAATGCCCGGCGTCTCGTAGCGCATCACGTTCACCGTCACGCCGCCAGCCACATCGAACATCAGCGGCAGATACCAGTGCCCGGCCGGGCGCTTCACCCATTGCGGATCGCCCAGTTCGGGGATCTTGATCACGAGATCCTTGGGAAGGTGAATCCCGGCAAGTCCCGCCGGCTTGAAATCCTTGACTGCGCTCATGGCAAACTCCTGTCGGTCAGCGGTTGTTGCAATAATAACGTGTTCTGGACCCGGCCGTGATCCGGATCAAACTGCCCGATCATGCAGATGATGAGCCATCAAATCCTTGTCAGGCCGATTGTATATCAGGCCAGCGCCCATCCGCCATCGATCACCAGCAGATGACCGATCACGTTCGAGGCTGCGTCCGAACAGAGCCAATAGACCCCCTCGGCGATTTCGCTGGCTTCCCCGCGGCGGCCATTGGGTTGCGGCGACGGCCGTTCCTTGATCGCCCGCATCCCGAGCGTCATCGGTGTAACGATCGCGCCCGGCGCCACCGCATTGATGCGAATGCCGCTTGGCGCCCATTCATAGGCCGCGTGCTCGGTGATGCCCTTAACCCCGTGTTTCGAGACGGTGTAGGCGCCTGGCCCGGCATTGCCCTTCAGCGCCGTTTCAGACGAAGTGTTCACGATCGAGCCCGAACCGTTCGGCCCCATGATCGCCAGTTCCGCCTTCATGCACAGGAAAATGCTGCGCAAGTTTACCGCGATCACCCGATCAAATTCCTCGATCGTGGTATCGGCGATGCCCTTGAGCGGGCCGATGATCCCGGCGTTGTTGAACGCCCAGTCGATCGTGCCATAGGCATCGAGCGTGGCCTGCATCAGCCCCGCCACGCCTTCTTCGCTGCTGACGTCGCAGACATGTTGCTGCACGTCCCCGCCCTCTGCCGAGATCAGCGCGGCGGTTTCGGTGAGACCCTCGCCGTTGAGGTCCGCGATCATCACCTTGGCGCCGGCTTGCGCGAAGCGGATCGCGGTCGCTCGGCCGATTCCGCCCGCCGCGCCGGTTACGAGACTGACCTTTGCCGGCGTCATACCGTCTCCAGGGCAGCAAGGCGCTCGACCCGCGTGATCGCAGCCGCAATCGCATCGGGCGATGCCTTGACCAGAATCTTGCCGCCCTTCGGTCCGATTGTCGTCAACCGGGCGATTTCGGCAATTTCGCCGGCGGTCGGATCGCTCATGCCCAGTTCGGCCAGCGAGCCCGGCAGGCCGACCGCACGGCACCAGCCCATCAGGTCGAGAACGGCCGCGTCATCGCGTCCCTCGATCGCCAGTTGGACCAGCGTCCCATAGGCCACGTGATCGCCGTGCGGCGCCATCGCGGCACCGCGCGCCTTGACCAGCCCGCGCACCACCGCATGGGCATAGGAAAGCCCGCCGCTTTCCCAGCTCAGCCCGGACATCAGCACGTTGGCCTCGACCACCGCTTCGAAGGCCGCGTCCGGTTCGTGCCGCTCGGCCGCCGCCATCGCCGCTTCGCCATGCTCGCGCAGCGTGCGGTAGCAGCAGTCGGCAATCGCCATCGCGGTCAGCGTCGGATAGCCGTCGAAAAAGTTGGTCGCCCGGTCGGCATAGGCCCGCTCGGCTTCGAACTTCTTGGCGATCGCATCTCCCATACCGGTCCGCAGAAACCGCGCCGGGGCGTTCGCGATCAGCGCGGTATCGACCAGCACCAGCAGCGGATTGTCGGGAATTACCTCGACCGCCACCATCACGTGGCTGTCGTCATAGATCGCCATCGAACGGCCGGTTGGCGAATCGTTCGAGGCAATCGAGGGGATCGCCACATAGGGCAGGTCCAGCCGCAGCGCGGTTGCTTTCGCGGCATCCAGCCCCTTGCCCCCGCCCAGGCCCATCACGACGTCGGCGCCGGCATCCTTGCCCGCCGCAACCAGCGCATCGATCGCGGCAAACGTCACCTCGCCGCGGAACGGGAGCACGGTGCTGGCCCGACCGGTGAGCGCCCGGTCGAGCGTGGCCGAAACGAACGGCAGGACGTCAGCATCGACAATCACCAGCGGCCGCGTCGCGAAACGCTCGCTCAGCGCGCCCAGTTGTTCGAGCGCGCCCGGCCCTTGCACATAGCGGCGCGGGCCGCCGAAGATCATGCTGGAGGTCACCGCTGCGCCGTTCATGCCCGTTCAAACAGGGCTGCGATGCCCTGCCCGCCGCCGATGCACATCGTTTCAAGCGCGTACCGGCCCTGCCGCCGTTCAAGTTCATGCAGCATCGAGGCAAGAATACGCCCGCCGGTCGCGCCGATCGGGTGCCCCAGCGAGATTCCGCTGCCGTTGACGTTGAGCCGATCAGGATCGTGCCAGCCCCAGCCCCGCGTCACGCCCAGCAACTGTGCCGCAAAGGCCTCGTTGCACTCGACCAGGTCCATGTCGTCGAACGACAGCCCCGTGCGGGCAAACAGCTTCTGTGTCGCTGGCACCGGCCCGATCCCCATCCGCGAAGGCTCGCACCCGGCCACCGCGAAGCTCACGAAATACGCCTTGGGATCAAGCTTCAGTTCGGCCAGCTTGTCCTCGGCCACCACCAGACAAGCCGAAGCCGCATCGTTCTGCTGGCTCGCGTTGCCGGCCGTGGTCACGCCGCCCGAATGGACCGGCTTCAACCGCGCCAGCGATTCCGGCGTGCCGTCGCGCCGAATGCCCTCGTCGCGATCGAAAATTATCGGGTCGCCCTTTTTCTGCGGCACCGGCACCGGCACCATCTCGTCGGCGAACTTGCCTTCGTCGGTCGCGGCGGCCGCCCGGCGGTGGCTTTCGAGCGCGTAGAGGTCACACTCTTCGCGGCTGATGCCATAATCGGCCGCCACGTTGTCCGCCGTTTCCATCATCGACTTGACCACGCCGAACCGCCACTCCGGCTGCGAGCGAACCCGCCCGCGCTCAAGCCGGTCATAGAGCGTGACGCTGCCGGCGCGCGTGCCCCAGCGCTGCGTAGTCGAATAATACTCGCAGTTGCTCATCGATTCGACGCCGCCCGCGATCACCGCGTCGGCCACGCCGGTCTGCACCATCATCGCTGCGGTCGAGATCGCCATCAGCCCACTGCCGCAGCGCCGCTCCATTTCCATGCCGCAAACCTCGATCGGCAGGCCAGCATTGAGCGCGCACCAGCGGCCCAGCGCCGGTGCCTCGCCGCTACCATAGGCATGGCCGAAGATCACATCGTCGATCCGCGCCGGATCGATCCCGCTGCGCTCGACCAGCGCCTTGATGATGATCGTGCCGAGGTCTTCCATCTTGAGCGACTTCAGCGCCCCTCCGAAACCTCCGACGGCGGTGCGCACGGGAGTGACAATGGCGGCTCTTCTCATCTCGATTCGTCTCCAGTTCGGCCCATCCGCCCCTATCGTGAAATCCCGGTCGGCGCGAAAGTGACGGACGGTCGAACACGTATGCGATGGAAGAACCGGCGGAACTGCAGCCCGCGTGGGCAGTTTGCGTCCGCGCCGGACTTTCGGCGCCAGCCCGCCCCCGCCCCGATTTGGCAGAACTTCGGAACAGACGTTGCGCCGCAAATGCCCGAAAGGAATCAGGCCGCGCGCCTGAAAGGCTCCGGATGGCGCCCGATCGTACGAGCGATCAGAATCTGCCCGAAGACGGCAAGCGCCATGACCGGAACCAGCGCGATGAGCCCGAGGCCCAGCGCAGCGGTGCCTTGGCTTGCTTTGAAGTAGTCACTGATAGTGCCGACATAGAGCGGCCCCAGCCCGCTGCCGACAAGGTTGTTGGCCAGCAGGTAAATCGAGCCGAACACCGTCGCCTGGTGCGCCGGCGCATAGGCCTGCACAACTGCAACGGCCGGCGCGAGAAACAGGCCGGCAAAACAGATCGGCACCGTCAGCAGGAACATCGAGGCCATCCAGCCGTCGGCCCACACGGCCATCACCAGAAACGGGATCGCGATAAGCAGCCCTGCCGCCGGCACCAGCGCATAAGCCCCTGGTGTCCGGCGAGCCAGACGGTCAGACAGGGCACCGCCGAGCCAGAACCCGAGCGCCAGCGCCGATGCATTGCATACCGAGAACCAGACGCTCATCTCGATCAGCGTCATGCCCTTGACCCGCATCAGGAACGCCGGCGCCCACGCGATCAGGGCATGGGTGGCAAACGACGTTATCCCGGCAAAGATGAAGCAGAGCCCCAGCACCGGATGGCGCCAGAAATCGACGAAGGAACGGGTCAGGGGCGGAGCAGGTACTGCATTGGCGCCGCCTGCTTCATCCGCTCCGCGCGCCGGTTCGCGGACGAACAGAAACAGAACCGCGGCAAATAGAAGGCCGGGCAGGCTCACCGCGACCAGTGCCGTGCGCCAGCCATAATGCGCGGCGAACCAGCCCGACAGCGCAACGCCGATGAGCGACGCCAGGGGAGCGCCGACATGGAACAGGCCGAGTGCATGGCCACGTTGTTCCGGTGCGAACTTGGCCGCGATCAACGCATAGGATGGGGCCGTCCCGCCCGCCTCGCCGATCGCCACGCCCACTCGGGCAAGGGCGAGGTGCCCAAACGTGCTGGAAAGCGCGCCGGCCATCGAACAGGCTGACCAGACGACGCAGGCCACCGAGATTGTCAGAACCCGGCCGATCCGGTCTGCGAGCCAGCCGACCGGAACGCCGCAAAGCGTATAGAAGAATGCAAACGCGAGACCGGTAAGAAGGCCCAGTTGGGTGTCCGTGATATCCAGATCGCGCCGGATCGGCTCGGCCAGGAACGCAATGATATTCCGGTCCATCGCGTTGCACATATAGATCAGGAACAGCAGCCACAGCACCGGATAGGGCTTTTGAAACGTGGCACGCAGGCCCTGCGGAACAGTCTGTTCGGACATCAGGCTTCAATCCCCCCCGCGCCGGGTTTATGCCCGGTCGCGTCTGACCCTCAAACAAGAAGCGGGGGGGGGGGGGCGGCCCCCCCCCCCCCGCGTGAGGCTTTATATTGGGCACGGACACAGGAGCGGGATTGAGCCCCAGCGGGCGCGGGGGGGGGGCGGGGGGATATGGGGGTGGGGG
>VMTF01000280.1 GCA_013791705.1 Sphingomonadales bacterium | reverse complement strand
GGGGCGCGCCCCCGCCCCCCCGCGCCCCCCCATCACCATGATATGCTCGGGCTGGGGGGGGGCGGGGGGCCGCCGGGCCGCCCCGGCGCCGCAAGGAAAGGCCGGAGGGCCTTTCCGCATTGAGCAAAAACTCGTGCGGGGGAGCGGGCCGGCGCCTCAAGGTGAACCCGGCGGGCCTTTCCGCACTTGTCAAACGACTCATTCATATTGCGCCCGCGCTGAACAGGCCCTAGCTCTCGGCGGATGACTGTACCGGCCGTATCCAGCACGCTCGATCTCATCGGCAACACTCCGCTCGTGCTCCTCAAGGGGCCGAGCGAGGCGGCAGGCTGCGAGATCTGGGGCAAGTGCGAATTCGCCAACCCCGGCGCTTCGGTCAAGGACCGGGCCGCGCTGTGGATCGTCCGCGATGCCGAGGCGCGGGGCACGCTTCAGCCCGGCGGCACGATTGTCGAGGGCACCGCCGGCAATACCGGCATCGGCCTCGCGCTGGTCGCCAACGCGCTCGGCTACAAGACGATCATCGTCATGCCCGAAACCCAGTCGCGCGAGAAGATGGACACGCTGCGCGCGCTTGGCGCAGAACTGGTGCTCGTGCCGGCCGCGCCGTTTTCGAACCCCGGCCACTTCGTCCACACCTCGCGCCGTCTGGCCGAGGAAACGCCGGGCGCGATCTGGGCCAACCAGTTCGACAATACCGCCAACCGCAAGGCCCATATCGAAAGCACCGCGCCGGAACTGTGGGCGCAGCTCGATGGCCGGATTGACGGGTTCACCTGCGCGGCAGGCACCGGCGGCACGATCGCGGGCGTCGGCATGGGGCTCAAGGCGCTCGATCCCGCCGTCACGATCGCCTTGACCGACCCGTTCGGAGCGGCGCTCTACAACTACTACGCCCACGGCGAGCTGAAGGCGGAAGGCAGTTCCGTTGCCGAGGGCATCGGGCAGGGCCGGATCACCGCCAATCTCGAAGGCGCGCCGATCGACACCCAGTTCCGCATTTCGGACGAGGACGGCCTCGTCTGGGTCGCCCGGCTGCTGAGCGAGGAAGGGCTGTGCCTCGGCCTCTCCTCGGGCATCAACGTCGCCGGGGCGGTGGCGCTGGGCCGGCAACTGGTGGCGGCGGGCAAGCCGGACGTGCGGGTCGCGACGATCCTGTGCGATACCGGTTTCCGCTACCTGTCGTCGCTCTACAATGCCGAGTGGCTGGCGGCGAAGGGCCTGCCGGTGTTCCCGTGGCTGGCGAAAGCCTGACCGGTTCGCCGCGCGCCGGTTGCGGCTCGCGGCATTTGCGCTTATCTGACCGCTAATGTCCACCGGGCCAAACCCTGGCGAAGCTGGCAGCGTGCCGCAGCACTTCATGCCGCCTTCCGCGCGTGAGCTTCGCGCGCAGTCGGTGCACCGCCTGCAGATCGGGCTGTTCGGCCTGGCCGCGATGCTGCTGCTGGTCGGCCTCGCCAACATCATCATGGACCGGGCCCGGCTGGCCGAAAGCACGATGCCCCCGCCCGCCGGACTTCCGTCCGAAGCGCCCACCCCGGGGAACGATCCGCTGGCCGACATCGGTGTGATTCCCTCGCCCGGCGCGGTGCCGGCGGCCACGGTCACCCCGGGGAACGATCCGCTGGCCGATATCGGCGTGGTCCCGTCGCCCGCCACCAGCGCGCAGCCCGAAGCCGTCCTCGTCCACTGAGTCGGCCCGATTGAGTCGGCCCGATTGAGTCGGCCCGAATCCGGCCGAATTTTCCGGGGAAACCGCGGGCAGGGCACCCGAACCCACGCAGCGCCGCCGAAATCCTGAGGCCGACCGCGCGTGCGGAAAGGAACAAAACAAAATCATACAAAGATCAAATCATGCCTTTCCCCATTCAGGCTCGTCAATCGCGCGCGTTGAACGCGTTTTCCCGTGATTTCCCGCAATTTTCCCTTCCCACCCTGCGGCTCGACAGGTATGGCTGTGGTCCATCGGAAAGGAAGCGCCCGCTTTGGCTGGCCTCTCAGCCGGCCGCCTATCGGCGCGGCGGGGCGGGAGTTTTGTTTCCGGTGTCTGGGATTCACCCTGGGCGGGGACAGGGAAAGTGGAGGCAAGGCGGATCAGGTATAACGGTCAGGGCTTTTCGCTTCGCGGCGAAAAGGACCGTTTCGTGCTGCCGCCAGACTTCCGCAAGGCGCTCAAGGACTCCGGCGAAGGCCGCAAGGAGCTTTGCCTCCAGCTTCATTCCAGCCTGCCGTGCCTGGTCGCCTTCGGCCTCAGCCGCGAGCAGGAACTCGATGTCCAGCTCGAACGCGAGGAAGAGAACGCGCTGCGCCGCGGTGAAGCGTTCGATCGCCACCTGCGCTCCTCGCAACTGTTCGGCTTTCTCAAGGTTCCGTTTGACGACAGCGGCCGGTTCGTCCTGCCCCCGCGCTTCGTCAAGGGCGCGCAGATCACCGACCGGCTCTATTTCCAGGGCGCGGGCGCGGATTTCCTGATCTTCAACCCCGACGAGCTGATGAAGCTCGGCGAAGACTGGCGCCACGCCCAGTTCGCCTGCGAAGACCTTGCCGAACAGGCTGCGGCGCGGGTGCGCAAATGAGCGCCGTCGCCGCCCCGTCGCCGGCTCCCCACATCCCGGTTCTGCTCGAGGAAGTGATCGACGCCCTCGCCCCTGCCTCCGGCGCGGTGATTGTCGACGCGACCTTCGGCGCCGGCGGCTACAGCCGCCGCCTGCTTGCCGCCGGCGCCACCGTTCATGCCTTCGATCGCGATCCCGATGCGATCGCGGCCGGCCGGCTCTGGCCCGAAACCCGTGAAGATCCGCCGCGCCTGGTGCTGCACCCGCGCCGCTTTTCCGAAATGGTCGCGGCCCTGGCCGAAGCGGGCATCGCCAGCGTCGATGGCGTGGTCATGGATATCGGCGTTTCCTCGATGCAGCTCGATCAGCCGCAGCGCGGCTTCGCCTTCGCCGCCAATGGCCCGCTCGATATGCGGATGGGGCAGGACGGGCCGTCCGCCGCCGATTTCCTCAACACCGCGCCCGATAGCGAAATCGCCGACGTGCTCTACAAATATGGCGAGGAGCGCCAGTCACGCCGCGTGGCCCGCGCGATCGTCGCGGCCCGCCCGTTGTCGACCACCGGCGAACTCGCCGCCGTGATCCGCAAGGCGCTCGGGCATCGTCCCGGCGCGCCCAAGGATCCCGCCACCCGCAGCTTTCAGGCGATCCGGATTCACGTGAACGCCGAGCTGGAAGAACTCGAATCCGGCCTGGCCGCCGCCGAAGTCCTGCTCCGGCCGGGCGGGCAGCTTGCGGTGGTCTGCTTTCACAGCCTGGAAGATCGCATCGTCAAGCAGTTCCTGCGCGCGGCGAGCGGCGCGGTCGCGGGCGCATCGCGCCACCAGCCGCAAATCGCGGCGGCCTTCGCACCGACCTTTTCCCGTCTTTCCAAGGCAATCCGGCCGTCCGAGGCCGAACTGTCCGCCAATCCCCGATCCCGTTCCGCCACGTTGCGCGCCGCCACGCGCACCGCCGCACCCGCAAGGAGGGCAGCCTGATGCTCACCCGCTCCCGTGCCCGTTCGATCGGCTGGGCCGCGATCCTGGCCGTATGTTTCGGATTGACCGTCGCGCTCACTTTCCGGGTCAACGCGGTGAAAAGCCAGGTGCGCCTCGCCGAACGGCAGATCATCGCCTTGCGGACCGAACGGGGGATGCTCGAAACCGAATTCGAGACCCGCGCCAACCAGCAGCAGTTGCGCGCCCTCAATGCGGTCGAGTTCGGCTATGAGGCGCCGACCGCCAGGCAGTATCTCGAAAGCGAACGCCAGCTTGCCGCGCTCGGCAAGCCGCGTGGCCCCAATGCGCCGGAAATGATCCGCGTCGCGCATGGTGATGTGAACGGAACTGGGGATTCCGCGTTCCCGGCCATGGGCAATCCGCTCGCCGCCACGATAATGGTGACCAAGGCTGTCGCGGCCGAATTGCCCCGGGACGGTGTGCGTGCGCGGGAACTGAGCCAGACGAGCGGTCCGGCAGGCCTCGCCGAACGCCTGTCCCATGTCGAACGCCTGTCGCACATTGAACGCCGCCCGAAAGCCATCGTCAAACCCTCGAAGGTGCCCGTCGAAGAATGACCTCGCTGACCGTCTCGACCGCGATTTCCACGGGACGGGTGAAGCTCGTCAACGTGCGCCAGCGGTCGCTGAACGTTGCCAAGTGGCGGGTGTTCTGGGTTGCTGCGGGGTTCAGCTTCGTGGCCTTTGTCGCGCTGTGCCGGATCGCCTGGCTGGGTATTTCCGGCGATGCGCCCAGCCGGCAATCGATGGCGGACGCGATGTTGCCGCCACGCGGCGAGATCGTCGATCGCAACGGCGTCCCGCTCGCGCGCGCCTTCCCGGCTTATGCGCTGTGGTACAATCCCCAGGCGCTGGGGGGCGGCCCGGCACTGGTCAAGAGCCCGGCCGAAGTCGCCGCCGCGCTGGTCCGCGTCTTCCCCGATGAAGACGAGGCCGGACTCACGGAGAAGCTCGCCTCGGGCAAGCGGCAATACTTGCGCCGCCGGATCATGCCGGAAGATGCCAATCGCATCCACTCGCTGGGCGAACCGGCGCTCGAATTCCCGCGCGAGTCCGACCGCTATTATCCGCAAGGCTCGATGGCATCGCATGTGCTGGGCTATGTCTCGGCCGACGGCCACGGCCGCCTCGGCATGGAGCAGACGTTCGACAAGCAGTTGTCCGATCCGGCGCGCCGGGGGACGCCCGCCGTGCTTTCGCTCGATAGCCGCGTGCAGGGCGCGCTCGAGGAGGAATTGCTCAAGGGCATGAAGATGTCCAACGCCAAGGGCGCGGGCGGCATCGTGCTGGATGTCGATACCGGCGAAGTGCTGGCGCTCGCCTCGCTGCCGTCGTTCAATCCGAACCTGATCGATCAGGCCAGTGTCCCCAATATCTTCAATCGCGTTACCAACCAGGTCTATGAACTCGGCTCGGTGATGAAGCCGATCACCATTGCCTCCGCCATCGAGGCGGGTGTGGTGACCGACATGGCCAAGCGCTACCCTTCCGGGGCGCCCTTGCAGATCGCCGGGTTCCGGATCCGCGACAGTCACAGTTTCGGCGCTTCGCTGAACGTGCCTGAAGCGTTGATCCATTCGTCGAACATCGTCACCGCGCAAGTGGCCGATCAGCTCGGCGGCCCCCGGCTCAAGGCGACCTTGCAGTCGCTCGGCTTCAACCGCCGTCCGGAAATCGAGCTTCCGGCGGGACGGCCGATCTGGCCCGGTGGCAAATGGGCTCGCATCACCACGATGACGGTGTCGTACGGTCATGGCGTGGCGCTCACGCCGATGCATCTCGCTTCGGCCTATGCGGCGATGGTCAACGGCGGGATCTGGCGTCCGGCCACGCTGCACAAGCTCGCGCCCGATCAGGTGCCGGCCGGCCGCCGGGTCTGGAAACCTTCCACCAGCGCGCGGATGCGCCAGCTCCTGCGCATGATCGTGGTCGATGGCACCGGGCGCAAGGCCAATGCCGAAGGGTTCCGGGTGGGCGGCAAGACCGGAACCGCTGAAAAGCCCGGCCAGTACGGCTATCGCAGGAATTCCGTCATTTCGACCTTCGCCGCCGCGTTTCCGATGGATCGTCCTCGGTTTGTCGTCATTTCGATGATGGATGAGCCGCAAGGCACGCTGGCCACGTCGGGGCAACGGACCGCCGCCTGGAACGCCGCTCCGGTCATCGCCCGTGTCGTGCCCCGGATCGGCCCGTTGCTCGGCGTCATGCCCGATGACACGCGCGACGTGGATATCTCGGAACTTTCGCCGCTGGTCGGCAACGGGGACGGCGAATGAAGCTTGGCGCCCTTGCCGAAGCGGCCGGAATTCGCCTTGCAGGGGGCGCGGACTGCAACGTCACCGGCTTTGCGATCGATAACCGCAAGGTCGCTCCCGGAACCGTTTTCGGCGCGTTCCAGGGCGCGGCGGTCAATGGCGAGGATTTCATTCCGGCCGCCGTGCAGGCCGGCGCGGTCGCGATCGTGGCCCGGCCCGAAGCAAGCGGGGCGGGCGCGATCCATATTGCCGACGCCGCGCCGCGGCGGGCCTTCGCCCGCCTGGCCGCGCAGTTCTTCAGCCCGGTGCCGGAAACGATCGCCGCGATCACCGGCACGAACGGCAAGACCTCGATCGCAGAGCTGACGCGTCAGCTCTGGCGCATGGCCGGGCACCACGCCGCGTCGATCGGCACGCTCGGCGTCACCACCGCCGACGGAAGCATTGCCACCGGGCTGACCACGCCCGATATCGTCACGTTTCTGGCGAACATGGCCGGGCTCGCGCGCGAAGGCGTCACCCACGTCGCCTATGAGGCGTCGAGCCATGGTCTGTCGCAGTTTCGCAATGACGGGCTGCGGGTCCGGGCCGGTGCCTTCACCAATCTGAGCCGCGATCACCTCGATTATCACAAGGACATGGCGGACTACTTCGCCGCCAAGATGCGCCTGTTTGACGAGGTGGTGGAACCGGGCGGCACGGCAGTCGTCTGGGCCGACGACGCATGGTCGGCGGCGGCAATCGAGCGGGCGCGCACGCGCGGGCTGCGCTTGGTGACGGTGGGCGAAAATGGCGAGGCGATCCGTCTGCTGGCGCGCACGCCCAGCCCGTTGGGACAGGTGCTCTAAATCGAACACGGCGGCGTCCGGCGCACGATCAACCTGCCGCTGATCGGGGCCTATCAGGCCGCCAACGCGCTGGTCGCGGCGGGCCTGGTGATTGCCTGCGGCGGCGATGCGGGCGCCACCTTCGATGCGCTCGCCCGCCTCCAGCCCGTGCGGGGGCGGCTCGAACGGGCCGCCATCAGCCGGAGCGGCGCGCCGGTCTATGTCGATTATGCCCACACCCCCGATGCGCTCGAAGCGGCGATTGCCGCGCTGCGCCCGCATGTCGGCGGGGCGGGGGCGGGCAAGCTGATCGTGGTGTTCGGCGCGGGCGGCGATCGCGACACCGGCAAGCGCGCGCCTATGGGCGAGGTCGCGGTTGCGCTGGCCGAGTTGGTGATCGTCACCGACGATAATCCGCGCGGCGAGGATCCGGCGGCGATCCGCCGCGCGATCCTCTCCGGCGCTCACGGCGCGCGCGAGGTGGCGGACCGGCGCGAAGCGATTGCCACCGCCGTCGCGGCGGCGGGCCGGCATGACGTCGTGCTGGTCGCGGGCAAGGGGCATGAGCAGGGGCAGATTGTCGGGCGGGGCGATGCGATGCGCGTCCTGCCGTTCGACGATGTCGCGGTAGCAAGGGAATGTGCCAGGTTATGAGTGTCGCCGCGATGATCGAATGGCCCGAGGATGCGTTCGAGGAATATCCGCTTGCGCTGTGGACCTCGGCGGAGCTGGCGGCGGCGGTCGGCGGCACGGCCAGTTGCGCGTTCGAAATTGCGGGCGTCGAGATCGACAGCCGCGATGTGATCGCGGGCGATCTGTTCGTCGCGCTGAAGGGCGAGAGCACCGATGGCCACCGCTTTGTGGAAGCCGCCTTCCGGAACGGCGCGGCGGCGGCTCTTGTGGACCACAAAATCGATTATCCCCATATCCTTGTAAGCGATACTTCACACGCCCTCGAACTTCTCGGAATGGCCGCGCGCGCGCGTATTTCATCAACTTGCGCAATCCTCGGCATCACCGGCTCGGTCGGCAAGACCAGCGTCAAGGAAGCCCTCTTCGCCGCGCTCGATCGCGCCAGCCACGGCCGCGCCCATCGCTCGGTCAAGAGCTACAACAACCACGTCGGCGTCCCCCTCAGCCTCGCCCGCATGCCCGCCGGCAGCCGCTTCGGCGTGTTCGAGATGGGCATGAACCACGCCGGCGAGATCGCCGCGCTGACCGCCCAGGTCCGCCCTCGCGTAGCCGTCATCACCACCATCGCGCCGGCCCACATCGAAAACCTCGGCAGCGAGGAAGCGATCGCCGAGGCCAAGGCCGAAATCTTCGCCGGCCTCGAGCCGGGCGGCTGCGCGGTGATCCCGGCCGACACGCCGCACTTCGAGCGGCTCAAGGCGGCGGCCGAACGCGCCGGAGCCGCAGTCGTCTCCTTCGGCCGCGCGGCAAATGCGGACGTGCGGCTGCTCGATGCTGTCCCGGCGCCCGGCGGCGGCTCGCTGGTGACCGCCGATCTGGGCGACCGGCGCCTTTGCTATACGGTCGCAGCGCCGGGCGAGCACTGGGTGCTGAACTCGCTCGCCGTGATGGCGGCCGTGCGCGCGGCTGGCGGCGATCTTGGCGCGGCGGGGCTTGCGCTGGCCGAGCTCGAAGGGCTCAAGGGGCGCGGCGCTCGCCATGAAATCCCGGCCGGACCAGGCACCGCCCTGCTGATCGACGAAAGCTACAACGCCAACCCGGCCTCGATGTCCGCCACGCTTGCGCAACTCGGTGCGACGCCTGCCTCCCGCCGGATCGCCGTCCTTGGCGCGATGAAGGAACTGGGCGAACACGGCCCTCAGTTTCACGCCGACCTGGCCGCGCCGCTCGCGGCCGCTCATGTCGATCACGCGATCCTCGTTGGCGACGAGATGGCCGCGCTGGCGCAAGAACTGCGAAAATCGGGCGAACTGGGGAAATCGGCTGGTGGCGCGCTTGGCAAAGCGGTCCCCTTCGCCCATTGCCGGAATGCTGCGGAAGCGTTGCAGACGCTCGCGGAATTCGGCGTGGAAAACGGTGACGTGATCCTCGTCAAAGGATCGAATTCGGTGGGTCTCGGCAAGTTGGTCGCGGCGCTCACCGCGCAGGAAGGTTAGGTTCGCAGCCGATGCTCTATCTCATCGCCGAATGGATGAATTTCCCCGGCATTGCGAACCTCATTCGCTATCAGTCGTTCCGTGCTGGCGCGACAATGGCCACCGCCTTCGTGATCGGCCTGGTCATCGGCCCGCCCATCGTCGGCGTGCCACGCTTGGCAAGGTGCGTCGCCGGCCCGTCTTCGCGGATCGGCTGACCCCTGCC
>VMTF01000288.1 GCA_013791705.1 Sphingomonadales bacterium | reverse complement strand
TCGTGTTCGAGCGGGAAGACGCAAGGCGTATCGACGCGGTCGCCGCGCACGACCAGTTCCAGCGTTACCCCATCCCGCTCGACATCGACGAAGTAAAGTGGCCGCCAGCGCGCCTGCCGGGAACTGGAGACCACCTTGCCGCCGAACTTGTCTTCGATCCAGGCAAAGACCGTAGGCAGTCCTTCGTCAGTCAGCATGTTTTCGGGTAAATCGACCACGGAACGCTTCTCCCAGACTTATTGTTGCCGGCGACTATCCGTGCGGCCGGCAGGCCGATCAAGCGGCGGGTGGCAGCATCTCATCCGTGATCGCCCGGACCCATTCGCGCTTGCACTCGGCTCTCGCATCCGCGAAAGGCGCGAGGTCATGACGCAAGCCCTCAACAGTTCCGAATTGCTCGCCGCGGCGCAGGTCTCCAAGGCCTGGCCGTTCGAGGAAGCCCGCAAGCTCATCAAGCGCTTTCCGCAAGGGAAGGGCGGCACGCCGGTGTTGTTCGAAACGGGCTATGGCCCCTCGGGCCTGCCGCATATCGGGACATTCCAGGAAGTCTTGCGGACCACGCTGGTGCGCCGCGCCTATGAAGTGCTCACCGATGGCGCGCCGACCCGGCTGGTCGCGTTTTCCGATGACATGGACGGGTTGCGCAAGGTGCCCGACAATGTGCCGAACCAGGGGCTTCTGGCCGCCCACATCGGCCACCCGCTCAGCCGCATCCCCGATCCGTTCGGGCGCTTCGAAAGTTTTGCGCATCACAACAACGCGATGCTGCGCGAATTCCTCGATCGGTTCGGCTTTGATTACGAGTTTGTCTCCGCCTCTGATCGCTACTCCTCCGGCGCTTTCGACGAAGCGCTGAAGAATGTCCTGAGGAACTATGACGCGATCATGGGCATCATGCTGCCCACCTTGCGGGAAGAACGGCGGCAGACCTATTCGCCGGTGCTGCCGATCTCGCCCACCACCAACCAGGTGCTGCAGGTGCCGATCACCGTGATCGATGCCGAAGCCGGGCTGATCCGGTTCGAGGATTGCGGCAGCCAGGTCGAAACCTGCATTCTCGGCGGGCACGCCAAGCTGCAGTGGAAGGTCGACTGGGCGATGCGCTGGGTTGCGCTTGGCGTCGACTACGAGATGTGCGGCAAGGATCTGACCGATAGTCTCACCCAGTCCGGCAAGATCGCGCAAGTCCTCGGCGGACGCCGCCCGGACGGGCTGATCTACGAGCTGTTCCTCGACGAGAACGGCGAGAAGAT
Source organism: Sphingomonadales bacterium (assembly GCA_013791705.1). Lineage (GTDB taxonomy): Bacteria > Pseudomonadota > Alphaproteobacteria > Sphingomonadales > Sphingomonadaceae > Novosphingobium. The sequence goes on along the minus strand of VMTF01000288.1, from coordinate 4,688 downwards.
CTCCAAGTCCAAGGGCAACGGCCTCACCATCGATCAGTGGCTGGCCTATGGCAGCGAGGAAAGCCTGGGGTTTTATCTGTTCCGCGAGCCCAAGAGCGCCAAGTCGCTTCACGTCGGGGTCGTCCCGCGCGCGGTCGATGAGTACTGGCAGTTCCGTGAGAAGCTGGCCACCCAGCCGATCGAGCAGCAACTGGGCAACCCGGTGTGGTATTTGCTGCGCACCAACGGTTACCACGGCGGGGCAGGGGAGAGCCTGCCCGTGACGTATGGTCTGCTGCTCAATCTCGTCGGTGTGCTGGGCGCGCAGGCATCGCGCGACCAGGTGTGGTCCTACCTTGCGAACTACGTTGAAAATGCCGATCCGGCCGCGCATCCCGCGCTGGACAATCTCGTCGGCAAGGCGCTCGCCTACAATCGCGATTTCATCGCGCCCACGCTCAACCGCCGCGTGCCGGATGCCAACGAGGCGGCCGCGCTGACTGCGCTGGACGAGGAACTTGCCGCGATGGACGAGAGCGCCACGGCCGAGGAACTGCAGAACCGGATCTACGAAATCGGCAAGGATCCGCATTTCGGCTTCGATCAACTGCGTGACTGGTTCAAGGCGCTGTATGAAACGCTGCTGGGCTCCTCGCAGGGACCGCGCATGGGCAGCTTCATCGCGCTTTACGGGGTTTCCAACACCCGCAAATTGATCGCCGAGGCGCTTGGATCAGCCGCCTGACGCGCCGCGCGCGCCAGGCTCAGGCCGCAGCCTTGCGCTGCGCAACCCAGCGCTCGATCTTCGCTTCCAGCACCGAGAGCGGCAGGGCGCCCGAGCCAAGCACTTGCTCGTGAAACGCACGAATATCGAACCGACGCCCCAGTTCGGCCTCGGCATGAGTGCGCAGGCGCTGAATCGTCAGCGCACCGATCTTGTAGGCAAGGGCCTGCCCTGGAATGGCGATGTAGCGTTCGACCTCGGCGGCTGCGTCGGTGTGGCCCATGCCCGAATTGGCCAGCATATAGTCGATCGCCTGCTCGCGGCTCCAGCCCATGGTGTGAATGCCCGTATCGACGACCAGCCGCATCGCCCGCAGCATCTCGTCATCGAGCGTGCCCCAATGCTGCATCGGGTCGCCGTATAGGCCCATCGCGTAGCCCAGCGTCTCCGCATAGAGCGCCCAGCCTTCGACGTAGGCGGTGTTGCCGCCAAACCGCTGGAAATCCGGCAGCGAGTCATCCTCCTGCGCCAGCGACACCTGAAAGTGGTGTCCGGGGATGCCCTCGTGCAGGTAAAGCGTGGTGATCCCGCTCAGGAACCGGCTTTTCAGATCGTATGCGTTGAAGAAGAATATCCCTGGCCGGTTGGCGTCGGCACTGCCCTGATTGTAGCTGCCCCCGGCTTCGTATTTCTCGCGGTAGGCCGGATAAGGCTGGATAACCAGCTTGGCCTTGGGCACGCGCGAGAAGAGCTGCGGCACTTGCCTATCCACCGCCCTGGCGACCCGCGCGAAGCCGGCAGCCAGTTCTTCCTGGGATTTCGGGTGGAACTTCGGATCGGTCCGGATCGTATCGAAGAACGCGCGCAACGTCCCGCCATAGCCCAGTTCGCGCTGGACACCGGACATTTCGGCCTGAATGCGCGCCACTTCGCCAAGACCCAGTTGATGGACTTGCGCAGGATCGAGCGTGAGGCTGGTGTGTTCGCGCAGCAGGCGCCGATAAAGTTCAGCCCCGCCCTTCATCTCGGACAGGCCGACGCTGGTGCGACTGGCAGGCAGGTATTCATCGTGGAGGAACGCGCGCAGCCGGCGATAGGCCGGGTAAACCGCATCGCGCAGCATCGCCGCATAGTCTGCCCGCAGCTTCGCGCGCGCGCTGACGGGCACGCCTTTGGGGAAGTTGCGAACCGGTGAATAGAACGGCGATTGGGCGATCGGCTGGGCGAGCAGCGCATCGATTTGTCCGATCATGTTGCGCACGGTGAGTTGGGGTTCGACCACGCCGCTGGCCATTCCTTCGCGGAAGCGCAGGATCGCCTGATCGAACACCGGCCCGATCGCCCCCTGCAGGCCGAGCGCGTTGCGGTAATCCGCTTCGGTCGCATAGGGGAGCGTGCCGCCGTGCGACATCAGCGACGGAAAGGTGACCTGCAGTCCGTCAAAGTGGTTCAGCGGCTGAACGTCAGTCAGGATGCGGATATCGGGCTGCAGCCAGTCAAGCTCGTCACGCTTGTTCCAGGCGAAGGCATCATAGGAAATCTGCCGCGCCGGCGTGAGCTGCGCGCGATCGATGCGGGCCAGCGCAGCGAGACTTTGCTGCGCCGCCGCAAGCCGGCGGCGGCTGAGCGTATCGGTGAAGATCAGTTCCAGTTGGCGAGGTGCGCCAGTCTCGCCGCGTGAAAGCTGGTCCAGCGGATCAAGCGCGTCCGTGCGCCGGGCATCGTCGGCGAACAGCGCAACAAGCCGGGCGTCTTCGCTGTGCGGCCGGGCGGCGGCGGCAATTTCGGCCGGAATTGCGCGCGGCTGCGGTTGCGGGGTCGCCAGCGCCGGGGCGACTGCCAGAAACGCGGTAGCGAGCGCAAGGCCCCTGGACCTCAATACCATTTACGGGTCCGATACCACTTCGTCATGACGTACTTGCTCCCGCAGATCACCGGCTGGGCGGAATGCATGGTTTGCGGGTTGGGCGCGCCTTCGGGCGTCGCATTGTTCCACACCAGCAGGGCGCCCGCTTGCGGCGCGATGGAGATGCCCAGTTCGGTGAACTCGGTTGCTCCGCCTTCTTCCACCGCGTTGAGATAGACCATCGCCGTCCACGAGCGCTGGCCACCGCGCGTCTTTTCGCGCGGCCAGTATTCGGCCAGAGTCCACAGCCAGTCGTAATGGGCCTTGAACTCCTGGCCGGGGAGGTAGCGTTGACCTTGCAGGGTTTCGCCAAGCTCCGGCTCCATTCCGAGGAGGTCGTCGATCCGCCGTTCGATCATGCGCACGAACGGATCGGCCGGATCGACGTCGCCGGAATAGCTGGTGCGATAATTTTCCGTATGACCGACATCGTACACGGTTGATGGCCGGGCCACCGCGTCGATCGCGGCCATCATCACCCGGCATTCATCGGGACTGAGGAAGTTGCCGAAGGCGAAAATTTCCGCCTCGTCGGTCGGCACGCGATAGGCGCCGGGATCGGCCGCCAGTCGCGCGCGAACCCGCTTCCCCACGCGGATCAGGGCCGACTGGTCGGCCAGCGGTGCAGTGGCAGCGCCCGTGGCGGAGTTCGAGGCGGATGGCGTGGTCATGGGCAGGGCATCTTTGCAGGGTTGCAACGCTACCGTGCGTGCGCGCAACCGCAAGCGATTTGCTTATGCGCCAAGGCCACGCCGGGGCCGGTTTCGTTGGCGGCAGGGGGTGAAAGCGGTTTCCGATGCGCTGCTCGAACGGGATGACCGTGCGGCATCGTACCCTGCAAAGGAAAGGCCCCCGCCCGCGAGGGTCGGGGGCCAGTCTGCCGGTCCACTCTTCCGGCAGGAGGGGTTACCAGAAGAAGTCGCGGAGCACGTCGAGCACTTCGCCGCTATAGATATCTACCAGCAGGGCATCATCGTAATAGCGAACCCAGCGATAGGGTCCGTAAGCCGGCGGCAGGCGATACTGCCATGGATCGGAAATCCAGTAGCTCGAGCCGAAGAACAGCGAGTCCAGTTGGAATCCGATCCGCAGCGGACGATAGGAGTAGTCGCGATAGGGTGTATAATAGCGCCCTACCCGGAAAGTATGGCGGTTGGTGTTGCGCCAGCTTGCCCAGTTATAGCGATTGTCGCGCCGCCAGTCGTGGTTCCAGTTGGTTGAGCGCTTGCGGTCCCAGTTGCGATTGTCCGCGTGCCGGTTGTCGCGGTGCTGGTTGTTCCAATCCTGCCGGCGATCGCCGTCACGGACATAGCTGCCGTTACGGCGGGGGTCGGTGTAGGCCGAATTGCGCTGGGCCTGCACGCGGCGATCGACGACCGGCGGTTGGACGATGACGCTCGGGTTGCTGTCGCTTCGATTGTAGCGTTGGCTGTCCCGTGGGCGCTCGGAGCCGGCCCGGTCCGGGATCCGGCCATAGGATACCTGAGCCTGTGGCTGCTCGCGTGACCGTCGTGCCTCGCGGGGGGCTTCCGCAGGTTGAGCCTGAGTTTGCGTTCGGGAATTCGCCTGCTGGCGCTGGGTCCATCGGTCGCTACGGCGTTCGCCGCCGCGATTTTCAGACTGGCGCTGCCACCGCTCGCCGTCGCGCTGTTGTGCGCTTGCGGCAGTAGGCAGCGCGATGATTGCCAGGCCCGCCGCCAGAGCGGCAATCCCGCTTCTCATCATGAAGGTGCCTGTCGGCACTTTACGGTGGACCATTTCGACCTCCACTCCGTTGGTGCCGCACCAATCGCGGCGACTATGAAATGGAACTTACAGTTTGGCCGCTGTCTTGTTTCTGAACCGGTCAGGTGGCCATTTGTTCAGGTTCAAGTCCGCTTTTCTGACAATGTGTGGGCCGGGCGCAGGTCCGGCCGGGTGTCACCGCATCAGCGGGTCAACTTCTTGTAAGCCAGCGCGGTCGGCCGGTCGGCAGCGTCGCCCAGGCGGCGCCGCGTGTCTTCCTCGTAGGCCGCGAAGGTGCCCTCGAACCCTTCCACATGGCGGTTGCCCGCGACCGCCCGGATATGGGTCGCCCGG
>VMTF01000200.1 GCA_013791705.1 Sphingomonadales bacterium | reverse complement strand
CCAGAACCACCCCGACATAGGCGTCCAGCAAGAACAGCAGATCCCACCCCAACTCAGCGGCGAGGTTGAACATGAAACAGAAGATCGCCAGCGGCGCGAGCTGGATGACCACGCCGATCAGCCGCATCGCGACCTCGAACACGCCCTCGATCGCGTGCTTGAGCGTTTCGGTGCGGGGCGTCTGCACCAGCAGCAGGCCAATCCCGAAGAACAGCGCGAAGAACATGACCGCAAGAATATCGTTGTTGCTCATCGCGGTGATGACGTTCGACGGGATCAGGCCGACGACCGCATCGACCCCGCTCTGCGCGTGAGACGAGCTTTCGACGATACCGGCGGCACTCTTGCCCCCGCGCTCCAGCAGTTCGCGCGCGGCTTCGCGGTCAATCCCGTCGCCCGGCCGGATCAGGTTGACCAGCAGCAGGCTGAGCGCGACCGCGATGCCCGAGACGATCACGGTGTAGATCAATGTCGCGATGCCGACCTTCCGCAGCGCACGAATTTCGCCCATTTCCGCAATGCCGACAATCAGCGCGGAGACCAGCAGCGGGATCACCAGCATGAACAGCAGCCGCAGGAAGATCTGCCCGATCGGATTGGTGACATAAGTCACCATCGTCGTGATCCATGCCGCGCCCGGCGCGAACGTGAAGGCAAGCAGGCCGGCGACGAGCCCGACCACGAAGCCGATCAGGATGCGCCATTGCAGGCCGCTGTGATCGGTAGGCGTGCCCGTGCTGACGATTTCGGCCGCATCGTTCATGGTTTTTCCGTGCTCCGCCGGTTCATGCCAGCCCCATCACGTGCGGGGAAACCGGGAGGCTAGCAGTGTGCCCCGGCGCGGGCAATCAGTCGCCCAGCGCATTGTGGGCAATCGCCGCGTAGATCCGCGCGAGTGTCTGCAGGTCTGCGAGCGCCACGGCCTCGTCGCGCTTGTGCATCGTGGCATTGCACAGGCCGAACTCGATCACCGGGCAGAGGTTCTTGAGAAACCGCGCGTCGGAGGTTCCGCCGGACGTCGACAGCTCCGGTTCCAGGCCGGTCTCGGCGTGGATCGCGGCGGCGACCATATCGGAGAACGCGCCGGGCCTGGTCAGGAACGCCTCGCCCGAAATCACCGCGCGGGCGGTGGCGCCGTGACGCGCCGCGATTGCGGCCACTTGCCCGGCCAGGCTCTCGCCGCTGTGGCAATCGTTGAAGCGGATCGAAATCCGGGCGGTAGCCTTGGGCGGGATGACGTTGGTTGCCGGATTGCCCACCGCGATATCGGTGATTTCCAGATTGGAGGCCTGGAACCAGTCGGTCCCCTCATCGAGCACCAGTGCATCGAGTTCGGCCAGCAGCGCGACGAGGCGCGGCACCGGATTGTCGGCCAGATGCGGATAGGCAACGTGGCCTTCGCGGCCTTCGACTTCCAGCCAGATATTGACCGAACCGCGCCGGCCGATCTTCACCGTATCGCCCAGCCGCGCCACCGAGGTCGGCTCGCCGACCAGGCACAGGTCCGGCTGTTCGCCCGCCGCGCGCATATGATCGATCAGGGCCAGCGTGCCGTGTGTCGCCGGGCCTTCCTCGTCGCCGGTGATAATGAAGCTGATCGTGCCGGCGTCAGCCGGAACCAGCGCGGCGGCGGCCACCATCGCGGCGATCGCGCCCTTCATATCGACCGAGCCGCGCCCGAACAGCAATTCCCCGCCGGGGCTGGGGCGGCGTTCGGGCAGGAACGGCCCGCTGGTCCAGCCCTCGCCCGGGGGGACCACGTCGAGGTGCCCGGCAAAGGCGAGATGCCGGCTTCCGGACGGGCCGCGCCGCACCGCAAAGAGGTTTTCGACGGGGCCATCCGGGGCTTCGCCGGCCAGAAACCGGTGGACCGCGAAACCGAGCGGCCGAAGCTGCGCTTCGAGGCAATCGAACACGAGCCCGGTGGCGGGCGTGACGCTCGGGCAGGCGATCAGCACCTCGGCGAGATCGGCGACGGGTGGGACTGCAATCATGGCTGGGCACCGGCATATGGGCTAGAAGCTGGCGAAACAAGCAGGAGCATCCCCGTGCCGAAGATTGATCTTGATGCCATCGCCCCGAACAATACCACCGGCTACCCGGCGGAACACGCCGGCCCGGTGCGCGAACGCTGGAAGCGCCGCCTCGGCCCGGTTGCGGGACTGACCGATTTTGGCGCCAGCCACGTGGTGCTGAAGCCCGGCGCGTGGTCGTCGCAGCGGCACTGGCATGACGGCGAGGACGAGATGCTGGTCATGCTGGCGGGTGAGGCCGTGCTGATCGAGGATGCCGACGGACCGGAAGGCGGTCGCACCATTATCAGGCCGGGCGACATCTGCGCATGGCCGAAAGGTTCGACCAACGGACATCACCTGATCAACGAAAGCAGCCAGGACTGCGTGTTTGTGGCCATCGGCGGCGGCGTGTGCACCGGGGGAGGCTATTCCGATATCGACATGCTGTTCGACGCTCAGGGACGCTATCTGCACCGCGACGGCACGCCTTACGAAGCCTGACGCCCCGCTCAGGCGCGGGCGGGCGCCTCGTATTGCGCGACCGTCCATTCCTCGGCCTCGGCCGCTTCCACCCAGGCCTGGAGCCAGGGATGTTCCCAGATCGCCTGCATGTAAGTGGCCGCGAAGCCTGGGACCGGGATGCCATACGTCATGAACCGGCTCACCACCGGCGCATAGAAGATGTCGGCAGCGCAGAACGTGCCGAACAGGAACGGCCCGCCCCGGCCGAAGCGGGCGCGGCTTTCGGCCCAGAGCGTGAGGATGCGCACCACGTCGGCCCGGGCGGCTGCATCAAGCTGCTGTTCATCGACCCGGCGGCGGATGTTCATCGGGCACTGGGTCCGCAGCGCGACGTAGCCCGCGTGCATTTCGGCGACCATCGAGCGCGCCATGGCCCGGGCATCGTCCGGCTTGGGCCAGAACCGGTCACGCCCGACCTTGTCGGCGAGGTAATCGACGATGGCGAGGCTGTCCCACACCACCGCGTCGCCATCCCACAGCACCGGAACCTTGCCGTGCGACGGCGCGATTTCGCCGATCTCCTTCTTGTCGTCCTCCCACCCTTCGCCATAGAGCGGGATGGTGAGTTCCTCGAAGTGGAGGCCGGACTGCTTGGCCGCCAGCCACCCGCGCAGCGACCAGCTTGAATAGTTCTTGTTGCCGATAATGAGTTTCACGGTCTCGCCCTGGCTGGCCCCTGCATCTGGGTAGATGCAGCAGGGCTAACCCTTCGGTATCCGCCTGTCGAGCCTGAGCGGCCCCCGCGCCAACTCAGACTTCGGCGTCTGCCAGCACGGCCGCGCGCAGGGCATCGATCCCGTCCTTGGTTTCCGCCGAGGTGACCAGCACCTGCGGATGGGCGGCAACGTGCTTGCGCGCCTCCGCCTCGGTACGGACGAGGGTCTGCGCCAGTTCGCTGGGCTTGATCTTGTCGGCCTTGGTGAGGACGAGGCGATAGCCGACCGCAGCTTCGTCCAGCATCTTCATCATCTCGGCGTCGACCGGCTTGACCCCGTGGCGCGCGTCGACCAGCAGCAGCGCGCGCTTCAGCACCACCCGGCCGCGCAGGAAATCGCGCACCAGGCGGCGCCACTTTTCGGTAACCGCAGGCGGCGCCTTGGCAAAGCCATAGCCCGGCATGTCGACCAGCCGGAAGACGGGCGGCTCCACTTCCGCGACCCCGCCCACATCGAAGAAATTGAGTTCCTGCGTGCGGCCCGGCGTGACCGAGGTGCGGGCGATCGCCTTGCGCCCGGTCAGCGCATTGAGCAGCGACGACTTGCCGACGTTCGACCGTCCGGCGAAGGCGATTTCGGGCACCGTCGGTTCGGGCAGGAACTTGAGCGCGGGCGCGGACAGCAGGAAGTCGACGCGCCCGGAAAAGAGCTTCCGGGCACGTTCGACAAGATCATCATCGACGGGATTCTGGCTGGCGTTTTCGGCGGTCACTTGGCGTGCTTGCTCGCCTCGGCCACGTCGGCCCGTTCCTTGTCGACCATCGCCTTGAGCTGCGGGTGCCGCGCATAGAGATACTTCTGCTGCGCGATGGTGAGCACGTTCGAGGTGATCCAGTAGGTCAGCAGGCCCGCCGCGAACGGGGCCATCACGAACATCATCATCCACGGCATGATCGCGAAGACCTGCTGCTGGACCGGATCGGGCGCGGCCGGGTTCAGCTTGAACTGCAGCCACATCGTGAAGCCGAGCAGCAGGGCGAGGATGCCGATGCCCAGGAAGCTCGGCGGAGTGAAGGGCAGCAGGCCGAACAGGTTGAGGATGTGCAGCGGATCGGGCGCCGAAAGATCGTGAATCCACAGCGCGAACGGCTGGTGGCGCATTTCGACCGCCAGGGTCAGCACCTTGTAGAGCGCGAAGAATACCGGGATCTGCAGGAAGATCGGCAGGCACCCCGCGAGCGGGTTGACCCCTTCTTCCTTGTAGAGCTTCATCGTCTCTTCCTGAAGCTTCTGCTTGTCGTCCTTGAAACGGGTCTGCACCGCCTTCAGCTTGGGCTGGATCGCGCGCATCGAAGCCATCGAGGCGAACTGCCGCTGGGCGATCGGAAACATGATCCCGCGCACGACCAGCGTGAGCAGGATGATCGCGACGCCGAAGTTGCCGACGGTCTTGAACAACGCCATCAGCAGCCAGAAGATCGGCTTTTCGAACCAGAAGAACCAACCCCAGTCGATCGCATGACCGAAGTTGGTGATGCCGGCTTCCTCATAGCGGTCCAGCACCGCGCTTTCCTTGGCCCCGGCGAAAATCCGGGTGGTGTGCGACAAGGTCTGGCCCGGCGCGACATTGGCCGGCTGGTAGAACAGGTCGGCGAGATAGATGCCGTTGCCACGCGCCCGGAAGTCGGAGCTTTGCGCGCCCTTTCCGGGCACCAGCACGCTCATCCAGTAGATGTCCGTAAAGCCGAGCCAGTTGGGCTTGCCCGCATTCGGGACGAGGCCCGCCGCAACGACATCTTCGTAGTTCGGCTTGAAGGTGACCGCATCATCGAAGGCGCCGCACGGCCCCGCATGGAGCGTCCAGGTGTCAACGCTGGCGGTCTTGTCGGTGCGGTTGAGCTGCGCAATCGGCTGGAGCGTGACAGGCGCCGGAGCTGCATTGAGCACCGCCTGCCTGGCGGTGATAAGATAGTCGTTGTCGATCGCATATTCGATCGAGAAGGTCTGGCCCGAACCGTTGTTCCAGGTCAGCGTGACCGGGGTGGTGGGCGTGAGCTTCGCGTCCGCCGGCACAGTCCAGACAGTCTGCGCGGTGGGGAGGGAAACGCCCTGCCCGGTCCAGCCGAGCTGCGCATAGTGTTGCGCAGGCGTGCCGGCCGGCGAGAACACCCGCGCCGGTCCGCTCTCGGGATCGGAGGTGGCGGTGTGGCGGTTGGTCACGAGATCATCGAGCATCGCGCCAACGCGGTTGATCGAGCCCGACAGGCCCGGAGCGGTGATCGGCACGCGGTTGGCGGGGTTCAGCGCGGTCTCAAGGTCACGCGCCTCAAGCGCGATATCGGCCGGATTGGTGAGCCCGCCCTCGCGCGTCTGCATTTCCGTCCGCGCCGGGTCAGCCCCGGGCAGCGATGTCTGGGCTTGAAGCTGGTCAGGCGCGGCAGTTTGCACTGCGGCGGGCTTGTTCGCATTGGGGTAGAAATACCGCACGCCGGCATCCCACCCGAAGATGAGCAGGATGGTCAGCAATACCGCCATGATCAGATTACGCTGGTTGTCCACGAAGGTCCCCGAGATATTTCTTCAATGTGCCCCAAGGGCGCGACGAGGGCTGTCAGGGCACCGGATCGTAGCCGTGCCCGCCCCACGGGTGGCAGCGCAATAGACGCTTAAGCGCCAGCCAGCCACCCTTAATCGCACCATGTTTTTCCAGCGCCTCGATCGCATATTGCGAGCAACTGGGCAGGTAGCGGCACGTTGGTGGAAGCACCCGCGAAGGACCGATCTGCCAGGCCCGTGCGACCAGGATCAAAAGCCGTTTCACCGCTTTGGCCCCTTCCCCCTGGGCTTGCGCGGAGGGTCTCCCTTCCCTGCGCCAGCGCGCGCCAGCGCCGCACACAATTCGTCGCGCAGCAGCGCGAAATCGCGTTCGACGCCGCCTTCGCGGCCGATCAGGACGTGATCGGCGCCGGCGATGCCGGCCACCGGCAGAATCTCGCGCACGAGCGCGCGAAAGCGCCGCTTCATCCGGTTGCGGATGACGGCGTTGCCGATCTTCTTGGTGACAGTGATGCCGAACCGCATCGGACCATCCCCATTGCCGATCCCGTTGGGACGGGCCAACAGGACGAACCCCGGACGGGCCACGCGAATTCCGCGGTTGGCGGCGAGAAAATCGGCCCGGCGGGTCATGACTTCGAGCTTTACGCCCGGCCGTTCCGCAACTGGCCGTTCCGCGATCGGCCCTGCGGCAATCGCGTCGTCAGCCGGAATGCTCAGGCCGAAAGCGACTTGCGGCCGCGGGCGCGACGGGCGCGCAGGATGTTGCGGCCACCAACAGTCGACTTGCGGGCACGGAAACCGTGGCGACGAGCGCGGACGAGCCGGCTGGGCTGAAATGTGCGCTTCATGGTGAAACCTCAAGAAACAAGCATACGGGCCACCCGCAAAGGTGACCGAAAGTGAAGCGGCCCGTTAAGCGAGCCATCGCACCGAGTCAAGGCGGGAGGAGTCTTTAGATTGGCGCGGGGAGACTCTTTGATTGGCGCGTCGAACCCCTCCGGCTTGGCCTTGCGGCACCAGCCCGCTCCCCCGCCCGAGTTTTTGCTCAGTGCGGAAAAGCCCTCCGGCTTTTCCTTG
>VMTF01000129.1 GCA_013791705.1 Sphingomonadales bacterium | reverse complement strand
GCCAGGGCCGCACCCCGGGCTCGGGCGGGCATATTGGCCCCCGCGGGTTACACGCGTTGTGGCGCCGGTGCGCGTACACACACCTAACGGGGCAGCCGCGGCCCCGCATGTAGGCCGGGGGCGGGGCTGCCCCTTCGAATCCGGCAGTTCCGGATCAGTCATTATTCGATCACGGCGCCCCAGTTGCCCCAGACATAGATCGCGGCAAACAGGAACAGCCAGACGACATCGACGAAGTGCCAGTACCACGCCGACGCTTCGAAGCCGAAGTGCTGGCGGGGGGTGAAGTCACCATTGTAGGTGCGCTTCAGGCAGACGATCAGCATGATCGTGCCAACAATCACGTGGAACCCGTGGAAGCCCGTCGCCATGTAGAACGCCGAACCATAGGTGTTCTGGCCGAACGGGAACGGGGCGTGGACGTACTCGAACGCCTGGATCGAGGTGAACAACAGGCCGAGCAGGATCGTCGCCCACAGGCCCTTCATGAGCCCTTCGCGATCGCCGTGGATCAGCGAGTGGTGCGCCCAGGTGACGCTGGTGCCCGAGCAGAGCAGGATCAGCGTGTTGAGCAGCGGCAGATCCCAGGCGTCGATAACTGCTTCGATCGCCTTGGGCGGCCATTGCCCGCCAACGGCTTCCGCCATCTGCGAGGGAAACAGCGCGAAATCGAAAAAGGCCCAGAACCAGCCGACGAAGAACATCACTTCCGAGGCGATGAACAGGATCATGCCATACCGCTGGTGAAGCTGGACGACCGGCGTGTGATCGCCCGCGTGGGCTTCGTTCACGATCTTGGTGAACCACTGGAACAGGCTGGCGAGCAGGATCGCCATACCCAGCCAGGGCACGACCTTCCCGCCCGGCAGATCGTGCATGTAAAGCACCATGCCCGAGGTGAACGTGAGCGCGCCGATCGTGGAGGCGAGCGGAACGATGTCGGGCGGAAGAATGTGATAATCGTGGTTCTTGGTACCGGCCATGGTCGATCTGGTCCCTGTTGTCAGCCTGCCCGGCGTGGGCGCCGGCACGATGTGTTTGTGCGGCCCCTTATCGCGGGTTCGCAGCCTGGTCCAGTGGCTTCGACGCGGCTTGTGCAACCGTGCGATCCTCGTGGAATGTGTAGCTCAAGGTAATCTGCTCGATGTCCTTGCCGTCCGGATCGTCAAGGATCGCGGGATCGACGTAGTACGACACCGGCATCCGCACTTCCTGTCCGGGCTGCAGCGTTTGCTCGGTGAAGCAGAAGCATTCGATTTTCTTGAAATATTTGCCGGCCGTATCCGGCTCGACATTGAAGCTGGCCCGTCCGGTGATCGGCTGGTCCGACAGGTTCCGGGCCGAATATGCGGCCAGCGAACGCGCACCGAGGTGGACCGTCTGCGTGACCTGCAGCGGCTTGAAGTCCCACGGCATGTTGCGATCGAGGTTGCCGTCAAACCGGACCGAGACAGTGATCGGGCTGACCTTGGTCTGCGCCGCATCCGCATCGGTGGCGCGCTGGGTCGTGCCGTTGAAGCCGGTGACCTGGCAGAACAGCCGATAAAGCGGGACCGACGCATAGCCGAGCCCGAGCATCGCCAGCGCTCCCAGCAGCGCATAGGCCCCGACGCGGCGGTTCCGGTTCTGGAGGGAAGCGCTGGCCATCAGGTTTTCATCTTGACGATGGTTATCGCGAAAAACAGCACCGCGAAAAAGGCCAGCATCAGCGCCATCACCACATTGCGCTGGCGGATCACTTTCGTGCGCCGGGCCTGCTGATCGGATGCGACCGGGATGGGCGACTCGGATTCGGGGATATCGGTCATGCTGCTTCTATCCCTGCACGATCGCCCAGCGGTCGGCAACCAGCGCCGCAAAGAGCGCGAAAAGATAGATGATCGACCAGGCAAAGAGCTGCTTTTCCGGCTTCATCGGATCATCTTCGCCGGCGCGGCGCCTGAGGCCGACGCGCGCCGAGAGCGCCAGAAACACGCCCGACAGGACTGCGGCCACGACCCCATAGAACATGCCCGTCCCGCCCAGATCGCGCGGGATTAGGCACGGCACCAGCGAAAGCGGCAGCAGCAGGATCGCGTAGATCAGGATCTGCCGCCGGGTCGGCCCCTCGCCCGCCACAACCGGCATCATCGGGATTCCGACCTTGGCGTAGTCCGACTGGACAAACAGGGCGAGCGCCCAGAAATGCGGCGGCGTCCACATGAAGATGATCGCGAACAGCACGACCGGCATCAACGTGATGTCGCCGGTTGCCGCGACCCAGCCGATCAGCGGCGGAAACGCACCCGCGCCGCCACCGATAACGATGTTCTGCGGCGTGCGCGGCTTGAGCCAGATGGTATAGACCACCGCATAGTAGAGGATCGAGACGAGCAGGATCGCGGCGGTGAGCCAGCCGATCGCGATCCCCATCACCAGCACCGATGCCGCCGACAGCCCGATGCCGAAATCGCGGGCCGAAGCCTTGTCCATCCGGCCCGCCGGCAGCGGGCGGTCCTTGGTCCGGCGCATCCCCGCGTCAAGGTCCGCTTCCCACCACTGGTTGAGCGCCGCGGCGCCGCCTGCGCCCAGCGCGATGCACAGGATCGTGGTGAAGCCGAGCACGGGGTTAATCGCTTCGGGCGCGGCCAACAGCCCGCACAGGCCCGTGAAGATGACGAGACTCATCACCCTGGGCTTGGTCAGGGCGAAGAAATCACGCCATTCGGCGGGGAGCGCGAGAGCGGGGGTAGCCTGAGTCACGCCGCGCCTATAGGCGCGGGCAACGCAAAGGGGAAGCAGGTTGGCGCACAGATCGCCATCCCGGCGGCGAGACCGGCCGGAGCAGCCCGTGCCGCCACGAAAAAGCCCCGGAGTCTCCCCCGGGGCTGATGTTTCGTTCCGCGAACGGACCTTAGTGGTGAGCCGCATCCTCGATCACCGGGAGCGTTTCGAACTGGTGGAACGGCGGCGGGCTCGACAGGGTCCATTCGAGCGTGGTCGCGCCTTCGCCCCAGTAGTTCCCCTCAGCCTTGCGCCCGGCCACGAAGGAATAGGCGATGTTGACGAAGAAGATCAGGGTCGAGACCGCCATGATCATGTAGCCCGTCGTCGCAACCTGGTTCCAGTGCTCGAACGCCGCCGGGTAATCCGGATAGAGGCGCGGCATGCCCTGCATCCCGAGGAAGTGCATCGGGAAGAAGATCAGGTTCACGCCGACGAAGAAGATCCAGAAGTGCACCTGGGCGAGCAGTTCGGAATACATCCGCCCGCTCATCTTCGGGAACCAGTAGTAGAACCCGGCGAAGAGCGCGGTGACCGCCCCCAGCGACAGCACGTAGTGGAAGTGGGCGACGACGTAGTAGGTATCCTGGAGATTGTCGTCGATCCCGCCGTTCGACAGGACGACGCCGGTGACACCGCCGACAGTGAAGAGGAAGATGAAGCCCATCGCCCAGACCATCGGGGCCTTGAACGAAACGCTGCCGCCCCACATCGTCGCGAGCCACGAAAAGATCTTGATGCCGGTGGGAACCGCGATGACCATCGTCGCCGCGGTGAAGTACATCTTCGTGTTCACCGAAAGGCCGGTGGTGTACATGTGGTGAGCCCAGACGATGAAGCCCACGACGCCGATCGCGACCATCGCGTAAGCCATGCCGAGGTAGCCGAACACCGGCTTCTTCGAGAAGGTCGAGATGATCTGGCTGATGATGCCGAAGCCTGGCAGAATCATGATGTAGACTTCAGGGTGACCGAAGACCCAGAACGGGTGCTGGTAGAGGACCGGATCACCGCCGCCCGAAGCGTCGAAGAAGGTGGTCCCGAAATTGCGGTCGGTCAGCAGCATGGTGATCGCGGCGGCAAGCACCGGCAGCGAGAGCAGCAGCAGGAACGCGGTGACCAGCATCGACCAGACGAACAGCGGCATCTTGTGAAGCGTCATGCCCGGAGCGCGCATGTTGAAGATGGTGGTGATGAAGTTGATCGCCCCCATGATCGAGCCGGCACCGGCAAGGTGCAGCGAGAAGATCGCGAAATCGACAGCCGGCCCCGACGAACCGTAGGTGGCCAGCGGAGCATAGGCGGTCCAGCCGATACCCGCGCCGTAGCCGGAGGTGTCACCGGGCACGAATGCCGAGAACATCAGCGAGCAGAACCCGGCGACCGTCAGCCAGAACGAAATGTTGTTCATCCGCGGGAACGCCATGTCGGGCGCGCCGATCATCAGCGGCACGAACCAGTTGCCGAAGCCCCCGATCATCGCCGGCATGACCATGAAGAACACCATGATCAACCCGTGTGCGGTGATCAGCACGTTCCACAAGTGGAGCGCGGCGTTCATCTCGGCCGGCTTGCCGTCGAACCATGTCGCCCAGATGGTGAGATACTGGATCCCCGGCTGTTCGAGTTCGAGCCGCATCAGGCCTGAAACAGCGCCACCGATGATCCCCGCGACGATCGCGAAGATCAGGTAGAGCGTGCCGATATCCTTGTGATTGGTCGACATGAACCAGCGGGCGAAGAAGCCCGGCTTGTGGTCATGGTCGTGCGCGTGGTCGTGCGCATCGCCGTGGGCCTGGAAGGTCTCAGCGGTGGTAGCCATGATGAGCGAACCTTGTCTTTACTGGGCGTCTTACGGGGCGAACTCAGGCGGCGGGCGCCGGAGTGTCGGAGGCGGGTGCGGCGTCCGCAGCAGCGGGAACTGCTTCGGCAGCCTTGGGCTGATGGTCTTTCGTGCCGCCCTGGGTGAGCACCCAGGAGTCGAACTTGTCACGCGGCAGCGCCTCGACCGCGATCGGCATGTAGCCGTGGCGGGCGCCGCACAGTTCAGAGCACTGACCGTAGTAGACGCCCGGCTTTTCGATGAAGAGAACCTTCTCGTTGATCCGGCCCGGGACCGCGTCCAGCTTGAACCAGAGCGACGGGACCGCGAACGAGTGGATCACGTCGGCGCCGGCGGTCTGCAGCCGGATCGGTTCGCCGACCGGAACGACAAGGCGGTTATCGACGGCGAGCTTGGCCGGTTCGCCACGCTTCACCGCCTCGTCATCGGGCAGCATGTTCGAAATGACCTCGAAACCGCCGTTGTCGGGATAGGTATAAGTCCAATACCACTGGTTCCCGGTAGCCTTGACCGTCAGCGCGCTTTCAGGCGCCGGCTTGTATTGCCGGGCAAGCAGGG
Organism: Sphingomonadales bacterium; assembly: GCA_013791705.1. Lineage (GTDB taxonomy): Bacteria > Pseudomonadota > Alphaproteobacteria > Sphingomonadales > Sphingomonadaceae > Novosphingobium. The sequence continues at coordinate 3,593 of VMTF01000129.1, read as the reverse complement.
TGATCGACGGAATCGCGATACCGACAAGGATCAGGACCGGGACCAGCGTCCAGACCACTTCGATCAGCGTATTGTGGCTGGTCCGTGAGGCAACCGGATTGCGCCGCTTGTTGAAGCGCACGACCACGATGATCAGCAGCAGCAGCACAAACAGGGAAACGATCGTGATGACCGGCATCAGGATCGCATCGTGCATCCACAGCGCATAGTGCCCGGTGGGCGAGAACTGTTCCTGAAAGCCATAGGCGCCGTCGATCGGCTGGCCGATCCCCGGAACGGGCTTCAGCGGGACATAGCTGCCTGCCGCCGCAGTGGCCGTGGCGGCCGCTTCGGTGGCCTGCGCCAACGCAATTTGCGGCAATGCCGCCAGTGACAGTCCGATGGCCGAGATGACCGATCCCGCGCGACGGGCTTGTTCGCCGAATTTCATCGTTGTTGCGCTTTCGCTTTCCATAGCTGGCGAGAGTCCCTCAAAAATACGGCCCCCTCTCGCCCCCCGAGGCTGAGTTTGACCGCGCCTATACGCGCGCTTGCGGGCAGTCTCAAGCGCCTCTAGGGGAATATTTTGCAGGCGCGCAAAACCTCCACAACGGCGATGTAGCCCCACCACTATGGGCAATACAAGCCATTGGCACTGCCAAACAAACAATGCACCGGGCGGCGCGCACCGAACTTACGGCCAGGAGTCTGAAGAGAAATGCAGGAAGATGAAGTTCTGGCGGAGTTTCGCGCCAGCAAGGCATTGCTGGAAGGCCATTTCCTGCTCTCCTCCGGCCGCCACAGCACGCATTACCTGCAGTGCGCGCGGGTATTGATGAACCCCGACCGGGCCGGCCGGCTCGCGGTTGCGCTGGCTGCCGCACTGCCGCGCGAGTTGCGCCGACAGATCACCAAGGTGGTTTCGCCGGCAATGGGCGGCGTGATCATCGGCCATGAAATGGGCCGCGCGCTGGGAATAGACGCGATGTTCGTCGAGCGCCCGACCGGCACCTTCGAACTGCGCCGCGGCTTCTCGCTGGAGCCCGGCGACAAGGTGCTGATGGTGGAAGACGTCGTCACCACCGGACTGTCGAGCCGCGAGGCGATCAAGGCGATCGAGGCCGCCGGCGGCGAAGTGATCGCAGCGGCGGCGCTGGTCGACCGTTCGGGCGGGACGGTCGCCCTCGGGGTTCCGTTCACCGCGCTGATCGCGCTCAACTTCCCGACCTGGGCGCCCGAAGACGTGCCTGAACACCTGCAGGACACTCCGGCGATCAAGCCCGGCAGCCGGGCCGAGGCATAAGAGAAGCGGCGCAATGGACAAGCAATCGCCAGTGGCTTCGCAGCATTCGCGGCCGGCGCATCTCCGGCTGGGCGTCAACATCGACCACGTCGCGACGATCCGTAATGCGCGCGGGGGGGACCATCCCGATCCGGTGCGCGCCGCACAAATCGTAGCTGCCGTGGGCGGCGACGGGATTACCGCGCACCTGCGCGAAGACCGGCGCCACATCCGCGATGCGGACCTTGCCCGCATTCAGGCCGCGACCGGGCTTCCGCTCAATCTGGAAATGGCGGCGACCGACGAAATGCTCGCGATCGCGCTGCGCCATCGGCCGCACGCCGCCTGCATCGTGCCCGAACGGCGCGAGGAGCGCACCACCGAGGGCGGGCTCGACGCCGCCGGCCAGCACAATCGCCTCGCCCCGATCGTCGCGCGGCTGGCGGACGCCGGGATCAGGGTGAGCCTGTTCATCGCGCCGGAACCGCGCCAGATCGAAGCGGCGATGAACCTGTGTGTGCCGGTCGTGGAGTTTCACACCGGCGAATATGCCCATGCCGAGGGCGAGGCCCGCGCGGCGGAACTGAAGCGACTCGCCGATATGGCCGCGCTCGCGGTCAAGAACGGGATCGAGCCGCACGCCGGACACGGGCTGACCTATGACAATGTCCAGCCGGTCGCCGCGATCCCCCAACTGGCCGAACTCAACATCGGGCACTATCTGATCGGCGAGGCGATCTTCGTCGGGCTGGACGCAGCGGTGCGGCGGATGCGCGAATTGATGGATGCGGCGCGATGATCATCGGCCTGGGCTCTGACTTGTGCAATATCGAGCGAATCCAGAATTCTCTCGGTCGTTTCGGCGAGCGGTTCGAGCTGCGGGTGTTTACCGAGATCGAACGGGCCAAGGCCAACCGGCGCCCCTTCACCAAGGCGGGCACGCTGGCCAAGCGGTTCGCGGCGAAGGAAGCATTTGCGAAAGCGGTCGGGACCGGGTTCAAACGCGGCGTGTTCATGAAGGACATCGGCGTGGTCAACGGCCCTTCGGGCGCGCCGACGCTGGCGCTGACCGGCGGTGCCGCCGAGCGGCTGGCCGGGATCACCCCGGCCGGCTACGAGGCGGTTGTCCACCTGACGCTGACCGACGACCATCCCTGGGCGCAGGCTTTCGTGGTGATCGAAGCGCGCGCGCTGCAGGGGTGCGCTCAAGCCGATTGCATCCCCGCATAACCCTCCGTATTGCCCCGGCAACACACTTCACGAACGGACCGACGTGACCGAGACCTCCCCGGAACAGCCCACCGCGACCACCGGCATAAACTGGTTTGCCGAAATTCGCGGGCTCGCGGTGATGCTGCTGGCCGTGCTGGCGTTCCATTCGTTCGTGGCCAAGCCGTTCTACATTCCCTCGATCTCGATGATGCCGAACCTGCTGGTTGGCGACCGGCTGGTGGTTTCGAAGTGGCCCTATGGCTGGAACTGGTCGTCCGCCTCGTTTCACGTGTTCCCGCGCGGCACGTGGAGCGTGCTGGGCCGGACGCCCGAATATGGCGACATCGTCATCGTGGTGCCGCCCAACCGCACCGACGACCTGATCAAGCGCGTGGTCGCCCTGCCCGGCGACCGGATCGCGGTGATCAACGGCCAGATCATCCTGAACGGCAAACCGGTGCCGCAAACGATCGAGCCACCCGTGCGGATTCCCGCCGACGATCCGCTGAAATGTAATGACGGCGGGGCCGCCGGGCCGTGTTATGACGCCTTCGCCGCCTATCGCCAGCGGCTGCCGAACGGACGCGACGTCTATGAGATGCCAACTTTTCGCGAGACGCTGCCCAATGGCGCGACCTATCAGGTCATCGATCACATCGACGAGGATCTCGACCACTTCGCCGAGATCACCGTCCCGCCCGGCCATGTCTTCCTGATGGGCGACAACCGCGACCATTCCGCCGATAGCCGCGCGGCGTTGTGGGAAAACGGGCTCGGCGGACCGGTGCCGCTGTCCGACATCGGCGGGCGGGCGGAGTTCATCACCTTCTCGCTGAACGGCACCGAAACCTGGAACCCGCTGACCTGGTGGAGCTCCTTGCGCAACGGCCGCGCGTGGACCAGCCTGCGTCCGCCGCTGTTGCAGCCGGCCACCCCGGAAACCGCGCCATGAGCGGCATCGACGATCCGGCCGAACCGGCTCCCGGCGCGGCGCCGACCAGCGGCGGAGTACCGGTACCCCGCGCCGGCCCAACCGACTTTGCCGCCGATGGCCTGCGCGCCGCAGTCAAACGTGCGGCGGTGTGGATCGGCATGGCCGCGCTGGTGGTCGCCGTGGTGT
>VMTF01000098.1 GCA_013791705.1 Sphingomonadales bacterium | reverse complement strand
GGGGGCGGGCGCGCGGCGGCCGGGGGGCGGGGGGGGGGGGGGGCGGGCGGCGGGGGGGGGGCCCCCGCGCCGCCGCCGCCCCCCCCCCCCCGCTTCCGCGCCGAAGCCCCGCGCCCACCCGTCCATCGTCAGCCTCAATCCCTGCACCGATGCGATCCTCGCCGAAGTCGCAGCGCCGGGGCAGATCGCCGCGCTTTCGGCCTATAGCCGCAGCCCGGCCTCCAGCTCGATGGACGTCGCGTTCGCCCGCCGCTTGCCCGCGACGACCGGCACGGTCGAGGAAATTGTCGCCCTCAGGCCCGACCTGGTGATCTCGGGCAATTTCATCAGCCCCGCCACCCGGAGCGCGCTGGCGCGGCTCCACATCCCGCTGGCCGAACTGCCGATTGCCTCCTCGGTCGATGAAAGCATCGCCCAAGTCCGCCGGATCGCCCGCCTGACCGGGCATCCCGAACGCGGCGAGGCGCTCGTCGCGCGGATCGAAAGCGCGCTGCGGGAAGCCGCCGCGCCATCCGGCCCGCCCGTTTCCGCAATCGTCTGGCAAGCCGGCGGAATCGTTCCGGGCGATGCCACCCTGATCGCCGATTTGCTGCGCCGAACCGGCTTCACCAGCCTCAGCGCCACGCGCGGGCTGGGCCAGGCCGATTATCTCCCGCTCGAACGGATGCTGGCCGATCCCCCGCGCGTGATCCTCGCCGCTGGTAACGCCCGTTCGGCGGAAGATCGCCTGCTCGCCCATCCCGCGCTCGCAGCGCTCACCCACACCGCCCGCGAACCCCTCGCGCCCGCGCTGCTGTGGTGCGGCGGCCCGACCATCATCCCCGCCGCCGCGCGGCTCGCGCAAGTGCGGCGCGCGCTGTGACCCGGCTCAATCTCACGCTCCTCGCGGCCCTGATCCTCGCGGTTCCGCTCTCGCTGCTCGCGGGCAAGGTCTGGATCGATCCGTTCCACCCGGCAGTCCCCAACGCGGGCGTCATCCTGCTCGAACTGCGCCTGCCGCGCGCCTTGCTCACGCTCGCGATCGGGGCGGGGCTGGGCGGGGCAGGGGCGGCGATGCAGGGCTACTTGCGCAATCCGCTGGCCGATCCCGGCCTGTTCGGCATCGCCCCGGCGGCCGCGCTGGGCGCGGTCTTCGCGTTCTGGACCGGGCTCTCCGCCGCCGCCTGGACGCTCCCGCTGTTCGCCCTGATCGGCGCTGGCGGGGCGATGGCGCTGCTCGGCCTGATTGCCGGACGCAGCGGCGGCGTCGCGTTGTTCACCCTCGCGGGCATGATGATCGCCAGCCTCGCCGGCGCGCTGATGAGCCTGGCGATCAGCCTCTCGCCCACGGCCTTTGCCCTGTCGGAAATCGTCACCTGGCTGATGGGCGCGCTGACCGACCGGGGCTGGCACGAAGTCTGGATTTGCGCTCCGCTCACCCTCGCCGGGCTCGCGGCCCTGCGCGCCGCCGGTCCCGGGCTCGATGCGCTGATCCTGGGAGCAACCGCCGCTCGCTCGCTCGGTCTGGACCCGCGCCGCCTGCAGGCCCTGCTGATCGCCGGGGTCGGCCTCACGGTCGGCTCGGGAGTCGCGGTGGCGGGGATTGTCGGCTTCGTCGGGCTGATCGTGCCGCACCTCGTCCGGCCGTTCACCGACCGCCGCCCCTCGCGCCTGATCGTCCCTTCGGCACTGGCCGGAGCGCTGCTGGTGCTGGTCGCCGATTGCCTCTGCCGGGTGCTTCCTCTCGTCAGCGAACTGCGCCTCGGCATCGCGCTCAGCCTGGTCGGCGCGCCGTTCTTCCTCGCCCTGCTGCTGCGCCTGCGCCGTTCGCCCACGCTGGATGGAGGGCTGGCCTGATGTTGTCCGCCCAAAACCTCACCCTGCCGAGCCGCCTGCATGACGTGTCGCTCACGCTTGGTCCCGGTGAAGTCACCGCGATTCTCGGCCCCAACGGCGCGGGCAAATCGACGCTACTTGCGTGCCTCGCCGGGCTGCTTGTGCCCACTCAAGGCACTGTCGCCCTCAGTGGAACCCCGCTCGTGCAGTTCCCCCCGCGCACCCGCGCGCGCCGCATCGGTTATCTGCCGCAAAGCCCCGAAGTCGCGTGGGACGTGCACGTCGAAACGCTCGTCCGCCTCGGCCGCCTGCCGTGGCAGGGCGCGCCGCTTCACCGCCCGCACACCAGCCCGGCCGAGGATGACGCCGCCACCGCCGAAGCGCTCGCGGCGATGGACCTCGAAGCGTTCCGCCACCGTCCGCTCTCGCGCCTTTCGGGCGGCGAACGCGCGCGCGCACTCGCCGCCCGCGTTCTCGCCGGACGGCCACAGTGGCTGCTCGCCGACGAACCGCTCGCCAATCTCGATCTCGCCCACGCCGCCGCGCTCGTCGCCCGGCTCAAGGCCCAGGCGCATGAGGGCAGGGGCGTGGTCCTCGTGCTCCACGATCTCGCCACCGCGATGAACCACGCGGCCCGCGTGATCGTCCTCGCCAATGGCGCGGTCGCCGCCGATGGCCCGCCCGAAACCGCGCTGACCGCCGAGCTGATCGAAAACATCTGGGGCGTACCGGCCCGCTGGCTCGGCGAACCGGGCGCAAGGGCGCTGGCCCTTGGCTGAGCTGCCCGCTCCATCTGCCTGCTTTGCCAAGTTGCATCCGGCGCGCGCTCGTCCCACATAGGCCAGACCGGGCATTCGCCCTCTTGCCTCCCCTGAACAAATGTGGAACACGCCTGCGCATGTCCCTCGCCAAAACACCCGTGCCCATGATCACTGTCCGGGGTGCCCGTGAGCACAACCTCAAGGGCTTTGACGTCGAGCTGCCGCGCGATAGCCTGATCGTCATCACCGGCCTGTCCGGCTCGGGCAAGTCGAGCCTCGCGTTCGACACGATCTATGCCGAGGGCCAACGCCGCTATGTCGAGAGCCTCTCGGCCTATGCCCGCCAGTTCCTCGAAATGATGCAGAAGCCCGATGTCGAGCATATCGACGGGCTCTCCCCGGCGATCTCGATCGAGCAGAAGACCACCAGCCGCAATCCACGTTCCACGGTCGCCACTGTCACCGAGATTTACGATTACATGCGCCTGCTGTGGGCGCGGGTCGGCGTGCCCTATTCGCCCGCCACCGGCCTGCCGATCGCGGCGCAAAGCGTCAGCCAGATGGTCGACCGGGTGATGGCGCTGCCCGAGGGCACCCGCGCCTATCTGCTCGCGCCGGTCGTGCGTGGCCGCAAGGGGGAATACCGCAAGGAACTCGCCGAGTGGCAGAAGGCCGGCTATACCCGCGTGCGGATCGATGGCGAGATGCTCGCCATAGAAGACGCCCCCGCGCTCGACAAGAAGTTCAAGCACGATATCGAAGTGGTAGTCGATCGTATCGCGGTGCGGGACGGCATCCAGACCCGGCTGGCCGACAGCTTCGAGCAGGCCCTGAAGCTGGCCGACGGGCTGGTCTATCTCGATCTCGCCGATGGCACCGTGGCGGAAGTCACTGCGGGTGCTTCAACAGGCTCAGCACGAGCGGATATCGGACTTGATCCACAAACACACCCCGCTCAGCCTGAGCCTGTCGAAGGCCACGCGCCAGCCAAGGGCCTCAAGGGTGCCGGCCTCCCCGCCAACCGGATCGTCTTTTCCGAAAAGTTCGCCTGCCCGGTTTCCGGCTTCACCATCGAATCGATCGAGCCGCGCCTGTTCTCGTTCAACGCCCCGCAAGGTGCTTGTCCGGCCTGCGACGGCCTCGGCGAAAAGTTGCTGTTCGACGAACAACTGGTCGTCCCCAACGAAGCCCTCAGCCTCAAGCAGGGCGCGATCATGCCCTGGGCCAAGTCCAACCCGCCATCGCCCTATTACATGCAGGTGCTCGCCAGCCTCGCGGCCGAATTCGGCTTCAGCCTCGAAACCCCGTGGGACCATCTTTCTGGCGAAGTGCGGCTGATCATCCTCCACGGCACCGGCGGCAAGCCGGTCCCGCTCACCTTTATCGACGGCAAGAAGTCCTACACCGTCAAGAAGGCGTTCGAGGGTGTGATCGGCAATCTCAACCGCCGGATGCTGCAGACCGAAAGCGCGTGGATGCGCGAGGAGCTCGGCAAGTTCCAGACCGCGCAACCCTGCGAGGTGTGCCACGGCGCGCGGCTCAAGCCGGAGGCGCTGTCAGTCAAGGTCGCCGCCCGCGATATCTCGTCGGTCACGCATCTTTCGGTTTCGGATGCGGTGGCGTGGTTCTCCGAGCTGGACCAACAGCTTACCGCGCAGCAAAGCCAGATCGCCAAGTCGATCCTCAAGGAGATCAACGAACGGCTCGGGTTCCTCAACAATGTCGGGCTCGATTATCTGAACCTCGATCGAACTTCAGGTACGCTGTCCGGCGGCGAAAGCCAGCGCATCCGCCTGGCCTCGCAGATCGGCTCGGGCCTCTCCGGCGTGCTCTATGTGCTCGATGAACCCTCGATCGGTCTCCACCAGCGCGACAACGACATGTTGCTCGCCACGCTGCGGCGGCTGCGCGATCTCGGCAACACCGTGATCGTGGTCGAATATGACGAGGACGCGATCCGCACCGCCGACCATATCCTCGATCTCGGACCAGGCGCCGGTGTCCACGGCGGCGAGATTGTCGCGCAAGGCAGCCTCGCGGATATCCTCAAAGCCGAGCACAGCCTCACCGGCCAATATCTCTCCGGCCGCCGCAAGATCGAGGTTCCGGCCAAGCGCCGCAAGGGCAACGGCCACCAGCTCACCGTCCACAATGCCCGCGCCAACAACCTCAAGGGCGTCACCGCGTCGATCCCGCTCGGCACCTTCACCTGCGTCACCGGCGTTTCCGGCTCGGGCAAGTCCAGCCTCACGCTCGATACGCTCCACGCCGGGGCCGCCCGGGTGCTAAACGGTGCGCGCGTTATTGCCGGGCCGCATGACAAGATCACCGGCCTCGAACTGTGCGACAAGGTGATCGAAATCGACCAGTCGCCGATCGGCCGCACCCCGCGCTCGAACCCGGCGACCTATACCGGCGCCTTCACCCAGATCCGCGACTGGTTCGCCGGCCTGCCCGAATCGGCCGCGCGCGGCTACAAGGCCGGGCGATTCAGCTTCAACGTCAAGGGCGGCCGCTGCGAGAAGTGCCATGGCGATGGCCTCATCAAGATCGAGATGCACTTCCTGCCCGATGTCTACGTCACCTGCGAGGAATGCGGCGGCAAGCGCTACAACCGCGAAACGCTCGAAGTGAAGTTCAAGGGCCACAGCATCGCTGACGTTCTCGACATGACGATCGAGGACGCCGAGGAGTTCTTCAAGGCCGTCCCGCCGATCCGCGACAAGATGCACATGTTGAATGAAGTCGGCCTCGGCTACGTCAAGGTCGGCCAGCAGGCCACCACGCTATCTGGCGGCGAGGCCCAGCGGGTCAAGCTCGCCAAGGAACTCTCCCGCCGCTCGACCGGGCAGACGCTCTATATCCTCGACGAGCCCACCACCGGCCTCCACTTCGAGGATGTGCGCAAACTGCTCGAAGTGCTTCACCGCCTGGTCGATCAGGGCAATTCGGTGGTCGTGATCGAACACAACCTCGACGTCATCAAGACCGCCGACTGGATCCTCGACCTCGGCCCCGAAGGCGGCGTGCGCGGCGGCGAGCTGGTCGCCGAAGGCACCCCCGAACAGGTCGCCGCCCACCCCCGCAGCTTCACCGGGCACTACCTGAAACCCCTGCTCGAACGCTGACTTCCACCCGATCCCCCACATGATCATCGCCCCGCCGGGCCGTTTGCATTTGCCAGACTCGCGTTTTGGGCAAATCATGCTGCAAAACACATGCATCCGGGCAGAGAGCGATGATGGGCGAACAAGTGCTGCAGGCGCGCGACGTCGAGACGGACATGGGCTTCGGCATTCCCGGCAAATCACCCGACCTCTCCCCGGTCGATCCGCGCTGGCCCGAATACATCGAACAGCGCCGCATCCGCATCACCGATGCCCGGCCCATTGCCGGCCGGCTCTCGCTTGATCGCGAGGGTATTGAGCTTCACGCTCACCCGGTCACGCTCGATGACTACTTCGATCAGGACGCGGTTGCGAACGTCCTCGTCCCGCCCACGCTCGATCTGATCGCCCGGCTATCCGGTACGCCCGAGGTCTTCCTGCTCGAAACGGTCGTTCGTGCCGAACCCGGCCTGAAGCGCCAGCGGGCCGATCTCGCGGCCAACCGCGTTCTCAGCTACGCCGCGCGCGCGCACCTTGATGGCGACGAGACGATGTTCCGCGATTGGGCGGCGCATCTCCTGCCCGCAACCTATCCCGCCCGCTACGCCGCCGCGCCGTTCGCCGTCTACAATATCTGGAAGCCGATCCGCCGGGTCGAAAACAACCCGCTCGCCTTCTGCAGCGCGGTCAGCTTCACCGATGCCGATCTGGTCGACGCCTTCTCCACCGGGCTCGACCAGAGTCTTACGCAGGACGAATACCTGCCCGAGCAGATCCGCTACTTCCACCTCGCCCACGCTCCCGGCCAGCAATGGTACTACTTCGCCGACATGCTCCCCGAAGAAGCAGTCGTCTTCAAGCAGTGGGACTCTCGCCCGGACCATGCCGACCGCGTCGCGCACGGCGCCTTCGTCGATCCCGCCAGCAAGCCCGGCAGCCCTCCGCGCCAGAGCGTCGAACTGCGCGTCATCGCCTTCTTCCCCACCAGCGCCACCGACACATCATGAAGGAACACCCCATGCAAAGATTCACCGGCAAGGTCGCCCTCGTCACCGGCGCGGGCCGCGGCATCGGCCGGGCCTGCGCGCTGGCCTTCGCGGCCGAGGGCGCCAGGGTAGCGCTGGTCGGGCGAACCGCCGCCTCGCTTGAAAGCGGCGTCGCGGAAATCGTCGCGGCCGGTGGCCAGGCCCTCGCAGTCCCCTGCGATGTCGCGAGCAGGGACCAGATCTACGCCGCCGTCGAACGCATCGCCGCCGAACTCGGCCCGGTCGATATCCTCGTCAACAACGCGCACGATACCAGCGATTCCCAATATTCGTTCCTGCGCACGCCCGACGACGTGCTCGACCGGCTGATGAACACCGGCTTCCATGCCACCGTCCACTTCATGCGGGCCTGCTTCCCCCACCTCAAGGCGAACCAGGGCAAGGTGATCAACTTCGGCTCGGGCGCGGGCATCGGCGGGTTCTCGCCCTACTTCGCCTATGCCGCCGCCAAGGAAGCGATCCGCGCCACCACCCGCGTCGCCGCGCGCGAATGGGCCAAGTACAAGATCAACGTGAACGTCGTCTGCCCGATCGCGATGACCGACGCGCTCACCGAAGCCGAAGGCGATGCCGAAGTCGCCGACTTCATCGCCGCGATCCCGCTCGGCTATGCCGGCTCCCCGCAAGAGGATGTCGCCCCCGTCGTGCTGTTCCTCGCGTCGCCGGAATCCCGCTACATGACCGGACATACCCTGATGGTCGATGGCGGCAGCATGATCGACGCCGGACGCTGAACAACCCTGCCCAATCCCCCGGTCGGCGCCGTTCTGTCCGGCCAAACATGTCCATGTTGTTTGCCGCCGCACTGGCAAAGCCGCCGCATCCCGCGCCATCATGCCCGCCACAAGCCGACTGATTCAGTGAAGGAATAATCGAAAATGGCCAACAAACGGGCACTCGTAACCGGCGCCAGTCGCGGCATCGGCAAGGCCATCGCGCTGGCGCTGGCCGAAAACGGCTACGACGTCGCCGTCTCCGGCCGCACGGTCAATCCCGGCGAGAAGCACGACAACGGCCCGGGCCTCGCCAGCACCGTGGCCATGCCCGGCAGCCTCGCCGAAACCGTGGCTGAAATCGAACAGCGCGGCGCCCGCGGCCTCGCCGTCGCGATGGACCTCACCGATCGCGGCGCGGTCGGCGCGGCCGGGCAAATGCTGCTCGATGCCTGGGGCGGGCTCGATCTGCTGGTCAACAATGGCCGCCACATCGGCCCTGGCCTGTCGGAATCGTTCCTCGATGTGCCAACCCCGGCCTACGACAACTTCTGGGAAGCCCACACCATCGCGCCGATCATCCTCACCCGCCTGTTCCTCCCCGGAATGCTGGAACGCGGCGAGGGCCAACTCATCACCGTCACCTCTTCGGCCGGCTTCACCGTGCCTCCGGGGCCTCCGGGCGTCGCCGGGTGGGGCCTCGGCTATGCGGTCGGCAAAGCCTCCGGCCACATGCTCGCCGGCGCGATCCACGCCGAATTCAGCCAGCACGGCATCCGCACCTTCAATCTCCAGCCCGGCGAAGTGCAGACCGAACGCAAGGTCGCCATCGCCGCCAGCGGCGGCTCGTCCCGCATCGGCGTCTGCCCCCCCTCGGCTATCGGCGCAGTAGCCGCCTGGCTGGTTTCGACCCCCGAAGGCCAGGCCCTGTCCGGCCAGAACGTCGAAGCCCAGGATGTCTGCCGCGAACGCCAGCTCCACCCCGCCTGGGATTGAGCGGAAGAGTGGGCGCTGAGGGCTGAGCCTGTCGAAGGCCGCGCGCCCCCCTCCGCCCCGCCGGAACAGGCCGGCCGGCAAGGCGAAAGGCTCGCAGGGCGCGGAAAAGGGGGAAGGGCAAAGAACAAGCGAGGGGGCCATCGCCCCCTCGCCCCCCGGTGCGGCTTCCGGATCAGGCGTGGGATTACCCCTTTCTACGTCTTCAAGAATATCTAAAACTATTAATTGGGGGCAATGACGGCGGGGATAATATTGTCTGAATAATT
>VMTF01000146.1 GCA_013791705.1 Sphingomonadales bacterium | reverse complement strand
CCCCCACCCGCGCTCAGCCATCGGGCGACCTGAAGAATCCCACGCCCCCCGCCACAAGGTGGGTGGGGGCACGGCGCTCCCGCGCCCCAAACGCGGCGCGCCGTCCGGAGAGATCGGCGGGGAGACGGAATGTGTGTTTGATGCGCATGGCGTTTCCTTCGTCTCAGAGCTGGATGCCGTCGCCGGGGTCGAGGCTGGCCTGACGCGCGAGACGCTGCATCCGGCGCTGTATCGCGGCATCATTGTCGGCAGCATCCGTGTCGTCGAACGCGAATTCCTGTCTTGGTGGCGGCGTCTCACGCACCACTTCCTCATGATCGGGCAGGCCCGGTTCGCGGCGGATATTGGCGTTGGCGGTGTCGCTCTGGCTCGCGGATGTGGGTTTGGCCGGTTTGCCGGGTCTATGGTTCGATCCGTCGGCGGATGTCGGGTCCGCGAGAACCGGGCGCGGCGGCGCCGCCAATGCCGTCCAATCATCGGGGCGCGGCGCGGTCGTGGATCGCTGGGTTTTGGGCGCGGGCAACAGTCGCGCCGTGAACCGCCGATCGGTGAAGTAGCGCGCTTTCTTCGCGCGCACCGGCGGCACACCCGCGATCATGACGATCTCATCATCGGGCGGAAGCTGCATGATCTCGCCTGGGGTCATAAGTTGGCGAGCGGTCTCCGAGCGCGAGACCATGAGATGGCCGAGCCAGGGCGACAGCCGATGCCCGGCATAGTTCTTCATCGCCCGCATCTCGGTGGCGGTGCCGAGTGCGTCGGACACCCGTTTGGCGGTGCGCTCGTCATTAGTGGCGAATGACACCCGAACATGGCAATTATCGAGGATCGCGTTGTTCGGCCCGTAGGCCTTCTCGATCTGGTTGAGCGATTGGGCGATCAGGAACGCCTTCATCCCGTAGCCCGCCATGAACGCCAGCGCGCTCTCGAAGAAGTCGAGCCGCCCCAGCGCCGGAAACTCGTCGAGCATCAACAGTAACCGATGCCGCCCGTCCTTGGCCTTCAGGTCCTCGGTCAGCCGGCGTCCGATCTGGTTGAGGATCAGGCGGATGAGCGGCTTGGTTCGGCTGATGTCGCTGGGCGGCACCACCAGATAGAGCGACACCGGATGGTCGCCATCGACCAGATCGGCAATGCGCCAGTCGCATTGGCGGGTGACGGCCGCGACGACGGGATCGCGGTATAATCCCAGGAACGACATGGCGGTCGACCGCACGCCGGAGCGCTCATTCTCGGATTTGTTGAGCAGCTCGCGCGCGGCCGAGGCGACGACGGGATGGACGCCGGCGTCGCCCAGATGCGGGGTGAGCATCATTGCCTTCAGCGTGGTTTCCATCGGCCGCTTGGGGTCCGACAGGAAGTTGGCGACGCCGGCCAGCGTCTTGTCGGGCTCCGCATAAAGGACATGGAGGATCGTGCCGACCAGCAGGGCGTGGCTGGTCTTTTCCCAATGGTTGCGTTTCTCAAGGCTCCCTTCCGGGTCGACCAGGACGTCGGCGACATTCTGGACGTCGCGCACCTCCCATTCGCCGCGCCGGACTTCGAGCAGCGGGTTGTAGGCGGCCGAAGCCGCATTGGTCGGATCGAACAGCAACACCTTGCCAAATCGGGCGCGAAAGCCTGCGGTCAGGCCCCAGTTCTCGCCCTTGATGTCGTGGACGATGGCCGATCCGGGCCAGGTCAGTAGCGAGGGCACCACCAGGCCGACGCCCTTGCCGCTGCGGGTTGGTGCGAAGCACAGCACATGCTCGGGGCCGTCGTGGCGCAGATACTCACGTTCGAATCGGCCTAGCACCACGCCGACATCGCCCAGCAGGCCGGCGCCGCGGATTTCCTTGACCGTCGCCCAACGCGCGGTGCCGAAGGTCTCGGCGTTGCGGATCTCTCTCGCGCGCCACACCGACATGCCGATGGCGACGATGATCGACACGAAGCCGCCGGATACCGCGATATAGGCGCCGCGCTGGAAGATATCGGGCGCATAGGCGTCGAACGAAAACCACCACCAGAAAAAGGCAGGCGGCGGATAGACCAGCACGTCGAACGCTATGAACCAGGGAGGACCGAGCTGGTGTTGGTGGCCGAGCGCCGTCGCCGTCCACTGGGTTGCGGACCAGACCGACGCCAGCACGATGGCGAACACCACGAGGATCTGGCCCCAGAGAATTTTGGTAGCGGACACGGCCCTTCCCTCCCGGCAAATGCCTTGAAGGTCGGGAGTCGGTGGGCGGTCTTACAAGGGGTTTTGAGCGCGTGTCGAAGTAACGGCGGCTATGGCGTGCAAAGACAGGGAATGGCGTAGAACTACGGGGTCAGGGTCCGGGACGCGGCAGAGACGCAGCGACCGCCAATAGGCCGTTGTCGGCCATCGGCGCATCGAACACGAGCGGACAGCCATCAAGGTCGGAGATCGACTGGCCGCTGGTCATCTGCGGCGCCTGAAGGCTGTTGGACGACATGATCCAGGGCGTATGCGCGACAGGTACGATCATCTCGCCGCGAGCAGAAACCAACCGTGCTGCGTGGGGCACTGCCGGATGAAAGCGGCACAGAGCGGGGCCGTCGATTGGGAACATCGTGCAGAGGACGTTCGGGCCCACAGTGCGATTTCGATAGGCTACCGATCGAATGAGATCGACGAATGTTCGTTCGACATCTTCCATGGCAAGCGTCCGACTTGCCCGATAGCGATCGAACGCGGCGTTCAGCACGCGTGGCGCGACATAGGCGCCAATTCTGCCGATCGCAAACTCCCGTCCGAACCGTTCGCGTCGCGGAGTCCCGGTCACTGTCGCGGCGGTCGCCTTGGGCTCCCGTTCGATCTCGATCAGGAATGGGCGAGGCGTTTCACGGCTCACACGCCACCCGGCGATAGCAAGGTAGAGGCCTCCTAGGTTGATGGTTCGCTGAGGAATGCTGTCGATGCGCCGCTTCAGCACGGCGATTGTCTGGTCGATCGTCAAGTCGTTCGGGCGTTGCCCCATCATAATGGCGGCGGGGCCATTGCCGTCCGGTCCGCGGCCGATAGCATCGCCCCAAAGCTGTTCAGCGATCCACTCATCCATGGGTTGACGACCAAGATAGGCGATGCCGGAATAGGACAGCACCATGACCCCCTCTCTCGTGCGATAGATGATGGTCTTATTCGCCACCGTGTCGTGGACGGAGGTTCCTTTCGTCAGCAGCCGATCCGCGGCCTGCACAACATAGCGAGGGGTTATGGCCGTCAATACCAATGTCATGCTTCGCCCTTCGCTTCCCGGATCCTTCAAGGATCACAGCGATGGACTATTTGCGATCCGGGTTAAATTCCTAACCCCCTTTGCTTGCCGAAACTCCAATCCACTCCGCCGCCGACTGCCATCGTGCCGGAGATGTGTTTGCCAAGCTGCGGATCGAGCGCCGGCCGCCACGGCACGAGCTGGAACCCAAGCCCGTCGTCCAGCATCGCGAAGCGGCCCGACGCCAGAGTGAGGCGCCGGCGATAAACTCCGGTGACATGATCGCCGGGAGCTGATGGCTTGTGTGGAAGCCCTGTATCGGCGGCGATCCGACCGATGACGCGGTCCAGTTCGCGCTGCTTCAGCGTGCCGATCAGATTACGGGCGAAGATGAAGCGCTGACCCTGCCGTCGCGCCAATCCCTCATCAACGAGATGATCGGCGCGGGCATCGAGCGCGTGCGACATCGCTGCGCCGAACCCACCGCCCAGCGGGGGTGGATCGCGATCGATCAGATGGCGGTCGAGCCAGGTGGCGCCTTCGGCCGTGACCTGCCGGTCCAACGGGAGATCGGAACGGGTGGCGAGCGAATGCCGTTGCTGGCCCTTGTTGTCCTCCCAGGACCGCAGTTCGACAATCGCCCCCGGCCTTGCGTCGCCCGTCATGTCGATATCGCTGAACCGCAGATGATGGGTGCGCCCGTCCACGCCTTCAACGACGGCATAGGCTGTGCCCGCCAGTTCGTCATGCAGACCGCGTTCGATCAGGCGGCCCAGCACGGGATCGCCGACCTGCTCGTCATGGATCGCGAAGGACGCGATATCGGGTGTGCCGACATCGCGCGACATCGCCGCGTGCATGGTCTTGATGATGTCGCCGCGGATCGACAGCGCGCGCAAAGTTTCCTCGCCGCCGGGCTTCAGCGTCCATGACGCGGGGCCAATCTGATCGGCGAGGCCAAGCCGTTCGAGCTTCTGTGCACGGCCGACCAGCAGGCGTCGTTCCTCCGGATCGTGCGAACCGTTTTCGGGGCGAAGGTCGACGATGCCGCCATGATGGTCGGCGATGTCGCGCAAAGTCCGGTCCAGCCTAGTCCAGCGCTCAGCCTCGACGTCCTTGCGCAGCGCCGCCTGGATCTCACGCTCGCTACGCGGACCGAGTTCGAGCGTGACGCGATCCTCCGCCCGGCTCCTGAACCCCTCGCGCACATAGTTGCGGCTGATAACCAGGTCGCCGCCATCATCGGCGCGGCCGCGCACCAGCACATGAACATGAGGGTTGTCGGTGTTCCAGTGATCGACAGCCACCCAATCGAGCGATGTGCCGAGATCGCGCTGGGCGTCGGCCATCAACTCTCGGGTGAAGGCCCGCAGGTCCTGCATCTCGCCGGCATCCTCGGGCGAGACGATGAAGCGAAAATGGTGCCGGTCATCCTCGCAGCGCGCGGCGAAGGCTTCGCCGTCGGCCCGGTCTGCGCCGGCATCAAACATCTGGGCAGGCGCGCCATCACACGTGACGCCTTCGCGCTCCAGATAAGCCACATGCCGGGCGATCGGCGCCGCCCGGAACTTCGTGCCAGCGTGGCGCACGACCCGCATCTTGACGATGACACGGCGCATGTCGGGCCGTCTTGCGCGGCTGGACCCTGCGGCATTGCCGCGACCGAAACGCGATCCTCCGCCGCCTTTCCGGCGCGGGCCGAAGCCGCGTCCGGTGTGTCCGGCCTTCTTTGCCGCGCGCGTCACTTGGCCGACGAACGACTTGGCCTGCCGGCCCTGCGTGCCGCCGTCGCGCGGCCTTCCTGGGCGAACTGTGAAATCATCGTCGCGGGTGCTCATCGGACGCCGATTCCAGGCCGAATGGTGGGCGCCATACGCGCGCGGATTGATTTCACGTCGTTTTTTGAACGCGCCGCTGGCAGGCTCATTTTGGGAGCCGACAAGAAAAGCACGCACAACCAACCACATGGACCCCGCGAGACGGCGGTCCTTTTATCTGGCCATGCATCCCTGCTTCTCCCCAAATTCCAACAGCTTCTGACTGCCTGTATCCGTTTGCACCCTATGATGCGCCAGGGCACGCCAGCCCGCGTCATGACGGTTCCTGGCCGGAAAGAGGGATGAACAAGCGGTCGGGATGCTCTTCGGATGCTACAGCCTGTGCGGCCGTTCCGTCATCCGGCGGCATCTCGGCTGCGGCTTGCGATGCGGCAAGCGCGTCCTCCGCGGGCATGGCGAATAGCGGCGCGCGCGTCCACGCCAACGGATCGGCGGGTGCGATCATTGCGCGGCCAGGCTGCGATCCGCCGACCATCGGAGCGAGGATTGCGAGATAGGCGCGAGTCTCTCGGGGGAGCGGTCGGCCGGTTGCGAGATGCTGTTCATAGCGTCCTGGTCCCGCATTATAGGCGGCGAGAAAACCGGGCGATCCAAACCGGTCATGCAGCTCGCGCAGATAGGCCGTACCCGCGATGATGTTGTCGCGGACATGATAGGGATCGTCGCCAAGACTGTATCGACCGCGCAGATAGATCCAGGTGGCGGGCATGATCTGCATCAGGCCCATCGCTCCGGCATGGGAGACAGCGCGCACGTCGCCCGCGCTTTCGGCGCGCATCACCGCCCATATCCACGCCTGCGGAATACCGAACCGCCGCGACGCTTCTGCGACATGCTGGGCGACCGGATCGACGGGGTCTGAGGGGCGGGTTTGCGCAGCGGCGGGATCGGGCCAGACCATCGCCGGCGTGCTCGCTATGACGGCGAGCCACGCCAGCGACAGCGCCCGGCCGCGCTTTGAACGGCGACGCGGGCGCAACCGATCAGCTCCGATCTTCGCGCGGTCGCGGACGGTTCCACGACAGGTTGAACGTCGTGCCGTCGTCATCGGCGCGGAACAGATTGGCGCGCAAAGGCGGGCCTGCGAAGATCGCGCTGTCGATCTCGATCGACACATAGTCGCCGGCCTTCTCGCCGACGCGCTTCCATCCCGCACCGATCTCCGGGCCGGCTTCCTCGTCGAGATGAACCCGGTAGTTGGGTGCGTTCTCGGCGTCGTTAGGTTCGGCGGGAACGATGATGACGGCTTCGTCAATTCCGAACATCCGGATGCGGCCCGAATAGCCGTCCGGGGTGAGTTTGAAGGCGCCTGCGTACATTGCCAATCTCCTTTGTGCTGGCAGGGGGAAAGCGATCAGGACGGTGCGCGCGTGCGCAACGGCGATGCGCGACCGACCACGGACGATGCGGGCAGCGGCCCGAAATAGCGGCCGTCCAGGCTGTCGCCGCGGTCGGCGTTCATGAAGAAGATCTCATCGGCGGCGATGACGCGGCACCCTTCCCAGACGGGTAGCGGTCGATACAGCCGGTCCTGTTCGCGCGCAGCGCCGACCGACTTTCCGTCGATGGTAATGGCGATCCCGTTGCGGCACACATTCTGTCCCGGTAATGCTGCGACCGGCTTGATTAGCGGCACACCGAGCGGCAGATATCCGCCCACCGAAAGGAACATGGCGACATCGTCAGGCGGGGTCACGACGGCGAGATCGCCGATGCGCAGATCACTGGCCGGACGGACCGTGTAGAAGCCGATCGGTACGCTGGCCGAAGCGTTCCAGATCAGCTTCGGCGGCGGATTGATCCACATCGAAATTGCGACGACGTTGACGGCCGCGACCATCGTCACCAGCGTTCCCCAGCGAAATATCATTGCAATGCTCCCTTGCGGGCGAGCCAGGCGCGATGGCGCTCCAGCGTGTAGGAGCGCGGGCTTTCCTGCGCCGCGAGACGGTTGTGGACGTGTCGCCAATGGTCGGGCGCGGCGTCGGCGGGGTCGATGTCCAGGACGTCCACCGCGTCAATCGCCTCGAACACGCGTTGGACCTTGGGCCAGCCGTTGATGCGCAACAGAACCTCGCCGCCGGGGGTGACGCCCGGTACGGTCTGATAGGGTTCGCCCGGAATGACCGCGCGCAGTATGTCGATGCGCGACACCAGCGTGCCGAAGTCGTTGGACGCCCAACGGACGTAGGCGAACACGCTATCCGGTGCGAAGGCGACGCGGCGACGTCTGCGGTCGAGAATCTGATCCTCGACCAGGCGACCAAAGCGTATCCAGCGTTCGATGCGGCGCTCGATCCACAGCAGATCGACACGCGTGCGATTGTCACGGTTCGGGGCGCTCATGACCCGTTTCCTGCATCGTCGGGATACTCGCGATGCAGCAACGCACGCAGCATATCGGCGACCGAAATGCCGCGCTGAAGCGCCGCGAGTTTGAGACGTCGCCGCAAATTGGGCGTCACGTCGATCGTCAGTCTGGCGCTGTTGACGGACGGTGGCGGAGCGGCTGGCGCTGCGGCGTCCTCCGGCCCTGCAATCCACGCCTCGGCCGTGCCCGGCCGGGACACGAAACCTGTCTTGGGCTTGCGCGTCATGATTTGATCGCCTCGATCTCGGCGGCCAGCGCGGCGATCTCACGGGCGGCAGCGCTGTCGGCATCGATTTCCGACACAAGCCGCCCGGTCTGCATGGCGTCGGCGAAGACGACGCGCTGACCGACATGGTGCGCCAGCAGCGGCGGGTCGTGTTCGGCGAGGCTCTCGGCGGTAGCGCGGGCGATCAGCGTGCGCGCCGCGTAGCGGTTGAGGAGGAAGCGCGCGACGATCTCGGGCTTGAAGATGCGCGCCTGGTCGATCAGCTTCAGCATCTCGGCCGACGCCCAACCGTCGAGTGGGGATGGCTGCACCGGGATTAAAGCGAGGTCACAGGCGAACAGAGCCGAGCGCAACAAGGTGGCGACACGCGGCGGCCCGTCGATGACCACATGATCCATGCCGCGCGCCAGTTCGGGCGCTTCGATATGCAGGGTGTCGCGGGCGAGGCCGATCACACTGAATAGCCGGGGCAGCCCTTCGGCGGCGCGTTGCTGCGACCAGTCGAGCGCGGAACCCTGGGGATCGGCGTCGATCAGCAGGACGCGACGCCCCTGGCTCGCCCATTGTCCGGCGAGGTGCAGCGCGAGCGTGGTCTTGCCGACGCCGCCCTTCTGATTGAGGAGCGCGGCGATCATGAACGGGGCTCCCGTTCGTACCGGGAGCCAGCAAAATGCTTTGGGCTTGCTGAGGGATTAGGCGGCTTATCCCCAACGCCGCGCGTCTCTACTACTTCTTTAGATTCTGATTTAGAGTCTTTAGAGTCCGATTTTTTATTGGAAGGCCAAAGGTTTAGTTGAGATGCGTGCGTCCGAAGTACGGATAGAACTGCGTTCGAAGTACCGATAGGCATTGCGTCCGAAGTACCGATACGACGTTTCTGGCGCGGCAAGTTATCCACAGGCCGGAGGCCGATTTCAATGACGCTCGGTCGCATCACGAGGAGGGTCTCGGAACCCGTTCCTGGCACAAGTTCCAGGACGTAGCCGGGGAGTGATTGGCTCCGCACGATGGCGCGAATATGGAGCGCGAAATCGGAGAAGCGCGATTGACTGGCGCTTTTGGCATGAAGGTGGCGGAGTTCGAAACGCCAGCCATTGGGCTGCCGGCCGGCATGTTTGCGCGCGACCCGATAAAGCCAGCGCTCAATGCCGCCGGTGAGCCGGAAGTAGCCCGGATCTATCGCCAGCACGAGCCGGCGATCGAGAACACCCTGGTAGAACCAGTCGGGCAACACGAATTCCATGCCTTCGATACGGCCCGTTCGTGTGGCGAGCTCTTCCCATTCATTGATCCAGGAGAATTGCTGGCGCCGCCAATGCTCGCCGTGTCGAATGGTGGTGCGCACGACCGTCGATTGCAACCGCGTCAGAGCGCCCTTGAGAAGGTGGTAGTTGCGCGCGCCCGTTCCCCTGCCGATGGAGGTTAGCAGCTGATAGGGCGTGAAGCGGAAAAAACGGGACGTCGACAGTCCGCGATCGTCGGCGGCAAGGAGCTGGCTCGCGGCCCAGATCAGCACATCAGCATCCCAGATGGTCGCGAGGCCATGTTCGGGCACAGCATAGACCTGCACTTCGGTGTCACCGGATTTGTAGAGGATCGGCGCAATGCGTCGGGCCTTCGCCAGCGAGAAGAACGGCCGCTCCATGAGGTCGCGCTGGTCGCGCGGCGGCACGGTTCCGGCAAGCGCCTCAAACGGATCGAGGCGCGCGCGTTCGCTCTGGCCCAGTGGTCGATGGTTGCCGGCCATAATAGTTCAGCGACCGCCGCTTACGGCCATTTCCTCGGCCGTCAGAGGTCTCGCGGCGAACACCGTGCCCGCGCCTGGGTCTGAGGTTGACTGGCGCACGCCGCGATCGGCCCAATGGCGCAGGTCATCCACGCGATAGACGATCCTGCCCCCGAGCTTGCGATAGGTGGGTCCGGTTCCGAACGTGCGATGTTTTTCGAGTGTTCGCGGAGAAAGTCCGAGAAGCTGGGCCGCGTCAGGCGTCCGGAGATATTTCGATCCGGGCAGCGAGTCGAAATCCGTATCAGGGTGCATCTCAGTCCTGCCTTCCGAATGGGCCAAGGCGGACAGCAGGGGCTGTCAGCGCGTCTGAGGGCAGATTGGCGAAGCGCGGCGGCGCAGAGGGAGAGTCGATCTTCCGAGGGTGTAATTATTTCGCCTTGCACCGTCGGCGGCGCGGCGGTGGACACAGTATCTGCAAATAACCGCCGTTCAGCAGCTTGTGCGCCTTCTTCAACAAACGGCGAAGACGTGACCGATGTTCGGTCGCCAGCCAATCGCGCCGGGTCCGCGCCCGTTCGTTCAGGACATATTCCGCCATTTCGCGTTCGCTGGCGCCATCCCGTTCGGCATCGAGCAAACGGATGGCGAGGATGAGCTGGCCGCGCGCATAGGGTGTGAGCGGCTTCGGATCAGGCCCCGCCCGGTTGCCTATGGCGGTATTCCAGAAACGGATCGCGGCGGCCGCGCGGTCTGCGAACAGCATGTCGAGCGGCAAAAGAACGGCCATCGCGCCCTTGGTGTAGCCGTCACGCCAGAGCCTATGAACCGAATCTGGCCCGACGATGATACTGTCTCCCTCCGGGCTTTGCAGCGTGTCCGGTGCCGACATCAGCGCAGTGACGTCGAGCGGCCAGGCCGTCATTCCCGGCGGTGCAGGGCGTATG